>CAWUKD010000052.1:0-21334 GCA_963922815.1 uncultured Gammaproteobacteria bacterium
TCGCGGTACGCTGCTCCAGGTCGTCGCGGCAGGCATCTTGTGGGCCGTCGGGCTGGCTCTGGCGCACGTAAAATGGACCGAGGAAGACGGCACGTCGCTGACCGCCAGTCTGGTTCAGGGCTCGGTTCCGCAGGACATCAAATGGCTGCCAGAGCAGCTCGAGCCTACGATCAACCTGTACGTTGGATTAACGATGGAGCACCTCGACAGCGACCTGATTATCTGGCCTGAAGCCGCCATTCCCCGGTACAAGCATCATCTGGCGCCGCTTTGGAACGAACTCGAGCGCATCGCCTCGGAGAACACCACGGAATTTCTGATCGGTACCGTGGAGTACGATCAGGAACTCGACGCGCGCTTTAATTCACTGTCGGCGTTTGGTTCAACCAATGCCGTGTATCGAAAACGACATCTGGTGCCGTTCGGCGAATATTTTCCGGTGCCCGGATTCGTTAAAAACCAGATGCGCCTGATGAATTTGCCCTATCAGAATTTCAGTCCGGGCGAAGATGGTCAGCCGGCCATCTCGCTGGCGGGGCAGACGATTGCCGGCTCAATCTGCTACGAAGATGTGTTCAGCGACGTCATGCTGGAAATGGCGCCCGGTTCCAGCTTGCTGGTGAATGTGAGCAACGACGCCTGGTTTGGCGGGTCGCTGGCGCCGCATCAGCACCTGCAAATTGCGCGTACCCGGGCTTCCGAAGTGGGTCGTTACATGCTCCGTTCAACCAATAACGGTATTTCGGCGGTCATTAACCGGTATGGGCGGGTCGTCGAACAGTCGCCGCAGTTTGAGCCGTACGTGCTGACCGCGACCGTGCCGGGTATGCGCGGCTACACGCCCTATATGCATTGGGGCGACTGGCCCATGGTCGTTTTGGCGTTTTTCGCTAGCGTGACCGGGCTGCGAAGACGTCGCTGACGTTTGCTTACAGGTCACGCCTTGGTATCCTGTGCCGCTGATTAACCTGCGATGATAACCTGATGAAAGAACAGTACGATCCGGCCGATATCGAGATCCGCGCCCAGGCCTTTTGGGAACAGCAGCAAACGTACCGGGCGGTTGAAGATCCGGACCGCGAGAAGTTTTATTGCCTGTCCATGTTTCCGTATCCCAGCGGCAAGCTGCACATGGGCCATGTGCGCAATTACACCATCGGTGATGTCATCAGTCGTTTCCAGCGCATGCTGGGGAAAAACGTGATGCAGCCCATGGGGTGGGATGCCTTTGGCATGCCGGCGGAAAATGCTGCGATCAAGCACGGCCTGCCTCCGGCTCAGTGGACGTATGCCAACATTGAGCAGATGCGCGGGCAGTTTCAGCGCCTGGGTTTTGCCTTTGACTGGTCACGTGAACTGGCGACCTGCACGCCTGATTACTATCGCTGGGAACAATGGCTGTTCACCGAGCTGTTTAAAAGCGATCTTGTGTATCAAAAAGTCGCGCCGGTTAACTGGTGCCCCGTCGATCAGACCGTGCTGGCCAATGAGCAGGTAGAAGACGGCTGCTGCTGGCGTTGCGGAACGGTGGTTGAGCGCAAGGAAATCAGTCAGTGGTTCATGCGTATCACGGCCTATGCCGATGAACTTCTCAAAGCCCTGAGTGATGACATGCCGGGCTGGCCCGACGCGGTCAAGACCATGCAGACTAACTGGATCGGTCGATCCGAAGGTCTGGAGATTGAATTTGATATTCCGGGTTTCGGACCCCAGGCCGTGTTTACGACCCGACCGGATACGCTCATGGGCGTTACCTACCTGGCCGTCGCGGCACAGCATCCGCTAGCGCTGAAGGCCGCGGAAAGCTCGGAGAGTATTTCGGCCTTTCTTGACGAGTGCGCCAAGGTACAGTCGTCCGAAGCGGCTATGGAAACCATGGAAAAGAAGGGCATGCCGCTCGGCATAGAAGCCGTGCACCCGGTCACGGGTGATCGCGTGCCTGTGATGGTCGCCAACTTCGTTCTGATGGGCTACGGCACCGGTGCCGTCATGGCGGTTCCCGGTCACGACGAACGCGACTATGAGTTTGCTCGCAAGTATGACCTGCCGATCAGGCAGGTTATTGAAAGCGACGAGGAAGACATTAATCTCGACAAAGCGCCCTTTACCGGACGTGGTCGCCTGATTAATTCTGGTGACTACGATGGCATGAATTACGACGAAGCGTTTAACGCACTCGCGGATCGCTTTGAGCAGGCGGGAACGGGCAATCGTCGGGTGAATTATCGCCTTCGCGACTGGGGTGTCTCGCGCCAGCGCTACTGGGGCGCACCTGTGCCTATCATTCATTGCGGCGACTGCGGTGCTCAACCCGTGCCGGCTGAAGATCTGCCAGTGCGTCTTCCTGAAGACGTTACGATTGATGAAACGGGATCGCCGCTGGGGCGCATGCCTGAATTCGTTAACGTGGCCTGTCCGTCGTGTGGCAAGGACGCGAAGCGCGATACGGATACCTTCGACACGTTCGTTGAATCCTCGTGGTATTTCGCCCGGTTTGCGTCGTTCGATCAGGACAAAACGATGCTCGATGATCGCGCCAACTACTGGCTGCCGGTCGATCAGTATATTGGTGGCATTGAGCACGCGATACTGCACTTGCTCTACGCGCGGTTTTTTACCCGCCTGCTGCGAGACAAGGGCATGGTCACCATTGACGAGCCTTTCAAGCGTTTGCTGACTCAGGGCATGGTGCTCAAAGACGGCGCCAAGATGTCCAAGTCCAAAGGGAATACCGTGGACCCGCAGCCGATGATTGACAAATACGGTGCGGACACGCTGCGATTGTTCATGATGTCGGATGCACCGCCGGAACAGTCTCTGGACTGGTCTGAATCAGGGGTGGAAGGCGCGGCGCGCTTTGTTAAACGACTGTGGCGCATGCTGTTTACTCACGTGTCGCGTGGTGCCACCGGCGCGACCCGGCCGGCCGAGCTTTCGGCAAGCCAGCAGGCGCTGATCCAGGCCATGTACAAAACGCTGTTGAAGACTCGGGACGACTACGAGCGTCGTCACACGTTCAATACGGCGATCGCGGCCATTCGCGAATTCACAAACCTGACCTGGAAACAGATGAACATCGAAGAGACCGGCTACGCGCCCGGTGATGATGCCGTGGTTCATGAGGCGCTGGAGGCCATTGTGCTGATGCTGACGCCGATCATCCCGCATGCGTGTCACGAGTGGTGGCAGGAGCTTGGCAACCCGACCGACCTGATGGACGCCCGGTGGCCTGAGGTGGATGAGTCGCTGCTGGTTTCCGATACGGTATCGATTGTCGTGCAGGTTAACGGCAAGCTTCGCGGCAAGCTGGAAGTGGCGAGCGACATAAGCAAAGACGAGCTGGAAAAGGCCGCGCTGAATGAGCCGAACGCAGCCAGGTTTATCGACGGAAAGACCGTACGACGGGTCATTGTGGTCCCGGGCAAGCTGGTCAATATTGTTGCGACGTGATGAGGTCGATACTGAAATACGGCGTCCTGCTCTCTCTGCTTCTGGCGGGGCTGGCTGCGTGTGGTTTTCAGCCGCGCGGAGCCGACGCGCTGCCGGTGCAAATGTCCCGCGTTCATATTCAGGGCGACAGTTCGACGCAGGTTTATAAAGCGTTGCGAAACGCGCTGTTGATGCGCAAGCTGGTTGTCGTGGATAGTCCGTCGGACTCGACGTCGCAGATCGTATTGATTGAAGAAGAGAACGGTCAGCGCATTCTGTCGGTTGCGGCCACCGACGGTCCTGAGGAATATGAAGTCTTTCAGACCGTGATCTTCTCGCTAAGTCTGGGTGACGAAGCATCCATAGAACGACAGCGGTTAACGCTCACTCGCGACTACACGTATGACAGAACTGATATTCTCGGCAAGCGTCACGAATACGAGTCGCTGCGCGATGCTCTCGCCGATGAAATGGCGCAGGCTATTCTGCGCCGTGCGCGGTATGCCAGGTAACGCTCCCAAACACACTGAATGCGCACGGTTAGCCTCCGATCCGGTACTGGTTTGCAGTCGTTTGCAAAGCGGCGAGCTGGAAGCGGTGGTCAATCGATTTGGCGCGACACTCGTGTGGCTTGATGATGATCAATCCATTCAGGGATCCTACTGGGGAGACCGTGAAGCCGGTCTCGTTGGCGACCGACTCTACGTTCGTGGTGACACCCCGGTGCACTCGGCGCTCCATGAGCTTTGTCACTACGTGTGCATGCCGACCGAGGTGAGGGCCAGTCTGGACACCAATGCCGGAGGCGACTACGACGAAGAGAACGGCGTGTGTTTCCTGCAAATACTGCTGGCCGACCAGCTGCCAGCGTGTGGCCGCTCCCGTATGCTCAGCGATATGGATGAATGGGGCTACACCTTCAGACTGGGGTCAGCCAAAGCGTGGTTTGAAGGTGATGCAGCGGACGCGCGAGAGTGGCTCGAGGGCCACGGCCTGATTGACGCGTCGCTTAACCCGACGTGGGCGCTGCGGGACTCACGGTAGTGGAAGAAACGACCAGCAAAAGAAGGCAACACCTCGAGCAGCTGGCCTGGCTGCTGGATAATTCCATACGCGTACCGTTCACCCGGCGACGTATCGGTCTGGACAGCCTGGTGGGCCTGGTGCCTGGGATTGGCGACGCCATAGGCGGTCTGCTGTCCACCTGGATTTTGTTTCAGGGTATGCGCGTGCGTGCGCCCTGGTTCACGCTGATGCGGATGGTGATGAACGTTGCGGTTGAAGTGGTTGTCGGTTTTATCCCGCTGCTGGGCGATTTGTTTGATATGGGCTGGAAAGCCAATCACCGCAATGTGCAGCTATTGTCGAACTACCTTGATCGTCCGGCCGAGACGGCGCGGGGCAGCCTGATCCTGATGATTCTGGTGCTGCTTGCGCTCATGGGTGTGGGTGTGGCCACCGTCTGGGGCGGTATCATGCTGTTTGGCTGGGTGTTTGGCGGGATCGGCGAGCTCTGGGGAGTGATGACCGGTTAACGCGGGCCCGAACGGGCTGGAATCCCTCAGGACAAGTCTCTCAGGACAGGCACCGGAATCGTGGTTTCGCGGGTCGTCTGCGCTGACCATCGGTCGCTGCAGAGCCTGGCCCGCCAACCCAGCAGGGTATGTAGACGCAACGGGTGCAACGTTGCCTGTGCCCGGTTATTATTGATGAACGACCTCAGCCCAAGGCCACCCCGCCCATGCAAATCAAAGCCAATGATCTGACCGGTCGCCTGTCTCAGCAGCTCGATTCCGTCTATTTGATTAGCGGTGACGATCCCTTGCTGGTGGGCGAGGCCTGCGACGCTGTGCGCAAACGGGCCTATGAAGACGGTTTCAGCGGGCGCGATCTGCACATTGTCGAGCGTGGGTTTGACTGGTCGGAAGTCACCGTGGGCGGCAGCAATATGTCGCTGTTTGACGACCGCCAGCTGACCGAAATACGCATTCCAAACGGCAAGCCGGGGCGGGCGGGCAGCGCAGCTTTGGTTGATCTGGTTAAACACACGCATGATGACGACTGTCTGCTGGTGATCGTTCCCAAACTCGATGCCAGTGCCAGGAAGAGCGCCTGGGTGAAGGCGCTGACGACACGTGGGGTCATGGTGCAGTTCTGGCCTTTGAGCCCGCAGCAGCTTCCCCAGTGGATCGCCGGACGGCTGCGCAAAGAGGGCATGGAAGCCAGCCGCGATGCGGTGCTGATGCTGGCCGACCGGTCTCAGGGAAACTTGCTGGCGGCGCAGCAGGAAATCACCAAGCTCAGCCTTCAGTTCGGTGAGGGACAGGTAAGCGCCGAGGACGTGGCCAAATCCGTCGCGGACAGCGCTCGCTTTGATGTGTTTCAGCTGGTAGACGCCGCGCTCCTTGGGGACACCCGACGCAGTCTTAGAATATTGAACGGCCTTGAAGCGGAAGGCGTTGAACCGGTGCTGATACTGTGGGCACTGAGTCGGGAAATTCGCACTCTGGCGAGCGTTTGCTATGCCATCGATCACGGCGGCAGTGCCGAAGCGGCGATGAACGCCGCGCGAATCTGGTCGACGCGTAAAGCGCTCGTAGGCCGGGCGGCGCAGCGGCTCGGAAGTGCGCGCCGAACCCACGAGCTGCTGGCTCTGGCGGCGACCACGGATGCGGCCGTCAAAGGACAGGGGCCCGGAAACGCGTGGTCCGGATTGCGCGCGCTCATTGTGGGGATGAGTCACAACGCCCCGCTTATGGCCGTAGCGTAGCGGAGCGTCTGAGTCTATGGACCCAATAGGCATTTTTGGCGGCACATTTGACCCCATTCACTACGGGCATCTGAGAACGGCCTTTGAGCTGCATCGCCAGCTCAGGCTGTCGGAAGTGCGCTTCTTGCCCAACGGTGATCCCCCGCATAGGGAAGGCACGGTAACGGCGTCGAAGCACCGGCTTGGCATGGTCAAAGCCGCTACAGCCTCCCAGCCCGGTTTTGTGGTGGATGACCGCGAACTGCATCGCGACGGACCGTCTTACTCGGTGGATACGTTGCTCGATCTTCGCGCTGAATTTCCTGCGCGCTCACTGTGCCTGATCGTGGGCATGGATGCGTTTTTGGGTTTGCCAAAATGGTATCAATGGCAGCAGGTTCTGCAGCTGGCGCATGTTATAGTAGCCCACAGGCCCGGATGGCAGGCGCCAGACGCTGGTCCTTTGGGTGAATTACTAAAAAACCGCGGAACGGATGCGGTGGACGATCTGCATTCTGCACGAGCAGGACGAATTTATGTGCATGCAGTAACCCAGCTGGAAATTTCTTCCACCGCACTGCGCCGACTCATTTGTCGTGGCGGCGACCCGCGGTTTCTCATACCTGATGCGGTACGCGCTTATATGCGCGAGCATGATTGCTATTCGCATGAAAACTTACGGTGTAAACAATCAGATGTCTGATGCAGAAAAACCCGAACAAATTGTAAGCCTCGTGGGAGAGGCTCTGGACGAACTCAAAGCGCAGGACGTGCAGGTACTCAATGTCAGCAAGCTCACGTCGATTACTGATCGCATGGTTATTGCCAGCGGACGTTCCAACCGCCACGTTAAATCTCTCGCCGATGAAGTCGTGCGCCAGGCCAAGCAGCAGGGTGTCGAGGTGCTCGGTAGCGAGGGTGAGCAGGAAGGTGAGTGGGTGCTTATCGATCTGGCCTATGTGGTTGTGCACATCATGCTTCCTCGCGTGCGCGATTTTTATAAACTGGAAAAGCTGTGGAGCCTTGAAGGCGACAGCGAACCGATAGCGGCTCCCTGATCTAACGCGATGGACTGTCGCGTTATTTGCGTTGGCAAGCGCATGCCTGCCTGGGTCGACACCGCTGTCGACGAATTTGCCCGCCGATTCTCACATCCCCTGAACTTCCAGGTCATCACAGTTGCCACCGCCAAGCGGTCGCGATCGGACAACCCTGCCGTTTTCAGAGACAGCGAAGGCCGTTCGCTGCTGGCTCAGGTGCGCGACAACGACTGGGTCATCGCACTCGATGTGGGCGGTAAAATGCGCAGTACCGAAAAGCTGGCGCAGTGGCTGGACCAAAAGCTTCTCGACGCCCGGCCGCTGGCCTTTCTGATTGGCGGTCCGGATGGTCTTTCTGAGGATTGTCGCGTCCGCGCCAATGAATCCTGGTCGCTGTCCGACCTCACGCTGCCTCACGGGCTTGCGCGCGTTGTGGTGGTTGAAGCCCTGTATCGGGCCAACAGTCTTCGGTGCGGCCATCCCTACCACAGGGCCTGATGACAGGATCGCGGCCCCGAGTTCTCCCGGCCGCATTAAATCAAGTAGTATAAATATATGAATCAACCACTTGTGATACTGGCGTCGGCGTCTCCGCGACGGGCTGAGCTTCTCAGGCAAATCGGCGTTTCCTTTGAGCAACATCCCTCGTCTATTGACGAAACACGCCTGCCTGGTGAAAGCCCCGAGGCTTATGTTCAACGGCTTGCGGCCGAAAAAGCGCACGCGGCGTTGGCAAAATGCAACGACTGCGTCGTGATCGGGTCAGATACCGTAGTGGTGCTGGATAGCACCGTTTTTGGCAAGCCCGAAGATGAACAGGATCACGCGCGAATGTTTGCACAATTATCAGGTCGCACCCATCATGTTCTGACTGCGGTTACCGTCACAAGCGGTACGGACAGCCGACATGCACTGAGCCGAAGCTCGGTGACATTCAGCGAGATTTCGGAGGCTGATACGGCGCGTTACTGGCGAACCGGTGAGCCGGCCGACAAAGCAGGTGGCTACGCTGTTCAGGGAATGGCGGCTATGTTCATTAATAATCTGTCCGGCAGCTATTCCTCGGTGATGGGATTGCCTGTGCGTGAAACGGCACTATTGCTCTCGGAATTCGGTGTAATTCCATGGCTGGGTAAAGAGACTGTATGAAAGAAGAAATACTCGTTAATGTCGCGTCGGGCGAGACCCGGGTGGCCATTGTTGAAAACGGTGTGTTGCAGGAAGTGCTGATGGAACGAGCCAGTCGAACAGGACTGGTCAGTAACATTTACCGCGGTAAGGTGAGTCGGGTGCTGCCAGGCATGCAGGCGGCCTTCATCGAAGTTGGACTCGAGCGTACCGCGTTTCTTCACGCGTCCGATATCGTCAAACCCAACCTCAATGGTGATGTCGATGAGGAAGACGATTCCGGCAACATTCGCGAGCTTCTCAGCGACGGCGATACTATTCTCGTGCAGGTCGTAAAAGATCCGATAGGTACCAAAGGCGCCAGGCTTACGACGTTTATCACGATCCCGTCGCGCTATCTGGTTTATATGCCAAATGGCAGCGGTGTCGGCGTGTCTACGCGCATTGATGATGAAGAAGAGCGCGAGCGACTGCGCGAAACGGTTGGTCAGTTTGTCGAGCCTGATACTCCGGGTGGCTATATCGTACGAACGGCCGCTGAGGGCGTGCAATATGAAGCGCTGCGAGCGGACATGCTGTTTCTGTCCAAGCTCTGGAATATTGTCGAAGAGCGTGGCCGCAATGCCGGATCGGCCGAACTTGTGTTTCAGGACCTGCCTTTGCACGAGCGTATACTCCGCGACCTGTTGAATGCCGATATTGAGCGTATTCGCGTAGACAACGATGATGCCCATCGAGACATGCATAATTTCGCCGCCACGTTTATTCCCGAACTCGCTCCCAAGATCGAACACTATTCCGGCGACCGGCCGCTCTTTGATTTTCACAACGTGGAAGAGGAAATTCACAAGGCGCTCAATCGCAAGGTCGGGCTGAAGTCCGGCGGATACCTGATTATCGATCAAACCGAGGCTATGACCACGGTCGACGTGAATACGGGGGCCTATGTTGGGCATCGCAATCTCGAAGACACTATTTTCAAGACGAATCTCGAAGCGGCGCAGGCGATTGCCCGGCAGCTTCGATTAAGAAACCTGGGTGGCATCATCATTCTCGACTTTATTGATATGCACGACGAAGAACACCGGCACCAGGTGTTGCAGGCACTGGAAAAGTACCTGTCTCGCGATCAAACCAAGTTTTTTGTGTCGGAAGTCACCCAGCTCGGTCTGGTTGAAATGACGCGTAAGCGCACGCGCGAAAGCCTGCAGCACATCACGTGCGAATCGTGCAGTGTGTGTAACGGTCGCGGCTACGTAAAAACCGCCGAAACCGTGGTCTATGAGATCTTTCGGGAAATCATGCGACAAAACCGGCAGTTTGAGTTTCAAAAACTCATGATCCTGGCCAGTCAGGAGGTGATCGATCTGCTGCTCGATGAAGAATCGTCGTCGCTCGCTGAGTTGGAAATCAATACTGGCAAACCGATACGCGTGCAGTCCGAGTCGAGCTATCACGTCGAGCAGTTTGACGTAGTGTTGATGTAAACATGGCGGAAGAGCAAGCAACTCCCGCGAATGCCCGACGCCCTCGCAGGCGCGTTGGGTTTTGGCGCTGGGTCTGGCGCATTAGCGCCGGCACGTTCGCCGTTCTGGTGGTTTTGCTGGCGCTGTTTATTGGTTTGTTCCGGGTGGCCGTTCCCTTGCTGCCGGATTTTCAACAGCGCATAGAATCGGCGGCCACCGATGCTCTTGGCTTTCCGGTGACCGTAGGCTCTGTGGATGCGCGCTGGCGCCTGCGCGGTCCCGAGCTTGTTTTCGACGACGTGGTGGTACGCACCTCGGATAACGCGCAGGAGCTTATTCGCGCCAATCGGCTACGTGTGGTGATCGACGCCGTTGAGTTGGTGCGAGCGGGATCAATACGTCCCTCGTCGATCACGCTGACCGGTTCCGAACTGACGGTTCGACATGACGCGGAAGGCAAGTGGCATGTGCAGAATATTCCGCTGGAGTCGCTGCGATCTGACCGACCGGTCGCTGCCGCATGGGGCGTTGCTGACGGTGTGTTTGGTGTGCGCAACCTGTCGCTGAGCGTTCTTGATGAAGCTGACAGCTCGTCCTATACCATTCCCGATATCGACATAGACGTACAGGTTCGTGACCGGGTGCTAGGGGTGTCAGGCGAGCTGGAAATGATACGTCGCGGTCCGCGACTTGAGTTTTCTATTGATGCGAACGGCAGGCTGGATCAGTTTGACCAGGTGGGCTGGGCGGGCTATGCGGCCGGTGACAACATCAGCTGGACCAATATTGAATCGGTGTTGCCTTACCAGCTGGCGTGGTCCACCGGAGAGCCTGTGGATGCGTCGATCTGGTTTCGGGCAACTGGCAAGGTGCCTCGTGAAGCCAGAGTCTCCCTGGATGCGACCAACATTGAGGTGTCCGGTAGCGAGCGTTCTGTCGCCAGAGTGGCCGGCCAGTTTTCCTGGACGGGAGAGCCTGAGAACTGGCAGCTCACCGGTGAGGAAGTGGAAATTTCGTCGGCCGATGAATCCACCACCGGAGTGGTTCGGTTTGGCGTTTTGACCAGACCTGCGAACCCGGCAGGTACGGTAACGACCGATGCAGGACAGGCTTCTGTCATTCGTCAGTTTTCGTTTGCCGCGACCGAACTGAATCTTGAGCAGCTCGCCATTCTCGCTACACCCATTGATGAAAAGATAGCGCAATGGACCCTTGAACTGGAGCCAACGGGTCAGATCCGGGATCTTGAAGGTTTCATAGAGACCGCCGCCGACGCGGTCGTCGATTTTGGATTGTCCGCGACATTGAATTCGGTAGGTATCAATGGCGCCGAAGGTCGCCCCGGGTTTTCCGGATTGGATGCCCGTGTTTTTGGCGGCTGGGAGTCAGGTGGCGCCGAGCTCAGCCGGGCAGCGCAGCTGTCTTTGCCTGGAGTACTGCGACAAACTTTACCGATTGAATCGGCGGTTGCGAAGATATCGTGGGAGCAAAAAGACGGCGCTCTGTCGATTAACGTCGCCGATCTGGAGCTCGACACGGCGGACATTGAAGTAGGCGGGCGGCTGTCACTTGAACGGCCCTCACCCGATGACAGTCTGCTGGCTGATATTGACCTGTCAGTGGATCGTCTTGATCTGGCGCAGGCCTATCGTTATTTCCCGGTAAACCGTTTTAAGGAGCGATTGCTTAAATGGCTGGATGCGGCGTTAACGGCGGGCACCGGCACCGAAGGGCGATTCAGGTTGTCCGGACCCTTAAACAAATTTCCCTACAGCAACCCGGAAGACGGTGAGTTTAATGCGGTGATTCGTCTTAACGACGCGACGCTGAACTACGCCAATAACTGGCCGCAGGCCACGGGTATTGATGCTCAATTGACGTTCGCGGGTAACAGCTTTAATGCCACTGTTCAGGATGGGCGCCTGTTAACGTTACCCATACAGAATGCGCAAGCCACTATTGAAGATTTTAAAAAATCGGTGGTATTTATCGAGGGCGATTTGAATGCCGAGCTCGACGACATGCGGGCGTTTCTGGATGCAACGCCGCTGGTAGAAAACTGGGGTTCGGGCTGGCCCGACGCGCAGTTTTATGGAAACGGCGCCGCACAGCTGAGCCTGACGATTCCAACGCGGCGACGTCAGGACACCGAGTTCGATGTAGCGCTGCAGTTTGACGAAGCCCGGTTTCAGTTTAGAGACTGGCGTCAGACCGCGACCGATCTGCGCGGCGAGCTACGGGCCACGCGCGCGGGCTTGTCAGGCAGCGGCATTCGGGGCGTGTTTCTCGGTGAAGCGGTCGAAATTGGCGTTACGCCTTCGCAGACGGAAAACTACACGTCGGACGTGACGCTAAAAGGTACGGCTCGCCCATCGTCACTGGCTCGTCATCTGAATGAAGGGCTTGCGGATCATCTGAGTGGCCAGGCGGACTGGACGGCGCAGGTTGCGTTGCCCAGGGCACAGACTGACGCGCCGCTGCAGGTGCGAGTCAGGTCGCCGCTGCAGGGCATGGCAGTCACTCTGCCCGAACCTCTGGCCAAGGTGGCGGGTGAAACGCGTTTTGCCGACGCTCAGCTGACAGTGCTGGATGAAGGAGCGCTTGCGCTGAGCGCCGACTATGGCGAAGGCGCTAACGTGGTTGCCCGCATTCGCAAAGGCGTGGACGGATTCTGGACGGTTCCCGTCGCCGAGCTGCGTTTCGGCGGCGGCAACGCGCAGCTTCCGGACGACGATCAGGTCAGAGTCATGGGGGCGGTTTCGTCCCTGGATATGTCGGCAATCGTTGAGTTTGCCAATCGCTATTCATCAGAGCGTTCGTGGATCGAATTTGATCGGGCCGAGCTGACGGTTAGCGAGTTGAAGGGACTGAAGCAGGCTTTTGGAGCCACCACCCTGGATATGGTTCGGGATGAGCAGGGTTACTCGCTCGATTTTCTTGGAGATCGCCTTAGCGGGAGTTTGACGGTACCGGCCAACATCACAATTGAGTCACCGATCGTAGGTCAGTTTGAAACGTTGCGCTGGGCCAGTTCCGACGACGAGTCTGAGATCGACCCACGAGACGTTCCGTCACTGCGTGCGGTGGTCGACAACTTCTGGTTTAACGATTACGAACTCGGCGCGCTTGTCGCACATCTCGAGGCGCGCCAGAATCTGGTTGCGGTGCGTGAATTTACCACCACGGCTCCTGATTTTGATACCCGAACGACGGGCTCCTGGATTTTCGGTGACGGTGATTCCAGCACCTACCTGGTGTGTGAACTCAAATCGAGCAATGTTCGCAACACGCTTAGAACACTCAATCAGGCTGAGTTTATGGAGGCCGCCGAAGCGTCGGCTCGACTGGAACTGTCGTGGCCAGGTGGCTGGACGCCCGACTACCTGAAGACCGTGGAGGGCGAGCTCGCGGTCCGGATTGGTCAGGGCAAACTGATATCTGTGGATCCAGGAGCGGGCCGTGTGTTCGGTCTGCTGAGTCTCGGTGCCTTGCCGCGCCGCCTCAATCTCGATTTTCGTGACGTGTTTGACTCCGGGTTCGGGTTCGATTCGGTGGCCGGTGATTTTGTTATTCGCGATGGCAATGCAACCACCGAAAACCTGGCGCTCAGCGGGCCCGCTGCCAATGTCGTGATCGTTGGACGAACCGGACTGATCGACAAGGACTACGAGCAGACGGCTGACGTATACGCCAACTTCGGATCCTCTTTGCCCATCGCAGGTGCGCTGGCCGGCGGACCGGCCGTGGGTGCCGCACTGCTGGTGGTTACGGAAATATTTAAAAAACCCCTGCAGAACATGGGAAAGGTCAGCTATTCGATTACCGGAAGCTGGGACGATCCGGTGGTAGTCAGAACCGGGTCTGCGCGCCCGGCGGCTGCGGTCGAGGAGGCGCCTGCCGAGCCGGACGTTGGCGAAGCGCAGGGTGCCGATGAAGCGAGTGATGGCACCGACCCTGTAGCGGGTGAGCCGGCCGAGGCAGACATTATCGACTCGCCGGACTCAGGCAGCCCCCGCTAAGGCGTGTTAACAAACCGCACGGGAAAGACTGGAAGTCAGAAGTCAGCGCGCCAATTAGGCTACAATCGCGAATAATAAAAGCGCGTCCGTTCGGGTGTGCGCCAACTGTATTCAAAAGGAATATTCGTGTCTGCAATTACATCCCCTTCTTACGACCTGGTCACAAGACAGGTAGAAAGCGATTTGCTCGGTGGTGCCGGCCTGACGCTGGATGACGTTGAACGCACCCTGGGTTCCGCCATGGCGCCCGGTATCGACGATGCCGACGTGTATTTTCAGCACACCATACACGAGTCGTGGACGCTGGAAGACGGGCGCGTTAAGGACGCGAGTCAATCTATCGAGCAAGGCGTGGGCGTCAGAGCGATCAGCGGTGAGAAGACCGGGTTTGCTTACGCCGATGAGCTTATGCTGCCAGCGCTCGAAGAGGCGTCTGTCGCGGCACGTGCGATTGCCCGCAGCGGACAGCAGGGACGTGTACAGGCCTGGAAGCGTTCGTCTGCCTCCGCGCTGTATCTGCCCGACAATCCGCTGGCCACGATGGGTGATACAGCCAAAATTGCATTGCTCGAACGCGTCGACAAAGCGGTCCGGGCGATGGACTCTCGCGTTTCCGAAGTGGTGGTGTCGATGTCCGGCGTTCACGAAATGATGCTGGTAGCCGCAGCCGACGGTACTTTGGCCGCAGACATCCGGCCGCTGGTCCGTATGAACGTGTCGGTGATTGTGACGAGCGAGGGTCGACGCGAGCAGGGATATTCCGGCTGCGGCGGGCGCTTCGGGTTTGACCAGTTTGCCGACGGCGAGCGCGCCATCGCTCTTGGCAAAGATGCCGTAGAGCAGGCCCTGATCAACCTGGATGCGGTCGCGGCGCCTGCAGGGCCGATGACCGTGGTGCTTGGGCCGGGCTGGCCCGGGATATTGTTGCACGAGGCCATCGGCCACGGGCTCGAGGGTGATTTCAACCGCAAAGGGACGTCGGCGTTCGCTGGCGCCGTTGGCCAGAAAGTCGCCTCGGAGTATTGCACGGTAGTGGATGACGGAACGCTGCCCGATCGACGTGGTTCGCTTACGGTTGACGATGAGGGCATGCCAACAGAGTGTACGACGCTGATTGAAAACGGCGTGCTCAAGGGCTACATGCAGGATCGCCTCAACGCGCGATTGATGGGCGTTCCGGCAACCGGTAACGGGCGTCGTGAATCGTTTGCTCACTTGCCAATGCCCCGGATGACGAATACGTACATGCTGCCCGGACCACATGATCCTGACGAGATCGTACGTTCGGTCAAATCAGGTCTTTATGCGGCCAACTTCGGTGGTGGTGAAGTCGATATTACGTCGGGCAAATTCGTATTCTCGGCCAGTCAGGCGTACCTGATTGAGAACGGCAAGATAACGCGCCCTGTCAAAGGTGCAACGTTAATTGGAAGCGGACCCGACGTACTCAAAGAAGTCAGTATGGTGGGCGATGATTTGCAGATGGACGCAGGTGTAGGTACCTGCGGCAAAGAAGGACAGAGTGTCCCGGTCGGTGTGGGTCAGCCAACGCTGAAAATTGATACGCTCACGGTAGGTGGCACTGGCGCATAAACAGAAAACGGGGCGAGCGTCCCTGGCAAAGCCGGAGACACTCAGAAGCAGGGAAAGAGGCCAAGTACTCTTCTGCTTCCGTGTACGAAACACCCCCCAACAAACTGTTTATTCCGCCCTTACGGGCGTTGCGACGAACGTGGATGTCATCCGTGAACCGGTGTACAAACTCCGCTCGCATCCTGCGAACTTATCCGGATTAACGATCGTCGACAGGGGCTAATGTCGCAAAACGGCCGGTCGCGCTCAACTGTCTCAAAACAGCGACATTGCTGCGTTGCGTATGGGACAATATGACAACGTTAACGTCGGCAATATCCTCAGGAACTGTGAGGAACTGTCCTACAAACAACACATTGGTCGTACTAAGAAGGCGTACTTTATGGGCTCGATACTGACGGTTTTCTGGAAAGAAGTGACGGACAATTTCCGTGACAGACGCACCATGTTGTCTGCGTTGATACTGGGCCCGCTACTCGGACCTGTGGTGTTCTCCGGAATGATCAGTCTGATGCTGACAACCCAGCTCGACGACCAGGACGAAACGCTGGAATACCCGGTTATCGGCGCCGAATACGCGCCCAACCTCATGCAGTTCCTGCGCCAGAATAATGTGTCGCTCAAGGAGCTGCCTGCCGGTACCGACGGCGAGGCGCTGGTTCGAAACCGCGAATACCCGGTGCTGCTGATGATCAGCGAGTCGTATCCTCGTCATTTCAGTCAGGGCGTTCCGGCCACGGTGACCACCATCGCGGATCAGTCCAGTCAGAAAACGCAAAAGCCATTCTCCCGTCTGCAAGCCATTCTGAACGGTTACAACCGCAAGACGGGTGTGTTGCGACTACAGGCGCGCGGCATCAGTTCTGTGGTTGTCGAACCGCTCATGATCGACAATGTGGATGTTTCCACTCCGGCCTCACGGGCCATCATGGTGCTGGGCGTGGTGACCTACTTCTTTATTTTTGCCGTGCTTATGGGCGGCATGTATCTCGCTATTGATACCACCGCTGGCGAACGCGAGCGCGGGTCACTCGAGTCGCTGCTGAGCGTGCCGGTTTCGCGTGCGCGCCTGATTCTGGGCAAGCTGCTGGCCACCGGCGTGTTCATGGCGATGTCTCTATTGATGTGCATTGTGGCGTTCTATTTCAGCGTGCGTTTATTGCCGCTCGAAAAAATCAATATGGTCGCCAATTTTTCCGTCGACATCGCGTTTAAGACCTTCCTGATCATGCTGCCGTTTGTTGTGCTGGGTGCAGCGTTCATGACGATCATCGCGACGTTTAGCAAGACGTACAAAGAAGCACAGAGCTACCTGTCTATGGCCATGATGCTGCCAACGCTTCCGATAATGCTCGCGATATTTTCGTCACTGAAACCCCAGCCGGTACTCATGCTGGTGCCGAGCCTGAGTCAGCACCTGCTCGTCACCGAGATGGTCAAAGGCATTCCGCTTGATCCGGAGTCGGTGGTGATCTCCGTGGTGTCGACGCTGGTGCTGGCGTTTGTGCTGATGGCGCTGTCGATCTATCGGTATTATCAGGAATCTCTTCTGGTCTAGTTAACTGTCGACCCGATTCGGGCTACAGGTCCGGTTTGTAGATGCGGTTAAACGCGGCAAGACTCTCGTTACACGCCTCCCGGGTGTCGGCCACAATCGTGCCGTGGCCTACTTTGCGCGACGGTCGGCTGGACTTGTCATAGCTGTGGTAGTGCATGCCGGGAATGGACAGGCAGGCCGCCCGTTCAGGCATTTTTCCAAGAAAATTAATCATGGTGGACTGGCCGCGTGGTGAGGTATCCCCCAGCGGCAGGTCCACGATCGCCCGAATGTGGTTTTCAAACTGGCTGGTGTGCGCGCCTTCGATCGTCCAGTGCCCGGAGTTGTGAACCCGAGGGGCAATTTCGTTGGCGAGCAGACCATCGGCCGTCACGAAAAACTCGATGGTCAGGATGCCGGTGTAGTCGAAATGGGTCAGAAGCCGGTTGGCGTAGTCTTCCGCGAGTCTGGCGCGCTCTGCGTCGTAATAGGGCGCTTCGCTCACATGCAGAATGCCGTTGCTGTGCGTGTTCAGGGCGAGCGGGTAGTGCACTATTTCGCCGCTTCGGTTGCGGGCAACGACTAACGAGACTTCGCATTCGAAGTTGACGAACTCTTCGACAATCAGCGACGTACTGTTCAAACTGTTCCATGCCAGATCCACGTCTTCCGGTGTATGCAGGAAGCGCTGGCCGCGTCCGTCGTAGCCCATGCGCCTTGCTTTGACTACGCACGGAAAGCCGCATTCGCTGGCGGCGGCGTGCAGTTCGTCGAGCGTATCGGCAATCACATATTTTGGCGTTGGAATTCCAAGTTCAGTGAACAGCGTTTTTTCATGCAGTCGGTCCTGCGCAGTATCCAGCGCGTCGGCCGACGGCCACACGGCTGTGTGTTCACCGATCGCGCGAAGTGCCGATGCCGGTACGTTTTCGACATCGAACGTGAGTACGTCAACTTTGCGGGCTAACTGCGTGAGCGCGTCGATGTCGTCGAAATCGCCCCTGATCAGCTCACCCAAATGGGCACCCGGTGCGTCATCACTGGTATCGAGAAATACGAATTTAAGGCCCAGCGGTGTTCCCGCCAGTGCCAGCATGCGGCCGAGCTGGCCTGCGCCAACAATGCCTACCGTCTTTACCGTCACGATTAATCAGTCTCGGGGGTCGGGTTGATCGAGCACCCGCTCGGTCTGGGCCGCCCGATAGGATTCGATGGCGGACAGGGCCTCAGGGTCATGGTTTGCCAGAATCGACGCGGCGAGCAGGGCGGCGTTGACCGCACCGGCTTTGCCGATTGCCAGCGTACCTACCGGGATTCCAGCTGGCATTTGGGCAATCGACAGCAGGGAGTCCATGCCATTGAGTGCCTTGGACTGCACGGGAACTCCGAGCACCGGCAGCGACGTTTTGGCGGCGGCCATGCCGGGAAGGTGCGCCGCGCCACCGGCGCCGGCAATGAGTACTTCAAGTCCGCGTTCACGAGCGCTGCCGCAATAGTCGAACAGCAGGTCCGGTGTGCGGTGGGCTGACACAACCTGAACTTCATACTCGATTCCGAGCGCATCCAGAGTGTCAGTGGAATGTTGCATGGTGTCCCAGTCGGAACGGGAGCCCATGATTATGCCAATTCGTGTAGTCATTCAGGGAGTCTACCAGTCGATTGCGCCCGCATCACGGGGCTTTTATTCCGGGTCCGCCTCAAGGCTTTCCAAATGCGCATCTATAAACCGAAACAGCGCTCTGGCGGCCCCCACGGGCTTACCCGTTGATCGCTCTTTGTTGGCGGCCCGGACGCGCTGGCCCAGCTGCTGACGGTCAATTGAAGGGTACTCAGTCACCAGTTCTGTGGTGCGTTGAGGCGACTCAATCAGTATGTCGCGCCAGCGCTCAACCTTGTGAAAGCGGGCGTTTGCCTGACGTTCGGGGTGGCGCAGTTTGTCCAGCGCGTCCTGGATCGGCTCGGCGTCCAGATTGCGCATGATTTTTCCGATGTACTGCCGCTGGCGGTACAGCGCCCTGTGTTTGGTCATCTTTGCCGCCTGATCTACGGCGATGCGCAGATTTTCTGGCAGGGGCAGGGCGTCGAGCTGCTTCGATGTCAGGGTGATTAATTCCTCGCCGAGCTTCTGAAGCTTGTGCATCTCACGCTTGAGCTGGGTTTTGCTAATCGACTGGTCGTCATCGTCGTCAATGTGTTCTGCGCTCATGATGGTCTATTGGTCTTCGTATCGAATGGGAGGTTGTCGTGTGGACCCTGTGCAGCGCGTAAACCTTCCGCGTGTGGCCGCACGCATATCAAATTCTTCACCGTTTGCGCGAAGAATAACCCAGTAGCCTTCGACCAGGGCCTGCGTATACGCCATATTCGGTTGAGGACAGCCCAGGGAGCCATCGTTCCACGTAGTGTTCTCGGCGCGCACGATCACCACTTCGTCGGTGCTGACGCCAGTCTCACTGGCGATCGTTGCAATCAGGGTATCCATTTTCTCCGCGGGTATCGAGTGTTTGACGCCCCCGGCCACGGGCGCCGGCGGCGATGATTTTTTCTTGTCCATGGCAACCTTCTGTTTGGGCGGGAGCTGTTCATCCACTGCGCGGGTTTCCGTTTCTGCCTTCGGGCCGGACGGGGTCGCCGGAGATGGTTCGGACTGCATGTCGTTTTCTTTGCATCCAGTGATGCCCACGAGCACGAGCAGGCACGCCAGACCGACGCTGAGTCCTGTGCCACGCGCGGTTATCCGGCCAGTGCCACGAGGATTGGATGTGTCGTTTGTCGGGTGTTGCGTAGGCATGAGTTCGGGTCCGTCAGGCTGGTAGCGCGAAAGCCCAAAGTATAGAGATAAAAGCCACCTACAGCGAGCCAAAAGCCGCTGAGGTCAGGTACACTCTGGCCTTCAGACATTGTCATCTGACCGGATTCCGGTCTGTTAACACCCAAGGAAATAGTGAATGGCACAGTTAATGCCTGCGGCTCAAAACGAGCTTGAGCAGCTCACCCGCAAGATTCTTGATGCCGCCAGGGCCGAAGGCGCGACGGCGGCAGAGACGTCCGTGAGTGCGAGCGCCGGGATTTCGGTAAACGTGCGGCTCGGAGAAGTTGAGACCATCGAGTACCAGCGGGATCGCAGCCTGAATCTGACGTGCTACCAGGGCGAAAGCCGTGGCTCTGCGAGCACCGCGGATTTTAGTGAGTCCGCGATCGCGCAGACCGTTGCGAAAGCCTGTTCTATCGCCCGGTTTACCGCTGAGGACCCCGCGGCGGGGCTGGCAGATAAGGAACGCATGGCGACGTCGCTGCCGGACTTGTCGCTGTGTCATCCGTGGGGCATCGATGCGAACAAGGCGATTGAACTGGCGACCGAATGTGAGAACGCTGCCCGGGACTTTGATCCGCGCATCAAGAACAGCGAAGGCGCCGGAGTGAACAGCTATGTGAGCACCCGCGTATACGGAAACTCTCATGGTTTCGTTGGCGGCTTCAGAACATCAAGCCACGGCATCAGTTGTTCGGTGCTGGCTCAGGACAATGCTGGGGCGATGGAGCGCGATTACTGGTTCAGCTCGATGCGGGACGCGAGCGATCTCGACAGCGCCGAGTCGGTGGGTCTGGAGGCGTCACGTCGCGCGGTAGCCAGACTGGGTGCGCGCAAGTTGAGTACGCGCACGGCAAGGGTGCTGTTTCCTGCGCGTATGGCGAGAGGGTTGATCGGGCACTATCTCGGAGCCATCAGCGGCGGGGCGCAGTATCGCAAGTCGTCGTTTTTGCTCGACTGCAAGGGCGATAAGCTGTTCCCGGATTTTTTCTCGATGCGCGAGGAGCCGCATATTCCCAAGGCGTACGGCAGCGTGCCGATGGACGCTGAAGGCGTGGCGACCTATGCGCGAGATATGGTGGTCGATGGGGTTGCTCAGGACTATGTGCTGAGCAGTTATTCGGCGCGCCGGCTTGGGCTGGAATCGACGGCGAACGCGGGTGGCATCCAGAATATGGTGGTCGCGGCCGGTGAGCTGGATGAGGACGGGCTGGTCAGGGAGATGGGTACGGGCCTGATCGTGAATGAGCTGATCGGGCAGGGTGTGAATCCGATTACCGGGGATTATTCCAGGGGGGCGGCCGGTTTCTGGGTTGAGAATGGGGAGATTGCTTATCCGGTACATGAGATTACGATTGCGGGGAATCTTAAGGATATGTATCAGCGGATGATTGCGGTTGGGCGCGATGTGAATACGTTGAGTAAGGTTCACTGTGGGTCGATTTTGCTGGATGAGTTGATGGTGGGGGGTAATTAGTTGGGGGGGGTTGGTCGTTAGATAGGTGGTGGGTTGCGCGGCTGGCGCCGCGCTTTTAAAGGCGCGTTCCTTCCTGGGTTTTTG
>CAWUKD010000053.1:0-21149 GCA_963922815.1 uncultured Gammaproteobacteria bacterium
CCGTAGTCCGTCAGGTTCTTGACGATACCTTTGGCAACGGCACCTTCTTGCAATGAATCGAGCAACTGCTCGCGTTCAACGCTGTATTCATCTTCGCCCACGGCACGCCGCGAAACCACCACATTGTTGCGGCGCTGATCGAGCTTAATCACTTTGAATTCAAGTACTTTGCCTTCCAGGTAACCTGGATCGCGTACAGGTCGAACATCAACCAGTGAGCCCGGCAAAAACGCGCGCACATTGTCAATCTCAACCGTGAAACCGCCTTTAACGCGACCGTTGATCACGCCGTTAACGATTTCACTTTGTTCAAACGCAGCTTCAAGACGAGTCCATGTACGTGCTCGCTTGGCTTTTTCCCGCGACAGGCGGGTTTCACCGAAACCGTCTTCAAATGAGTCAAGCGCAACTTCTACGACGTCGCCAACCGCAACTTCGATTTCGCCCAATTCATTATGAAACTGCGATACAGGAATGACCGCTTCAGATTTCAGTCCGGCGTTGACAATAACAACATCGGAATTGACCGCCACAACATCGGCGTTCAGGATTGTCCCAGACTTCATCTGGTGACTGGCAATACTCTCTTCAAATAACTCAGCAAAACTCTCTGACATTTTAATAAACCCAAGGGCACGAGGCCCAACCAAAAAAAAACCGCAGGAAATGTCCTATTCCCGACGGGCATTAATAATAATCACTCAGTCCGTGAGCAATCGTATAAAACCGTTCGTGCTGATCAGGCCTTCACCTGATCACTAAACCGTTCAGAAGATCAGTCGGTTGCGCGCCGCAAAGGGGCAGCAAGTTCGAGCACCTGCGCCACGACATCGTCGATACTGGTAGACGTTGTATCCAGCATCATGGCATCGGGAGCCGGCCTTAACGGGGCCACTTTCCGATTGGCGTCGCGGTGATCGCGCTCGGCGATATCCTCCAAAAGGGCCGCAAGGCTAACATCAAGTCCCTTGTCTATCAACTGCTTATACCGTCTTTCTGCCCTTTCGGCCGCACTCGCCGTCAGGAATATCTTCAAATCGGCATCCGGGAAGATGACAGTGCCCATATCGCGCCCGTCGGCCACCAGGCCAGGCGGCCGGCGAAAGCCGCGCTGGGCGACCACCAGGGCCTCACGAACGGCCGGAACAGCCGCGACTTTTGAGGCCAGATTGCCGCAGTGTTCGGTGCGTACTTTTGACGCAACGTCTTGACCATCAAGCTCTATTTGCTCCTGGCCACCCGGTGTAGCGACAAACCTGATGGACAATTCCCTGACCATTTCGGCCAGGGCATCGGCATCGTCGAATGCGACGCCACGCTGCAGCGCAGCAAGCCCGACCACCCGATACAGCGCGCCGCTGTCCAGCAGGTGCCAACCGAGCTTGTTCGCCACCATATGGCTAACGGTGCCCTTTCCGGCCCCGCTTGGGCCATCAATCGCCAGCACCGGCGCGGGTGATTGGTCACCTGATTTGGTAGTCATCCCAATTCCTCAAGGTCAAGACCGAGTTTACGCATCAGGTCGGAAAACCCCGGAAACGATGTCGCCACGTTGGTCACATCCTGTACGACCAGCGGTTCGCCGGTTAGTGCGCCCGCCACGGCGAAGGCCATGGCGATGCGGTGATCATCATGACTGTGGATAGTACCGCCGGCCAGAACGCCACCTTCGATTTCAAGACCGTCTTCGAACTCAACCAGCTGCGCACCCAGGCTACTCAGACCGTTGGCCATGGTGCCCAGTCGGTCGCTTTCTTTGACTTTGAGCTCCTCTACGCCGGTTACCCGCGTGGTGCCCCGGGCGGCGGCGGCCGCAATGAACACAACCGGAAATTCATCGATCGCGCTTGGCACCCATTCAGGAGGCACATCAATACCGTTAAGCTGTGACGCGACAACATGCAGATCACTGACCGGCTCGCCGTGCACAATCCGCGGGTTTTTCTCTTTGATCGACGCACCCATGGCTTGCAGAATTTTCACGATTCCCGTGCGGGTCGGGTTCATGCCGACGTGTTCAATGGTGATATCGCTACCCGGAATAATCGAGGCCGCCACCAGCAGGAAGGCCGCGGATGAAATGTCCCCGGGCACCACCACATCGATGCCGGACAACGAGGCGATGCCTGTGAGCTGAGCGCCCTGCTCCCTGACCACAACCGGGCAACCGAAGGCCGGCAACATGCGTTCTGTATGATCGCGACTGCGCTCCGGCTCGGTCACTGATGTGGCCGATGATGCGCCCAGCCCCGCCAGCAACACCGCAGACTTGACCTGGGCGCTGGCAACCGGCGAGTGGTAGTCAATGCCGACGAGCGACTCGGTGGTATGAATCACAATCGGCGGCTTGCCGTCGTGCGTCTCAATATTCGCTCCCATCATTCGAAGCGGTGTCGCAATACGCTCCATGGGACGTCCCATCAGCGATCGGTCACCGACTAAAGTTGCGCGCACACCCTGCCCAACCAGCAGTCCCGCGAGCAGGCGCATGCCTGTGCCTGAATTACCGACATCCAGGGGCTCGTCGCACGGTATGAGTCCGCCGTGGCCAACTCCATGCACGACCCACACGCGCTGGCCCCGCTCTTCGGTTTGCTCGATGGCTACGCCGAGCTGGCGCAGAACTTTCGCCGTATTCAGGCAGTCTTCGCCTTCAAGCAATCCCTCAATTCGGGTGACGCCTGTCGCAATGGCTCCGAGCATAAGCGCGCGGTGGGAAATGGACTTGTCGCCCGGCACACGTACCGTACCCCTGAGCGGCTGACTGCCTGAAATCCGGTACGAGGGCGCAGCGGAAAATGACGTATCGGTTTCGGTGTGTTCTGACATAGTGACTTCGACTTTCGGACCTGGTTATTTGAGAAGCGCCATCACGCGCGGCAGCGTCTGGATGAACCGGTCCATTTCATTAGGTAAACCAATCGAGACCCGCAGCCAGTTCGGCAGTCCGTACCCGGCAACCGGCCGAACAATGATGCCTTCTTTGAGCAAGCCCAGATATATATCGCCGGCGTCCCTGTTCATATCCATCAGCAAAAAATTGCCGCGGCTCGGCGCATAGCGAATTCCCTGAGCATCGCAAAACGCCTTGAGACGGATAAGTCCGTCCTCGTTGATCTGCCTCGAGCGTTCGATGTAGTCCGTCGCATCCAGCGAGGCGATTGCTGCCGCCTGCGCCAGAATATTGGTATTGAAAGCAAGACGAACCCTGTTCATCAGGCCGGCCACATCCGGGTGCGATAGCCCGTAACCTATGCGCAGTCCCGCCAGCCCATAGGCTTTGGAAAACGATCTGGCCACCAGCAGATTGGGCATGTCGCCGACCCACGCACTGGCGTCACCGCAATGTTTGCCCTGGTCGTATTCAAAATACGCTTCGTCAACAACGGCAATAACATGCGAAGGCAAACCGGCCACAAATTCGCGCAGCACGTCCCCTTCGATCCAGGTGCCGGTCGGGTTGTTCGGGTTGGCAATAAACACCAGTTTGGTTTTCGGCCCAATAGCCTCGCGAAAGCCATCGAGATCGTTGCCAAGCGGCATGTCGCTGTCAAAGCCGAGCGCCGGGATCACTCGCGCCACCGCACCGACGGCCTGTACTGCGATGGGGTAAGCGGCAAACGAATACTGACTGAATACGGCCTCATCGTCCGGCGTCAGAAAGGTCTCGGCCGCCAGCATGATGATTTCGTTGGATCCGTTACCGAGCGTAATGGACTCGATAGGCACCCCGTGTTTCTCGGCCAGCTTCTGTTTCAGATAATAGCCATTGCCGTCGGGGTACAAATTGATGTCGCGAGCGGCTTCGTCCATGGCCTTTAACGCCGCCGGACTGGGTCCCTGCGGGTTCTCGTTGGACGCCAGCTTAATACTGTTACTAATGCCGTACTCGCGCTCGAGCTCCGAAATCGGCTTGCCGGGCTGGTAAGGAATGAGCTCCCGGACTCCGGGCGCCGCCAGATTTATAAAGTCGTTTGTCATTAGCCCATCTTCCACAAGTGAGACTGAAGTTTACTGCAGTGAGGACCAAAAAGCGTCGCTTTCATTGGCCGGCCGTCAGCGCAACCCGACGATACGCTGTCGGGGTGATCACAATAACGCAGGAAGAGACTAAAGAATGGCCCGTGGATACGAGCCAATTACCCGCATTACCACCGCAGTTTCCTTAAGCTGATTCAGTGCGCCGGCCAGCTGTTCATCACGCGCGTGACCGTCCACGTCAACGAAAAACACATAGTCTGAGTTGGACCGGTTGTTCGGACGCGATTCGATTCGGTTCATGTTGACGTTGTGTGCACTGAGTGTTCTGAGCAGCTCTTCGAGCGCGCCCGGTGTATGGCTTGACGACATCAGTAACGAGGTCTTGTCGTGACCACTGGGTGCAAACAGGTCGCGCCCAATAACCAGAAATCGTGTGCGATTGTCAGGTCGGTCTTCCACGTTTCGCGCCAGCACATTCAGCTGATAGACGCGCGACGCTGCGTAGCCTGCGATGGCCGCACCACCTGCATCATCACGCGCACGCCTGGCCGCACTGGTACTGCTTGCAACCGCGACAAGCTCGGCGTCCGGCAGCATTTCTTTGAGCCAGTCACGGCACTGTGTCATAGACTGCTGGTTTGCATAAACGCGTTCGATGCCGTCGAGCGACGCACCTCTGGCGAGCATGTGCTGTTCCAGCAGCATCTCTACCTCTCCGCAGATCAACAGCGGCGAGGATATAAACATATCCAGCGTATGACTAATGGCGCCGTCCGTAAAATTCTCCAGAGGTACAATGCCAAAATCCGCCACGCTTGATTCAACTTCGCGAAACACTTCTTCCATTGTGGCGAGCGAAATCGAATTGACCGAATGCCCGAAGTGTTTGGTAACAGCTGCCTGCGTCAACGTACCTTCAGGGCCAAGATAGGCCACTTTGAGAGGTTCCTGCTGCGCCAGACAGGCCGACATGATTTCGCGAAACAAACGCACAATCTCTTCGTCAGCCAGGGGCCCTTTATTGCGTTCGATCACCTGACGCAATACCTGGGCCTCTCGTTCCGGCCGATAGTATTCGGCCGTGGATCGACCGGCGGCCTTCGTTGCTCCTACCTGCTGAGCAATCTGTGCGCGCTCACTGATCAGCGCCTGTATCTGTTCATCCAGACGATCAATGGTTTGGCGTATTGTCGCGAGATCCGGCAGCGTGGGCTTGGTCATGACGCCTACTCCGCCTCGTCGTCGGTGTCGTCGTCCTCAACCGCCGCTACGCCCACCAGTTTGTCATCGCTGCCAATACGAATCAGGCGTACGCCCTGGGTATTGCGGCCAATGACCGAAATATCATCTACAGGTGTGCGTACCAGCGTGCCGTTAGCGCTGATCAACATGGCCTGATCGTCGCTGTGCACCATCAGCGCACCCACAACCGCCCCGTTTCTCTCGCTGGTCTGAATGGCAATGACGCCTTGTCCACCACGTCCCTGAGTTGAGTACTCATCAATTTCCGTGCGTTTGCCGTAGCCGTTTTCGGTGGCGGTGAGAATGAGCGGACGCCCCTTGTCAACAGCCTCTTCTTCGTCATTGCCGGCGTTCGCGCGTTTGGCGCCTTCGCTAATCATCGCGACAACGCGAGCATCTTGCGGAAGCTTGATGCCACGCACGCCGGCCGCCGTCCGGCCCATCGGCCGGACATCCTGCTCATTGAAGCGGATGGCTTTACCGGTTGTAGCGAACAGGAACACGTCCTGCTGTCCATCGGTCACCATGGCATCGACCAGGTGATCACCTTCTTTCAGACCCAGGGCAATAATGCCGTTGGCTCGTGGACGTGAAAATGCCGTCAGCGGCGTTTTCTTGACCGTGCCAAGCGACGTACTCATGAATATGAATTTGTCTTCCTCGTACTCGCGTACTGGCAACACGGCCGTGACCCGTTCGTCGTTCTCGAGCGGTAACAGATTCACCAGCGGCTTGCCGCGCGAGCCACGGCTGGCTTGCGGCAGCTGATAGACCTTCAGCCAGAAGGCTTTGCCCAGCGACGTAAAGCACAGCAAAGTGTCGTGAGTATTCGCCACGAACAGCTTGTCGATGAAATCCTCATCCTTGACCGCCGTGGCGCTCTTGCCCCGTCCACCGCGACGCTGAGCCCGATAGGCGGTCAGCGGCTGCGCTTTGGCATAGCCCGAGTGCGAGAACGTCACCACGACATCTTCTTCAAGAATCAGGTCTTCGTCGGTCAGGTCTTCATAGTTATGAACGATCTCTGTCCGACGATCATCGACGAACTGTTCCCGACTCTCGAGCAGCTCTTCACGAATCACTTCAACCAGGCGACCCGGGTTCGACAGGATTTCAAGTAACTCTTCAATTTTACCTAGTATCTCTTTGTATTCTTTTACTATTTTATCTTGCTCAAGACCCGTGAGTCGATGCAGCTGCAGGTCCAGAATAGCCTTCGCCTGCACGGCGGACAGATGGTACTGCCCGTCGATGAGCCCCCAGTCACCGGCCACTCCGTCGGGGCGCGTCGCGTCGGCACCTGCCCGTTCGAGCATGCTGGTCACCACGCCCGGTTCCCAGCCACGCTGGACCAGCGCAGTTCTCGCTTCAGCCGGCGACGACGATTTCTTGATCAGAGCGATGATTTCGTCAATATTGGCAAGCGCTACGGCGAGCCCTTCCAGAACATGAGCGCGGTCCCGCGCCTTGCCAAGATCGTGAATGGTGCGTCGGGTGACCACTTCCCGTCGATGCCTCAAGAACGCCGACAGAATCTCTTTGAGGTTCATCAGCTTCGGCTGACCGTCCGTGAGGGCCACCATGTTGATACCAAACACCGACTGCAGCATGGTCTGCTTGTACAGGTTATTCAGTACGACTTCGGGGTTCTCGCTGCGCCTGAGCTCAATCACCATGCGCATACCGTCCTTGTCGGACTCGTCGCGCAACTCGGTGATGCCGTCAATCTTCTTGTCGCGAACCAGCTCGGCAATCTTCTCAAGCAATCGCGCCTTGTTCACCTGGTAAGGAAGCTCGGTGACGATGATCGCCTGCTTGTCTTTGATGGAAAGGTCTTCAATGTGCGTACGGGCTCGCAGGTAGATTCGCCCCCGCCCCGTCATGTAGGCACTGCGAATACCTGACGCGCCGTTAATAATCGCGGCAGTGGGGAAATCAGGTCCGGGCAGAATCTCCATGAGTTCCAGTATCGTCAGATCCGGGTTGGCCAGAAGCTCAACGCACGCGTCAATCACTTCACCAATATTATGCGGCGGAATGTTGGTGGCCATACCCACCGCGATTCCGGCCGAGCCGTTGACCAGCAAGCCCGGGATTCGGGACGGCAGAACCGCCGGCTCGGACTCGGACTCGTCATAGTTTGGAATGAAGTCGACGGTCGATTTTTCAATGTCCGCCAGCAGCTGGTGGGCGATACGCGCCATACGCACTTCGGTGTATCGCATGGCTGCTGGTGAATCACCGTCCACAGAACCAAAGTTCCCCTGGCCGTCGACCATCATGTAACGCATCGAAAAAGGCTGCGCCATACGCACAATGGTGTCGTACACCGAGGTGTCGCCGTGCGGGTGGTACTTACCAATCACATCACCAACGACGCGGGCCGATTTCTTGTAGGCCTTGTTGTAGTCGTTACCCAATTCGCGCATTGCGTACAAAACACGGCGGTGCACCGGTTTGAGGCCGTCCCTTACGTCGGGCAGAGCACGCCCCACGATCACGCTCATGGCGTAATCGAGATACGATTTCTTCATCTCGTCTTCGAGATTGACCTGAATAATTTCCTGGCCTTGATCAGTCATAAGCGCTGCTGTTCTCGTTATTTCTGCGAAGTTGGTTGCGATCGAACTGACCGCAATGTGCCACCCTTGTTTGAGGTCTGGAAAACGCCGCGTGTGCGGCCCCGCAACCCTGCGAATATGAGCCTTGAGAACCCGGTCTCAAACACGACTCCCCAGGGTCGTTTCCGAGGCCTTCACATGCGCTGTTAACCCGCTGAAAGATGGCTTGATTATTAGCCCCGAATCATAGCATATAACCGTCAGAATTCGCAGCGAAAAGGACGTCTTTTTCGGTCTTTTTACAGGGATTCGACAAGCCGGTAATCCGGGCAATATTCAGGACCGGTTTTGCCGCTTTTCAGGCACCGGAATCAGCTCTGAACGTTCGAAACGCACACCACCTGCCGAGCGCTTCGGCAAAGCCCTCCGGATTCTGACTTTCGACGCGGCGTACGCCCGTTCCGGAGCCCGGATCGGCACCTGTAACGTCCGTGTCAGTCGTCATACCGGAACATACCGGTGGAAGCGGCTCTCCCGGAACAATTTCGGTAGTGATGTAACGCCCCGGTTCATGGATAATGCACTCAGGCACGACGCCCGGTTCACCGAACGCATGTAAACATAGCCCGGCAACCACCACCCCGCTGAACCCGATACACTCCCTGATCCGCCCAACGAGAACCCTGCTCATGAACACAACCGCCAACGTCGACCCGGATGAAATTCGAAAGTTCGAGGAACTGGCGTCCCGATGGTGGGACCCGAACTCTGAGTTCAAGCCACTGCACGCGATCAATCCGCTCAGATTTGGCTATATCAACTCGCGAACGCCGGTCGCAGGCAAACGCGTCATCGACGTCGGCTGCGGCGGTGGACTCTTAAGCGAAGCCATGGCCACCGCGGGTGCCGACGTTACCGGCGTCGATATGGGAGAGACTCCTTTAGCGGTCGCGCGGGAACACGCGACTCAATCAGGCCTGGATATACGCTACGTTCAGTCAACGGCGGAAGACATCGCGTCGAGCGAGGCCAGCACCTACGACATTGTGACCTGTCTTGAAATGCTCGAACACGTTCCGGACCCGTCGGCCGTGGTCGCGGCCTGCCGGAAACTGCTCAAACCCGGCGGATCGGTTTACTTCAGCACCATCAATCGAACCGCAAAAGGCTATCTGCTCGCGGTTATCGGCGCCGAATATGTACTCAATCTTCTGCCAAAAGGCACACACGACTACGCCAAATTCATCCGGCCTTCCGAGCTTGAGTTATTTGGTCGCCAGGCCGGGCTTGCCCTTCAGGACATCACGGGCCTGCACTACAACCCGCTCACCCGGCACTACAGTCTGGGCCCCGGTGTCGACGTGAACTACATGATGCACTGCCTGAGCGACACCCCCGAATGACCCGCTCCGGCCCTCTCTATCGAGCTGTGCTGTTTGATTTCGACGGCACCTATGCTGATACCGCGCCCGATATGATCGGCGCACTAAACGTTCTACGGGAGCGCGCCGGCCGGACCACACTGCCCTACGCCGTGGCCCGCCCCTTTGTGTCGTACGGCTCAAGGGCCCTGGTAAACCTCGGGTTTGGCGACCTGCCAGACTGCGAACAGGCGGCACTGGTACCTGATTTTCTGGACGCCTATGCGCAAAACGTTGCCATTCATACCCGCGCGTTTGACGGCATCGATCCCTGGATCAACGAGTTTGAAGAAGCCGGAATACGCTGGGGAATTGTGACCAACAAGCCGGAATATCTGACCACCGCCGTTCTGGAAAAAATGCCGCTGCCCCACGCGCCCCACTGCGTCGTTGCCGGTGACTCACTGATCAAACGCAAGCCACACCCGATGCCTGCACTGCACGCCGCTGCATTGCTTCAGCTGCCCGCAAAAGAATGCGTCTTTGTGGGCGACTCGATAAACGACGTGACTGCAGGACGCACGGCAGGCATGTACACTGTGGCGGCAGCCTACGGCTACATCATTCCGGGCGACGACCCGCACGCCTGGCATGCACACGCCGTGGTGGATTCGGTCGAAGCACTGCGAGGACATGTGGGCCCCATGCTGAGCAGCGCCTGATCGTGATGCGCGACGCTCAGGACGTCTGCCTGTTTGCTTGCAGCGTTCTCGTACTGCCCCGGACCTCGCAGCACTAATGTCATACCCATACAAGAATACAGAGCACACACATGCCCTTTACTGAAGAACAATGGATCCTGATTGGCGCGGGCCTGGCGGCCGGCCTGTTTCTTGGCGCGCTGATCGCGTCCATTGTGGCGATACGCAAACTGGGCGCTCTCCGAACGACCGCGGCAGTGCTTGAAGCTCGTCTGAAAAACGAACAGGATCTGGCATCCGAGCGCGAGCAGTCGTTTCAGCTGGCCAGCGAACATCTGCAGTCAGCGTTTGACCAGCTGGCCAACCGCTCCCTCAAGGACAACAGCGAATCCTTCCTGCGACTGGCTCATGAGAATCTTGGCAAGTTTCAAACCAAAGCCGAAGCCGATCTCGGCGCCCGTCAAAAGGCCGTTGAAACACTGATCGCACCGGTCGCCAAGGCGCTTAGCGATACGCGCGAACAAATTGCCAAGGTTGAACACGAGCGGGCACGCGCTTTCGGGGGCATCACCCAGCAGCTGGAACAGATGAACACGGAACAACGCACGCTTCGTGCCGAAACGGCCAATCTTGTGAACGCCCTCAAACGCCCCGAAGTGCGCGGGCGCTGGGGAGAGGTGACGCTGAAACGACTGGTTGAACTCGCCGGCATGGTCGAACACTGCGACTTCGTTGAACAGTCGCACACCACCACCGACGAGGGCGCGGTGCGACCTGACATGCTGGTTAACCTGCCGGAAGACCGCCTGCTGGTGGTAGACGTCAAAACCCCGCTGGACGCGTACCTTGCTGCCGTTGAAGCCACTGAAGACGGCCCCAAACAAGTCGCCCTGACGCGCCACGCACGCCAGGTCAGGGAACGTATCCGTGAACTGTCGTCAAAGGCCTACTGGAAGCAGTTTTCAACCAGCCCGGACTTTATAATTCTGTTTCTGCCGGGCGATCAGTTTCTGTCAGCCGCACTGAATATTGACAACAGCATTCTCGATGACGCGCTGGCCCAAAAAGTCATTCTGGCGACGCCTTCCAATCTGATGGCACTTCTTAAAACCGTATCGTACGGGTGGCGTCAGGTTCAGCTGGCGAAAAACGCAGAAATCATTAGCGGGCTGGCAGAAGCGCTTTATCAGCGCGTGGGCGTCTTCACCGAACACATGGCAAAGACCGGCAAGGCACTGGGCCAAAGCGTTGACGCCTACAATAAGGCGGTGGGCTCGCTCGAAAAAAATGTTTTGCCCGGCGCGCGCAAATTTACCGAACTCGGGATACGCAACTCCCGCTCTATTGCAGAACTCGACGTCATTGAAAAAACGGCGCGCAAACTCGTTGCCAACAAATCCGACGCCGACGTAACAGGACAAGGGAGTCACTCCGAACAAGAGGCGGCAGACGTGGACGATCCCGCTCCCGACTCTGAGCCCGACTCCAGCTCCGACGGCGACAACGATTCGGCACCATCCGGTTCTTCAACACGGCCATCGAACACCACGCCTTCTGACGCATGAACGCTGATACCGATCGCACGCGACCGGAAGTTCCGGTGACGCAGCTCTTTGGCCAGTCAGTGGTTGAAGGCTCGGCCCGTTTCTGGGCGGCACACTTCACTGAACCCGACCATCAGTTTGCGGTACGTGCGGCTCTTTGTTTTGCTCATCTGATGGACCAGCTGACGTTCGTCAGCCCGGAAGTTATTGCAGAGAAAAGTGTCTGGTGGCACGAAGAGCTGACCAACCGCGAAGCCGGTACGGCGCGCCATCCGGTGACCCAATGTCTTCTGGCGACGGGCACGGCCGGTGGGTCTGAGGAGATGCAACGGACCGAAGCCATTATCAGCGCCATGCACAGACATTTGCATGGCGCCCTGATGTCTCAGCAGCAGACGCCGCTGGACACACCGGAATTGTGGCACCAGTACGCACAGCTGCGTTTCGGGACGCTTCACGAACTGATCGCACTGGCGTCAGGCGCTGGCGCTGAGCAGGCAACCGACATTGTTGACTGGTCAGCACAGCTGCACGGGCTCGGCGTGATGCGAGCGCCGGAGTGTTACACCGACTCGCGCGTTCTTGTCCCGTCCACCGCTCTCGTTGAGGGGGCCAACGATTCGCTGAGACAGTCGCTCGACAAGCTGCGTAACAGCCGTCCTGCCGCATCCGCGGCCAATCACGTACTGATCGATCACGAGCTGCGCTGGTGGAAGCGGGACGCCTCTGACGCCTCCCCCATTTTCACTGGCCTGCCGGTTGGATTGCGAGGTATGCTCGCGAGCTGGCGCGCTGCCAGAAAAGCCAAGCACAACAGATAACCTGGAGTTTCCCGGATCATGACTATCCACTCTTTGCCCGACTACTCACCAAAACCCGATGCGTTCAAAGACCGGGTGCTGCTCATCACAGGTGCCAGCGATGGCATTGGCGAAGCGCTGGCGAAACGCTGTGCTGAACTAGGCGCGACGGTGATACTAAACGGCAGAGACAAGCGAAAACTCGAAGCAGTTTACGACGCCATTATCGCCGAAGGCTGGCCCAAACCGGCCATACTTCCACTGGATTTTAAACGCGCCAAACTGGATCAGTACGCCGAACTTGCCAACGTCATCAAACAGGAGTTCGGCCGACTCGACGGACTCGCCCACGTCGCCGGCATCCTCGGCGAGCGTGCCCCCATAGAGCACTACACGCCAATGGCCTGGCATGACGTGATCCACGTTAACCTGAACGCCGTATTTCTTCTGACCCAGGCGTGCATTCCATTGCTTCAGGAATCCAGGGACCCGACGATTGTGTTTGCTACCAGCTCTGTCGGACGTACGGGCCGCGCACACTGGGGCGCCTACGCCGTATCAAAATTTGGTGTGGAAGGTTTGATGCAGGTCGTTGCAGATGAACACGACAGGCCCGACGGCATTCGATCCAACAGCGTCAATCCTGGTGCCACCCGCACCGGCATGAGAGCCGCTGCCTATCCCGCTGAGGACAAGGCCCAGCTGACGTTGCCTGAAGATGTTCTGGCCCCGTTTTTGTATTGCCTCGGTCCCGACAGTAAAGGCACTACCGGCAAGACGTTCGACGCCCAGCCGAAGTAACGACTGCCCTGCGCGTTTCCCGACTTAAGTCGGTTAGCGGCGACCCGGTTTACGGGGGCGTTTCTTTTTCGTGTGGCGGGGTCTTGAGTCCGTCGTACGTGGCTCACTGGTTTGTGCATCACTTCGGTTGAGACCAGCCAGCGTGTAAAGGCGCGCCATTTCACCGTCGGTCAGCAAACGGGTCTTGCCCGGTCGCAGTGATTTTTCGAGGTTCACGTTGCCAAAACGCACCCGTATCAATCGGCTCACTTTGCAGTCTACCGCTTCCCACATGCGGCGAACTTCACGCTGACGCCCTTCCGTTAAAACAACCCGGAACCATCGGTTAGCGCCTTCACCACCGCCTTCCTTGATGTTCTTGAATCGAGCCATGCCGTCTTCGAGCTCGACCCCGGTGGTCAATTTTTTGAGCGTATTCTCGTCGACTTTGCCGAGCACCCGAACCGCGTACTCGCGCTGCAGCGAATTGGACGGGTGCATCAGTTTATTGGCGAGATGCCCGTCGGTTGTAAACAGCAGTAGCCCACACGTATTGATATCCAGCCGCCCTACGACTATCCAACGGCCGCTGGTGGGCTCGGGCAAATTATCAAACACGGATGGACGCCCATGGGGGTCACGCTGACCGGTGATTTCGCCAACAGGCTTGTGGTAAACCAGCACTTCCTGCGCGCCGGCCTCTTCTTCCAGCATGACGCGCTTGCCGTCGACCATAATGCGGTCGGTTGAAGTCACTTTCTGACCAAGCTGAACGATTTCGCCATTTACCACTATGCGACCTTCCTGAATCATCCGCTCGATCTGTCGACGTGAACCGACGCCGGCATTGGCGAGAGATTTTTGAATGCGCTCAGCAGTCATGACAGAGCAGCGCCTAAGCGCTCAGCGTCTCGCGTTCATCGATCGAGTCCGCATCATCATCGGCATCCGCATCATCCAGTTCATCGAGTTCATCCAGACTGTCGTCTTCGAAGTCGTCATCAGATTCACCGACACCCGCTTCAGATTCGTTCACCTCGTCGCGCTCGGCGTCTTCTTCAACATCGTCATCGTCATCAGAGCCGTCTTCGGCCACATCATCGTGATCTTCAGCAACGTCTTCATCGTCGACGTCCGCATCACTCTCGTCGTCGTCATCAACATCGTCAACATCCGCGTCTTCATCATAGCTGGCTTCATCGCCGATGCCCGCTGCGTCACTCGTCGCTTCCAGCGTCAGGTCTTCACCAAACTCTTCTTCAAATTCGGCGCGAGTATCGCCACCGTCGGCGGTCTGCAAATCGTCGACTTCTTCGCCATCGTCATAAGGCGGGCTCCCAAAGTCGAGCTCCTCATTCATACTCTCAATGTCTTTCAGCTCAGCCAGACTCGGCAATTCATCCAGCGACTTGAGATTGAAGTAATCGAGAAATTCTTTTGACGTACCAAACATGGCGGGTCGACCCGGCACATCCCGATGGCCAACAATCCGTACCCAGCCCCGTTCAAGCAGAGTGCGAATAATGTTCGTGCTAACGCTAACCCCTCGAACGTCTTCAATATCGCCACGCGTTATGGGCTGGCGATACGCGATCAGCGCGAGAGTCTCCATCAGCGCCCGTGAGTAGCGCGGTGGCCGTCGTTCGGTTAACCGGCCGAGCCACTCACCCATGTGATGCTTCACCTGGATTCGGTAGCCGCTGGCAACCTCAATCAATTCGATGCCGCGACCTTCGTATTCTTTTTCCAGTTCGGCGATGATTTCTTTCATCACCTTACGCTCGGGTCGCTCGTCTTCACTAAACAGACGCAACAGTTCGTTCATTGACATGGGTCGGCCCGCCGCAAACATTGCCGCCTCAACCACATTCTTTATCATTTTTTGGTCCATCGTATTCTCTGCTACCCCGTTCTATTCATTGCCACTTTTGGCAGTACTGTCGGAACATGTTCGTAAGTGAATCGGCGCAAAAGGCTCGCTCTGCACCAACTCGATAAGCGACTCCTTGACCAGCTCAAGAATCGCCAAAAACGTGACGACTATGCCCATGCGACCTTCGGTCACATCGAAAAACTGGGCGAAATCGTGAAACTCTCTGTCACTCAGGCGACTCAAAACGTCGCTCATCTTCTCTCGTACCGATAGTGTCTCGGCATCCACCTGGTGATGCTTGTACATCTCGGCCCGGCGTATGACTTCCTGAAGCGCAATCAGCACCTCACGCAGATCGACCTCAGGCACCACCTCTTCAACGGGCTCGTGCAAGACCTCGGCGGTCGCGGCATACGTGTCGCGCTCCATCCTCGGCAGACTATCCAGATCCTCGGCCGCTTTCTTGTAGCGCTCGTACTCCTGCAGTCGACGTACCAGCTCGGCGCGTGGATCTTCTTCTTCGCCTTCTTCCACGTTCATGCGTGGTAACAGCATGCGTGATTTGATCTCGGCAAGCATTGCTGCCATGACCAGATACTCGCCCGCCAGCTCCAGCTGAAGGTCCTGCATCAGATCGATGTATTCGGTGTACTGGCGCGTAATCTCTGCGATGGGTACAAACAAAATGTCGAGATTCTGGCGCTTGATCAAATACAGCAGCAAATCCAGCGGTCCCTCAAACGCCTCCAGAAAAATTTTCAGAGCGTGCGGCGGTATGTACAGATCCTGTGGCAGCTGGGTGTACGGCTCCCCTTCGACCACCGCAAACGGCATTTCGGACTGCAGAGGCCGGGAAACACCGTCTTTGTCACTGGCATCCGACACCGGAGCACCGCTGCCGTCTATGACCTCGAGTACAGGGCCTGATTCGTCCGCGCCGGTATCTGACGCAGCTTCGGAAGGCTCGCCGTCTTCCGATCCGTCGGCTTCGGCCGTCACGACCTGCTCTTCCACGTCAGTGGTATCCGATACGTCTGCGCGATCGTTGCCGTCTTCAACCGTCTCACCCGATGGCTCTTCGGCAACGGTATCGAGGGTTTCGTCGCCCGTATTGTTACTGCTGTTACTCACGTTTTAGGCTCACTCTCCGGGCACAAAGGCCTGCGTTTCATTTAATCGTTCCAGACGGCTGATACGTACTCCGTACCTGTGCACGCTACAGGGCTGACGATTCCGCCGGCCTCCCACCTTCCATTTTTTTAACTGTAGTTCAGCTTCATCGCCTGTCGAACGTCGTCCATGGTCTTGCGGGCTTCGACCCGTGCTCTTTCACTGCCTTCCTGGACGATGCTACGGACCAGGTCGTGGTTTTCTTCAAACGTTTTGGCTCGCTCACGGATGGGCTCAATCTCGGCAATGACTGCGTCAATGACCGGTTTTTTGCACTCCAGGCACCCAATACCCGCCGAGCGACAGCCGTTACTGGCCCACTCCTGGGTAGCCGAGTCCGAGTAAATCTTGTGGAAATCCCAGACAGGACACTTTTCAGGGTCGCCCGGGTCAGTCAGTCGCACGCGCGCCGGGTCTGTCGGCATACGCTTGATTTTTTGCTGAACCGAATCGTCCTCTTCTCTCATACCAATCGTATTGCCGTAAGACTTCGACATTTTCTGTCCGTCCAGTCCCGGCATTTTCGGAACCTCGGTCAGGAGCACGCCAGGCTCAACCAGAATCTGGCGACCGCCGCCTTCCAGGTGAGCGATCAGACGCTCGCGATCGGCCACCGTCAGGCTGCCATGCTGGCTTACCAACTCATGACCACGGACCAGCGCGGCCTCGTCTCCTGTTTCCTGATAGAGCTTGCGTGCGGCCTTGTAGGGCTTGCCAGACTTGCCGCCCATGTTACGAATCGCTTTGGCCACACGTTCTTCAAAATCGGGTTCACGCCCATAGATGAAATTGAATCTGCGCGCCACTTCGCGCGTCATCTCCACGTGCACCTGCTGATCTTCGCCAACCGGTACATGCGCCGCCTTGTACATCAGAATATCGCTTGCCTGCAGCAGCGGATAACCCAGGAACCCGTAGGTCGACAGGTCACGCTCTTTGAGCTTCTCCTGCTGGTCTTTGTAGGTAGGCACCCGCTCAAGCCAGGCCAGCGGGGTAATCATTGACAGCAGCAAGTGGAGTTCTGCGTGCTCCGGCACCATCGACTGAACGAAGATGGTCGCCTGCTTGGGATTGACTCCTGCGGCCAGCCAGTCGATGACCATTTCCCAAACATCGGACTCGATCTGGGAGGTGTCGTCGTAATGCGTCGTCAATGCATGCCAGTCGGCCACAAAGAAATAGCACTCGAACTCGTGCTGCATTTTGACCCAGTTCTTCAGTGCACCGTGGTAGTTACCCAGATGCAGTCGACCCGAAGAACGCATGCCCGATAGCACGCGCTGATTGGCGCCCATGGTGGTACTCAATGAAGTCTCCCGACGTGACGGCGAAGTAGTGAAGCGAACATCTGATGACCGGCCAGCACAAACCGTCCCGTTAACGGAGACGCCATTTCAAGCCTGGTCCGGATGCCCTGTCCCGCAGCAACAGACGCCAGTTTACAAGGCCGTGAACCGCCTTGCAGCAGTGTTTGATATTCGGCGCTTGTCAACCCAAAACTGTGGCAATTCAACAGCCGTCAGCCGATGCTCAGATCAACCTCTTCAAGCCGTCTTTTTGGCCAGGCCGGCGCCAGAATATCGCAGACACTAAATGCAGTTTAGGCTTTAGACTATTGAACTTGATAGAAAAGTACCGGGCATATCACAGTGCCTGAACGACCGATACAGACGCTTTCATACGCAAGCAAGCAGACGGCATCGAATCACTCGTAACTACACCCCGATGACCGGGGCCGAACAGCGTCACCGTCCCCCGGCTGACCCCGGCCCCAATTTGCGCAATCTGAACGAACGACGACCTCAGTCGCCCAGGAAGAGCTCCCCGGCTCCCTTGCCTTCCCGGATCAGCGTGGCTTCGTTCGAGCTGATATCAACGATGGTGGTGTGCTCAATGCCACAGGCCCCCGCGTCGAGGATAATGTCCACGCCATGGCCCCAGGCGTCGTCAATTTCAAACGCGTCATTCAGCGGAAGATCGGCACCGGGCAATTCCACGGTGGTGCTCAGGAGCGGCCCGTCGAGCTCCCCCAGCAGCGCCTGGGCCACCGCGTGATCAGGCACGCGAATACCAATGGTCTTGCGCTTTTTTGTCTGCAATCGGTTGGGAACTTCGCGACTCGCCTTCAATATGAACGTGTAGGGACCCGGCGTGTACGTCTTGAGCAGCCGGTACGCCATGTTATCGACCTGGGCAAACTTGGAAAGATCCTTCAGGTCCTTGCAGATCAGCGTATAAAAATGCTGTTTTTCAAGCTGCTTGAGGCGTCGCATCCGCTCTACGCTTTGCGTGTTGCCTGGCTGGCAGGCCAGCGCGTAACAGGAATCGGTCGGAAAAACGACAAGCCCGCCGTTGCGGATTATGTTCACCGCCTGACCCAGCCGATGTGGCTGCGGATTGTCAGGATGAACTTCGAGGATTCTGGCCATGGCGCATTGTACGTGGATTAAAACCGATATTGGCAGTTTGTGAGGCTTTTATTCGCTGATATTACCTTCGCTGAGGTATGATGCACACCGTTTTTTATCATGGACGGTGCTCATGCAGCTGGCCTTTGTTCTTATTCCTGCGGTCCTGTTTTTTGGCGCATACAAGCTTTATGACTTTTACGTCGCCACCGCCCTGCTGATGGCGTCAGTAACTGTGCTGACGATCATTGAATGGATCCGCACCCGAAAGGCGAACAAACTCCATATTGTAAGCACCGTGCTTCTGATCGTGCTTGGCTCAGTCACCCTGCTGCTTCGCGACCCGGAGTTTTTGCAGTGGAAATTCAGCATTTATCACTGGATTATTGCCCTGGTGCTGCTCTGGACCCACTGGTTCAAAGACAAAACCGGCGTGCAGTCGTTTTTTGAAACGATCGGTGCGATCTCGGGGGGCAAGGATGACACACTCGACATGGCCGCACTGCCGGAACACAAGTATCGTGTCTGCAATATTGTAAGCGCCACGTACTTTGCACTTGTTGGGTTTATTAATCTGTATGTGGCGTTTCGCATGAGCGAAGAGGCCTGGGTCAATTTCAAGGTGTTTGGCATCATGATTTTGAACTTTGTTTTTATGATAGGTCTGATGATTTATCTTTTCCGCGGAGAGTTTTCGGATCAATCCGGCAACTGATAGCCATGACTACCGAACGTATCAATCAAATGACGACGCTGCTCAACGAGCACCTTCGCGTCCTCGCGCTTGAGATAATTGACGAGTCCGCCAAACATGCGGGACACGCCGGCGCAAGAGATGGCCGCGGTCACTTCAAGCTCAACATCTGCGCGACTGATTTCGACGGCATGAGCACGCTCAAGCGCCATCGCCTGATATACAGCGTGCTGGGCGATATGATGCAAACCGACATACACGCGCTGAGCATTCATGCCTTCGACTCTAATTCTTTACCGACAACTTCAATACAATCACAGTGAGAAACTCCATGAAACACATGCCAATCGTTCTTGTAGCCCTCTTCGCTACTGCCTGCGCACCCGCCACGGACAGCGGAACAGACACCGCTAACGCCGTTGATACCAGCAAGACCCTGGTAGCGACTGTGGATGGACAGCCCGTTTATGAAGAAATGGTCAACTTTTATCGCACCGCCCGTTTTGGTGATGGCGAAGGTACCCCGGAACAAAACGAACAGGTTCTGAGCGACATCACTCAGCTGTATGCCATGGTTGGCGAAGCCAGGCGCCTTGGACTCGACAAAGATCCCGAAACGGCCATGCAGATTGAAATGCAAAGCCTGAGTATGCTGGCCCAGTCTGTGATGCGAAAGCACAGTGAAGACAATCCCATTACGGATGAGCTGGTACGCGCGGCGTATGACAACGGCTCAACCGCCTCGGAGTACAAAGCACGACACATTCTTCTGAAAGAAGAAAGCGAAGCTCTCGACGTACTCAAACAGCTGGACGCCGGTGGCGACTTCGCTGAACTCGCCAAAGAATACTCAACCGGCCCGTCAGCGCCTCGTGGTGGCGATCTTGGCTGGTTCCCGGCCGCTCAGATGGTAAAGCCTTTTGGTGACGCTCTGCCCGGAATTGAGCCTGGCAGCTATGGTAAAACACCGGTAGAGACACAGTTTGGCTGGCACGTCATCCTGGTGGAAGAGACGCGACAGCCCGAGTTTGAGCAGGTGGCTGACGATTTACGCAAGCAGCTCGCTACCGATCAGGTCAACGATTTCCTGGAAAGTGTTAAATCCAAAGCGCAGATCGAGCTCAACCCATAGCAAACTGCCTTATGCTATTCATAAAATGAGGGATTTTAGTCTTTGTATTTATTGACGTTTTTGACGACTTTGGCAATTCGTGAACTGGTTCACAGAGCATTCAGGGAAGTCCGCGTATAAATACTCCTGAGCCTTGTCTATGTACCCAGACGGGCTCAACAAACCTCAGAATCCCCCAAACGATGAGGCGAACTCAGGCCGGCAAGGATGCCGGCTTTTTTTATTCTGCGCAGATCGCACAAGAAACTTCTTCAACGCTCGACATTCCGATCGAGTCCGTGCGAAATCCCAGACGTTTACAGTTGCGACATCATCATAAGGGTCGCCCCTATCGGCCTCCGCCCTCTTTTCCGCATTACATAATTTTTACCGATGTTAACTCGCTCGCGATCTCTCTTATTTTCAAAGAGTTAACAATTTATCTTCATTCATATTTGACATATTTAAGTCATGGTGATGAAATGCTCGGCCGTCTTTTTCACGGGCAATACCTATAAACATTTATATAGGTATCGGTTATTTACGAACAGGTCATCACTCACTTTAGCGGTCCGGGAAATATATCCCTTGACGCAGAATGCCACTGGGATATATTTCCCATTGACGATTATGTGAATTCAACGACGCATTCGGAATAACAAAAAATTGGCAAACAACGGCCAGAAAAAATCTACAGATGCGGACGTAAAACAGGGACTGCTGGCTGCATATCGGCGTTTTATGGGACCCCTCGTGCGGATCCTTATTCGAAACGGAATTTCATTTGATGAGTTTGCAGACGAACTTAAGGGCGTCTTTGTGGAAATCGCTCACGATGATTTCCCCATAGACGGCAGAAGTCCGTCAGGGACGCGGATTGCAATTTTGACAGGACTGACGCGGAAGGAAGTTAAGCGGCAGTT
>CAWUKD010000054.1:0-20833 GCA_963922815.1 uncultured Gammaproteobacteria bacterium
AACCTTACATAATGACAGTAAGACCGAGGCATCAGTATGTTACGTAAGATTTTACTCACAGGATTGGGATTGATTGCACATGCCGGCGCGTATGCGCTTGGCCTTGGCGAGATCCGGCTTGAGTCTGCACTCAATGAACCGCTGGTCGCCGAGATTCCAATCTCTGTAACGTCGCGTAACGAGCTACGTGGCTTTGAAGCACGTATTGCCCAAAACGATACGTTTGCCCGTTACGGACTCGACCGACCGATCTTTCTCAATTCGATCACCTTTCGGGTTCGCGACAATGCGGCGGGCCAGCCGGTAATTCAGGTCCGTTCGTCACGACCGATCGCAGAGCCGTTTGTCACGTTTCTGCTGGAAGCAACCTGGGACAGCGGACGCTTGCTGCGCGAGTATACCGTTCTCCTTGATCCACCCGTATTTAGTGAACAGGCCGTCGCCGCTCCCGTGAACGTTGCCCGGAGTGTCAGCGCACAGCCTTCCTCGTCGTCCGGTCAGATTGCACCGGCTCCGGCGGCACCGGCGCCTTTGCCAGAACCTGCGCCTGTGTATCGGCAGCCTGCCATTACCGGTCAGACCTACGGTCCCGTGCAGCGAAATCAGAATCTCTGGAACATTTCCAGAAGCGTTCAGCTCGACGGTGTCAGCATTAATCAAATGATGGTCGCGATTTATCGCGCCAACCCTGAAGCGTTCATGGGCAACATCAATTTGCTCAAAGAAGGCGCTACGCTGCAGATTCCGGATGCCACCAGTGTGCGCAATCTGTTGACGTCCGAGGCTAACAGCGTTGTGGTTGCTCACAACAGCGACTGGCGCGGCGGTCGGGTTGCCTCCGGTAACCAGGCAGCGTCATCGTCATCCAGCAGTTCTTCGACTCCGAGTAAGCCACGCCTGAAACTGGTGGCACCTGAAGGCGGAGAAGCCGGTGCTGGTAGCAGTGACGGTTCAGTGGCCCTTGATGCAACCCGTGAGCTTCTCGCGGACGAGCAGGCAGAAAACGCGGCTCTGACTTCCGAGCTCGATACGGTTCGGGCCGAACTGGAAGAAGCCAAACGCTTGCTGAATCTCAGGAACTCGGACCTGGCTGAACTTCAGCAGTCTCTGGGTCAGGACATGCCGACCGAACTGGCGGTAGAGCCTTTACCGGCCGACCCGGCGGTTGATGTGAGTGCCACAGACGGTGGGGATTCGGGCGATGACGGCGCCATCGTCGCCGATGCCGGTACGGATGGCGGTACCGATGCACCGACCGAAGTGGACGGAGTGACGGATTCGGCGACTGATGATACCAGCGCTTCGAGAGATCCTACGTCGTTACTGGAACCGCAGGAACCTGCGGAACAGGCTCAGGCCGCTCCGGTTGCACCTGTGGCCGCCGATGAATCGCTGTTCTCGAAGATCACCGGATTTCTGAAGAGCTGGTTCTTCTGGGGCGCTCTTGCACTACTGGGCGTCATCGCGACGCTGGTGGTGATGTTCCGCAACCGCGGCGAGGAAACGACAGAGTCCTGGGACGCGATTCAGGACGACGCGATTGATGACAATCTGGATCTTGATGCGTCTCTCGACCAGATTGCTCAGCAGACCATGGCCAAAGACACGACGGACCTGGGCACTCAGGAAGTCGAATATTTTGAAGATACCGGTACGTTCAAGCCCATCGATTTCGATGCGGACAGTGACGCCCCGGCGTTGGGTTCGACCGATCAGGCCGCACCGTTTGAAGACACGCTGGCCGGTGAGACCGGCGTCAAACTCGATCAGGCTGATACGCTGTCCGAAGCAGATTTCCACATGGCGTATGGTCTTTACGATCAGGCGGCCGAGCTTGTGGGGAAGGCTTCCGACAACGAGCCAGACCGCGTCGATTTGAAAATGAAGCTGCTCGAGATTTTCTTTGTCTGGGGTAACAAGGACGAATTCCGTTCAGGTGCGGAAGCCGCCAAAGGCATGTTGTCCGCTCACGCGGGTGAGTGGGAAAAAATCATGATCATGGGCAAGCAGATTTGCCCGGGTGATGAACTGTTCGAAGGCGACACCGCCGGTGCTGACATGATGGGCGGCGAAGGCGTCGACCTGCAGCTTGAGACCGCCTCTACTGACATGGCCGGACTGGATTTCCAGACGGAAGACTTTAGCGGCGAAGATGTATTTGCAGATGCGTCCGTGGATGACGGCGCGGGTGCTGAAGAGATTGTTGATCTTGATCTGGGTGACGCGCTGTTTGCCAGCGACGATGCGCCAACGGCTGCGGGCGCCGATGCAGATGCCCTGGATTTCAGCTTTGATGATGCTGAAGCCCAGGATGATGCACCAACGGCCAGCACCGAAGAAGTTAAAGAGCGGATCGAGGAAGTGCTCTCGGCTGACTCGGGCGATGACACGGCCGAAATGGATCTGGACCAGCTCGGGATCGATCTGGACTTTGGTGACATTACATCGGTTAGCGAAGGCACGTCCGGTGAATTCGCCGTGCACGATGTCAGGGCCAAAGAAGAAGCCGCTGACGGTGATGAAGACTTTGACGAACTGTTCGACGGGCTGGGCGAAGAAGACGATGCGCCGAGTGCCATGATCGACGCTGAAATGATTGCCGAGGAAGCTCCTCACGATAAATTGCTCGACACATCAGAACTGAAAGTCGAGATGGAAGAACTGCTGAAAGCCGATACGTCCGGATTGATGGATCAGGACGAAACCTCTCGGGGTATGGAGTCCTTGCTGCCTGACTCTGAAGATGGTGAGACGGTGGGTTCCGATGAAGAAACAGGATCCTTCTCTGCCGAAATTCGTTCGCTCGCGAACGACGAGCTGGAAATCGGTGAAGAGCTGGCCGCGACTTCGGGGTCAGTTGATTTTGGTTTCGACGGTGACGACGATGACACCGTGCTTCAGGAGGCGCTCGTCTCTCCGGATGCACCGGTGGAAGCTGAGCCGGAAGCGGCCTTCGGAGAGGTATTTGCCGATTCGGATGAAGAGACCGTGCTGGCTTCTACTCTGGTGGCAGACTCTAACGATATGGATCTTGGCGATCCGTTTGGCGATTCGTCACAGGACACATCAGCGCTGCCGGTGCTGGATGATGCCGATATCACCGCGCTGGGTGAAGCTAACAATGCGGTCAGTGATGCGGATGCGCAAACCTTCCACGGCGTGTTTGATGAGCCTGAAGGTACTCAGGAGATGGCGCAGCTTGACGACTTTTCGGAAGACGTATTTCCGAGCCCGGATGGCCGCACCCAGGAAATTCAGGCCATGGATCTGGATGTTGGCGAGACGGTCGACGACTCCGGTGACAACACCACGATGCGTGTAGCAACGTCAAACCTGGCGCTTCCCGAAAACGCTGATCTGGCCATTAACGAAGTCGGCACCAAGCTGGACCTGGCTCGAGCCTATCTGGATATGGGTGACCCGGACGGGGCCCGCGGAATTCTCGAAGAAGTAATGCAGGAAGGTAACGACAATCAGCAGGCAGACGCACGCGCGCTGCTGGATGGTCTTAGCTGAAGCGCAGCTGAGACCTTGTCCGGCGAGTCGTGACAGAACGTCGCGACTGGATAAATCCGAAAAGCCCGATTACTCATCGGGCTTTTTTGTATCTGCCGGTTTCGCCTGCGTCGGGAATTCGAAAGTTCGGCTCGCATCATTGTCAGCGGTCGCATAGACTCCTGCGTTATGCGATTAGCAGCTGGCATTGAATACAACGGATCCGCGTACTGCGGCTGGCAGACTCAACCCGACGGACGCACCGTTCAGGATCATGTTGAGGCCAGTTTGTCCAAAGTCGCCAATCACAAAGTGGTGCTGCAGTGTGCGGGCCGCACAGATGCGGGTGTTCATGCCACCGGTCAGGTTGTTCATTTTGACTCGGAAGCGCAGCGTTCGATGCGCGAGTGGCTGCTGGGCGCGAATACCGGAATGCCGAAAGATATTAACGTGTCCTGGGTTGCCTCTGTAAACGAAGCATTTCATGCGCGTTTCGGCGCGTTGGAGCGCCGCTATCGATACGTGATTCTCAATCGCCCGTTTCGCAGTGCGCTACTTGATCAACGGGTTCATCTGGAACCCCGCCCTCTCGACGCCGAGGTTATGAACCGCGCGGCACAGCGGCTGGTTGGGGAGCACGATTTCAGCGCCTTTCGGGCCGCAGGATGTCAGGCCAAAACACCGGTTCGTACGGTTCGCTCGCTGCAGGTTAATCGCAAGGGTGATTTCGTAACAATCGATATTGCCGCCGACGCATTCTTGCAAAACATGGTTCGCATTATCACTGGCGTGCTGCTTCGCGTCGGGCGCGGCGACGCTGGCGAGCCGTGGGTCGACGAGGTGTTGCAGGCGGGAGACCGCCAGCATCTGGGAGCGACGGCGCCGGCGTCCGGGCTGTATCTGGTCAGCGTCAATTATCCCGAACGCTTTGGTTTGCCCGTCCAGCGAACCGAATTCGATATATTCCCGTTTATCGTCTGAACAACGAGGGTCCGGGCGTCAATTGCACGATATGGTTCTGGCCGGTGGCCAAATGGTTTATAGTGCTCGCATTGATCCGAGGCCGTCCGTCGGAGTTTTCGGTGTCGTAACAGTGGATAAAGGCAAGTGATATGAGCTGGCTGAAGAAAATCATGCCGTCGCGCATTCAGACCAACCGTAACAAGCGATCCGTGCCCGAAGGGCTGTGGAGCAAATGTCGCGGCTGTGATGCGGTGCTGTACCGCGCAGAGCTGGAGCGCAACCTTCAGGTGTGTCCCAAGTGCGACCACCACGGAAAAATTTCCGCCCGATCCAGACTCGAGGGATTATTCGACGAAGACAGCTTCCAGGAAATCGCCGGCGAACTGCAGTCCCAGGATCCGCTGAAATTCAAAGACAGCAAGAAGTATCGCGATCGCCTCAACCAGGCGCAGAAATCCTCAGGTGAAAAAGACGCCATGATCGTCATGAGTGGAACGCTGGAGTCCCGGCCGCTGGTTGCGTGTGCGTTTGAATTCGAGTTCATGGCAGGTTCAATGGCGTCCGTGGTGGGTGAAAAGTTCTGGCGCGCAACGCAGCTGTGTATTGAACGTCAGTGCCCATTGGTCTGCTTCTCTTCGAGCGGCGGTGCACGCATGCAGGAAGGATTGTTTTCGTTAATGCAAATGGCGAAAACAAGCGCCGGTCTCGCTCAAATGAGCGCCCAGGGGCTGCCCTATATTTCTGTCATGACCAACCCCACAACGGGTGGTGTGTCGGCGAGTCTGGCCATGCTGGGCGATATCAATATTGCTGAACCGTATGCGCTGATCGGTTTTGCCGGTCCACGGGTGATCAAGCAAACCGTTGGCGAAACGCTGCCCGAGGGGTTTCAGCTGAGTGAATTTCTGCTGGAACACGGCGCGCTCGACATGATTGTCGATCGTCGCGAGATGCGCGCAGAAATAGCGCAGCTGCTGATGAAGCTGGGCCATCACCTGCCGGTGGCGGCTGAGGCCTGACGTTGTCCGCGCGCTCGCTGTTGCAGTGGCTTCAGCGCATAGAGGCACTACATCCTTCCGACATTGAACTCGGTCTGGAGCGGGTCAGAAACGTGTATGCGTCTTTTCCTGCAGCCGACATTCCGCCGGTTATTACAGTGGCTGGTACCAACGGCAAGGGCAGCACGGTCGAATGCCTGACCCGCTGTGCCCTGGCATCCAACCGGCGAGTAGGTACCTACACTTCACCGCATCTGGTCAGGTTTAACGAGCGCATGTGTATAAACGGCGCACCGGCGTCCGATGCAGACATTGTCGCGGCGTTTGAAACGGTTGAACAGGCGCGAGCCAATATTGAGCTGACGTATTTCGAATTTACGACGCTGGCGGCGCTGGCGCTGTTCCGTTCTGTGGAACTCGATTTATGGGTGCTCGAGGTGGGGCTCGGCGGCCGGCTTGATGCAATTAATATCGTGGACGCCAACGTGGCCGTCATTACCGCTATCGGGCTGGATCACCAGGACTGGCTCGGCGACGATCGCGAAGTTATCGGATTCGAGAAAGCGGGCATCATGAGACCCGGTTGTGTCTGCGTATGCAGCGACCCGAATCCGCCGGCGTCTATTGAGGCGCACGCGTCAGACATTGGCGCTCAGGTTTTGCAGCTCGGTCGTGATTACACTTACACCCCGACCGAAGCGGCGTGGAACTTTGAGGCATCGACGGCCGTGCATCAGGCGACAGCCGCGGCGGGCAATGACATTGATTCCGGAGGCCTGAACAGGCAGGCGCTACCCCAGCCGGTCGGTGCCGTATTGGACAACCTGGCGGGCGCCTTGGCCGCACTGTCCGTTTCGGGGCTGCTGCCGGATGACAGTCAGCTCCGACAGGTATTCACAGACTGGTCGTTTCGTGGCCGCCTGCAGCGGCTGGATCTCGATGCGGTCTGGTGGCTTGACGTGGCGCACAATCTTGAATCGGCCGATCTGCTTGCGCGCACGCTGGCGAAAAGCATGGAGCAGGACAGTCTGACAGAGTGTATCGCCGTGATTGGTATGCTGGCTGACAAGCCCGTCGATCAGGTTATCGAGTGTTTGAGCCCTTTAGTCACGCACTGGCTGATTGTAGGATTGGACTCGGAGCGGGCGCTTCCGCCTGAGGATCTGGCGAAAAAAGTGCAACGAGTCAGCCCGGCGAAGGTCGAAGTATTGCAATCTGTGGCGGCGGGGATGGCGGTTGCGCGGGCACGTGCCAAGCGCAACGATTGTGTGGTGGTCACCGGATCGTTTCACACGGTGGGCCCGGCGCTCGCCTGGTTATCGATATAATACGTTGAGGCCCGTATTTCGGGCCCAGAGGAAGTTATGGAACGCGCAACACAAGAACGACTGGTGGGAGCCACGCTACTCATAGTGGCCGGTGTGATATTGATTCCATGGTTGCTTGACGGAAGCATGACGGAGTCAGGCGTTTCGGAGCAGGAACTGGTGTTGCCGGGCGGAAACGATAGCGGCAACGAAACGCGCCGGATCACGCTGGACGTTCCGGCTCAGGAAGCCGCGAGCGCAACGCCTGGTCCACGCGAAATTGACTCACGCAGCGTTCGGGACGTGGATCAGCCCGCCGCCGCGATGAACCTGCCGACACCGGAAACGCGCGAAACCTCAACAAGCATTCCACCCGCCCGCTTTGCCAAGCCGATGACGGAACAGCAGACCCCTCCAGCAGCGGCGGTTGATGAATCCCCGGATAACGCGAACGAAGAACCGCCGCAGGCGGCACCTGCGTCGGCAGCGGCGAATACTCCTGCAGATCCTCAGGAAGCGCAGAGCGCGCCTGAGGTGGTGGCGCGCGCTCCCGAGCCGTCAACAGCAGCGCCTGCCTCGTCGCCGCCCGTAAGCGCACCGGTCGAGGCCGTCCCCGCTACGGCGACGGCAAACGCGTGGGCAGTACAGGTGGGCAGTTTCGCCAGCCAGGAAAACGCTGAGCGCCTGGCCGAGCGACTGCGAGGCAAGAGCTATAAAGCGTTTGTCATGCGCAACGTTGTAGACGGGCGGGTCCGCTTTCGCGTCCGGGTTGGCCCCGTAGCCCAGCGTAGTGAAGCCGATCTGCTGGCGACGGCCCTGCAGGAAGATCGTCAGCCTGCCAGAGTGCTCAGCCACCCCTGATCGGGCCTGGGGTAATGCTGTCACCCGGGCCAAACCGGGTCATCGCCCGGAATGAGTAGTCAGAACAAGGCGTTGTACGCACATTGAACGCATATTCGCTTGTGTTGATTTCACCTCGGACACGAGCGCGCAACCTTGCTAGAATGCGCCTCATCTCTTACAACTGAGTGGCTCCCGACATGATCACGATTGACTATCTGATTATCGGCGTCTTGCTGGTTTCAATGATTGTTGGATTTTTCCGCGGGTTCTTTCCCGAGCTTATATCCATCGTTACCTGGATCGTCGCCATTTTTGCGGCCATGAATTTTAGCGGCCTGGTCGAACCTTATCTGCAGGGCAAGTTGGGGTCGGTGGTTGTCGAACTGTGGGCATCGCGCCTGATCATGTTCGTTGTCACTCTGATTCTGGGTGGATTGCTCGGTCAGCTTGTGTCTCTTGTAATCGATAAGTCCGGACTTAGCGGCACAGATCGATTGCTTGGACTGGCGTTTGGTGTGGTCCGCGGTGCGGTCATACTGGGTGTTCTGGTTATTTTTGGTCAGCTCATGGGCTTTCAAAAAGAACCCTGGTGGCCTCAGTCGCAGCTGATCCCGATGGTAGAACGCGTTGGCAATGCGCTGCGCGTTATGGCGCCTGACAGCGTCAATGATTTTCTTGAAAGCAAAATTGGCCCCGTTGATGACCCGAGTACGCAGGAAGCGCCAGGCACTGACGATCTGGCAATGCCTGACGGCAACTAAACTCAAAGCGGGACATAACTATGTGTGGTGTGGTTGGAATTGTAGGCAGAACACCGGTCAACCTGGCCATTTATGATGCTCTAACGGTGTTGCAACATCGCGGACAAGACGCTGCCGGGATTGTTACCTGCGACGGAAATCGCCTGTTTGCACGCAAGAAAAATGGGCTGGTCCGCGATGTGTTTAATCAGGATCATATGCTTGAACTGGTCGGTAACTACGGGCTGGGTCACGTCAGATACCCTACTGCGGGCTGCTCGAGCTCGCTGGAGGCCCAGCCGTTTTACGTCAACTCTCCCTATGGCATTTGTCTGGCCCACAACGGCAACCTCACCAACGCAGCCGAGCTTAGCAGCATGCTGGTGCGCGAAGATCGGCGCCATCTGAACACGGGCTCAGACACAGAAGCTCTGTTAAACGTATTTGCACACGAACTTCAGTCAACCGATCGGGCTGCGCTCGGCGCGGATGATGTGTTCGAGGCCGTTCGTGCGGTTCATCGACGATGCAGGGGCGGCTATGCAGTCACGGCCCTGATTGTCGGGCAGGGGGTCGTCGGGTTTCGCGATGCGCACGGCATTCGGCCGCTGGTTTTGGGTAAGCGTGAGACCCCCGATGGCCGGGAGCACATGCTCGCGTCGGAGAGCGTTGCGCTGGATGCCCTTGGGTTTGAGCTGGTGCGCGACGTTGCACCGGGTGAAGCGGTCTACCTGGATTTGAACGGGCGTGTCCACAGTGCGCTGTGCGCTCCAAGGGCGGAACTGAATCCGTGCATGTTCGAGTTCGTTTACTTTGCCCGGCCGGATTCGATCATTGATAACGTATCTGTGTACAAGGCGCGTCTGCGAATGGGAGAAAAACTGGCCGACAAGATTCTCAGGGAGTTTCCGGATCATGACATTGATGTAGTGATACCGGTGCCGGATACATCGCGCACGGCGGCTATGCAGGTGGCTCATCATCTGGGCGTTAAGAACCGCGAAGGGTTTATGAAGAACCGGTATATCGGGCGCACGTTCATCATGCCGGGTCAGACTCTGCGCAAGAAGTCGGTCCGGCGAAAACTGAATGCCATTGATCTTGAGTTTCGAGGCAAGAACGTGCTGCTGGTAGACGACTCCGTAGTGCGAGGTACAACGTCGCAACAAATTATTGAGATGGCGAGGGAGGCTGGTGCGAACAAGGTTTACTTTGCGTCTGCTGCTCCTGCGGTGCGTCATCCCAACGTGTACGGGATCGATATGCCTGCGACCAAAGAACTGATCGCCCACGGACGCAGTACAGAAGAAGTGGCTCAGCTCATTGGGGCTGATTGGCTGGTGTATCAGGAGCTGGAAGACCTGATCGAAGCGGTCGGGCACGATAAAGCCGACATCGAGCGTTTCGACACGTCGTGCTTCTCCGGAGAGTATGTTACCGGCGACGTCACGGCGGCTTACCTGAACAGGCTGGAACAGCAGCGCGCGGATACCGTCAAGAATCGATCCAGCCGACAAAAAAGCCTGTTTGATGACGACGGTCGCAATGCGCTGGAAGCCATGTGACCAGACAATAATCGCGAGAGGGAATGCAGACGATATGTGACTTGGTTCCTAGTGTTACTATTGGCGCGTCCCGCATACTAATCGCGATAAACGCATACATTTGGGGCTAAAATGACGCTCGAAACACTGTCACCGGTAGCCAGCGATCTGGATCCTGCGATCCGCGCCTTGCTACCCAATTACATTCGTCGCCGCGAGTCTGATGTCGAGACTATCGCGTCGCTGATCAGTCAGGAAGACTTTCAGGAAGTTGGAAGACTTGCGCATAATATGCGCGGATCAGGTGCTGCTTACGGTTTTCCACAAATAACCGAACTCGGCGGCCTGATTGAAGACGCGGCCAAGATGAAAGACCTGGAAGCTTTAAACAAACTGGCAACCGAATTTGGTGCTTACGTAAAACAAATGCGCCCTGCATGACGCTGTTGTAGCCGGGCGCGAGGCAAGCTCGCATGACAGCCCAGCAACAACGTAAATTCGCTTGAAGACGCGACCGCTACGCGTGCTGCTTATTGACGATCACGACGAGTTTCGTGATCTCCTCAGGCACCACATTACCACCGAATGGCCCGAGGCCTTGGTAGAGGATTTCGATCCTGCTCATCAGGGTTCTGCCGTGTTTGATTTGGACGCGAGTCAGTTCGATATTGTTATCCTGGATCACCATCTCGGTACCTACACTGGCTTGCAATTGCTGCAGGTGTTTCGCAAAAATCCCTCCTTTCCGCCGATCATTTTCATGACGGCCCACGGCGATGAACGACTTGCAGCGGCAGCGATTAAAAATGGCGCTGACGACTATCTGCCCAAGGGAAAACTGACCAACGCTTTGTTGGTAACCACCATCCGGGAAAGCCTGCGCGCGTCGCTGATGACGCCCCGCCGGCTGAACTCGTTTGAGGTAAGAGGTGGAGGAGAGTCGGTTACCGGTGTCAGGGTCAAGGGCTATAGAATTCTTAAGAAGCTGTCTTCGGGCGCAGGATCTGCCGTGTATCTGGCGCACAGTGAGTCGCGCAGGGAAGACGTGGTTGTTAAGGTGCTGTACGGCACGTTCGAGCTATCGGATGAGCATGAGGTCCTGGAGCGCTTTCTGATCGAGTTTCAGTCGATCACGGCGGTGACGCATCCTAATATCGTGACCATTTTTGATGTTGGTGTCGCTGACGATCATGCGTTCATTGCCATGGAGTACATTGGTGGCGGGAGTCTGAGGGACAGGCTGGCGTCTGAAGGCGCGACCGATCCGCAGGAGGCGCTCGACATTGCCCTGCACATTGCGGATGCCCTTGATGCCATTCATCGCGTTGGAATTTTGCATCGCGACCTGAAGCCTGGGAACGTCATGTTTCGGGTGCGCGGAGGTCCGCCGTGCATTATCGATTTTGGACTGGCGAAGCAGGTTCAGATCGTTCAGGAAATCACCTTGCCCGGAAAGATCTACGGCACGCCGTACTACATGAGTCCTGAGCAAGGTCAGGGAAGTGAAATTGACGAACGCAGCGATTTTTACAGCCTGGGCGTTTTATTGTTCGAGCTGCTGACCGGTCGCAAGCCGTACGTGGCAGGAACCCCCGTCGCGCTGCTGTACAAGCACTCTCATGCACCGATTCCAAAACTGGATCAGAACTTGCATGTATATCAACCACTTATTGAGCGTTTGCTCGCGAAAGACCCGGTCCAGCGCCCGACATCGGCGAGTCATTTGGCGGCTGTATTAAAAGACTATAAAAGACTGTAAACTTATGAAGTTAAGTCACTTATTCACACGGATTTCACCGAGTGGAGGGAACGGATTGAACAACACCAATAAAAAACACCGTCTGAGAATTGCGTTGCTCGAAGACGACGTTGATCAGGCAGATCTCATTACAGCATGGTTGAAGGCCGCTGGGCACACTGTTAACCATTTTTCATCAAGTCGGCTATTTTTGAGGGAAGTGCTGAGAGACAGCTATGACCTTCTCGTGCTGGACTGGATCGTCCCTCACATGGATGGAGTAGAGGTAATGACGCGGGTTCGTGAGAGTTCGCGGCACTATACGCCCGTGCTATTTGTCACGGCGCGCGACTCGGAAGACGATGTCGTAGCGGCGCTGGGTGCCGGTGCTGATGACTATATGGACAAGCCTTTGCGACAGCGGGAATTCGTTGCCCGTGTACACGCGCTGGTGCGACGCGGTGATTCGGGGGCGGGTAAAGATGATCTGCCTGATGCGACGCCTTACGACATTAGCATGGACCGTAAACAAATCGCGCTCAGTGGCGACAAGATAGAACTGACCCACCGCGAATTCGATCTTGCTGTGTTTATGTTCCGCAATGCGGGACGAGTGGTGTCTCGAAGTCATATCCTTGAAAGTATCTGGGGTATGCACGGTGCCGATCTGAATACGCGCACGGTAGACACGCACATCAGTCGGTTACGCAAGAAGCTCTCAATCAGTGAAGAAAACGGCTGGAAGCTTTCCGCGATTTACCAGCATGGATACAGACTCGAAAGAACCGATACGGTGGAAGCGTAGTTCGTCACTGAACCACTCGCCGGCACGGAACCCAGGAAATCAGGATCATGAGCAAGAAAACCCAATCAGAAAACTCGCAGGACATGGCGGCCGAGCTGGCCGGTGGATCGGACAGCCAGGAAAACGTCGATAAAATTCGCGACATTTTGTTCGGTGGTCAAATGCGGGATTACGAATCCCGTTTTCACAATATCGACAAGCTTATCCGTCAGGAGACGGCGCGGCTAAATAGCGATATCAATGCCCGGCTTGATCAGCTCGACGCCTACGTAAAGAGCGAATTCAGCGTGCTCTCCAAGAAGCTGGTAGCAGAAGGGAAAGAGCGCAAGAACGACTCTGAGGAGCTGTCCTCTGCCATGGCTGAAATGCGCAAGGGGCTGGAAAATCGAATCGCCGATGTTGATGAGGTTCACGGTGCGGCCGAGCAGGAAATGCGGGCCCGGATACACGAACAGGCCAATGAATTGCTGGAAGCTATTCGTAGCAACCAGGTGGCCATCGAAAACAGTCTGCGCGACGAATCAAATCGCCTGGGAGAAGAGAAAGTCGCACGTAGTGATCTTGCAGGACTGTTTACCGAAGTGGCCATGCGTCTGCAGCGGGAATTTGACTTGCCGGACGACAAGTAAGCGATTCGAATCTGAATGAGTCTGATGAGTCGCGCCATTGAATGATCTTGATAAAATCAAGGACATCCTTTTCGGTAACGAAAAGAAGGCGCTCGATTCGCTGGTGCGAAGGCTCGAAGCACCGGAATCTCGTACGGCCGATGTTGCCGATGTACTTCCCGATGCGGTAACGCGAAGTTACAACACCGACGAACGGCTTGGGAAAGCCTTAAGTCAGCCGCTCGAATATACCCTGAGCGAAGCGATCAGGCGCGAGCCGAAGAAGTTTGCCGACGCACTGTTTCCAGTTATGGGTCCCGCTATACGAAAAGCGATCAGCGAAGCGATCAAATCGACGCTGCAAACCATCAACACCGCAATTGAGGAAAAATCCTGGGTTAACCAATACAAGGCCTGGCGCGCTGGCGTGCCTCTGGCTCAGTACGTTTTTCAGAGAAGCGTGGTTTACCGCATCGACGAAGTGTATCTGGTTGATCCCGAATCGGGCCGGCTGGTGAGCTATTTGCATCATCCTGATGCCGGTGTGAAAGATGAGGATGCCGTATCCGCGATGCTGACAGCGATTCAGGACTTCGTTCGCGATTCTTTTGCACACGGGGCAGGCGGTGGTCTCGACAGCGTGGTGATTGACGAGTTTACGGTGCTGATATCCCAGGGGCCTCACGCAATGCTGGCCTGCGTGGTCAGGGGAGCGCCGCCGTCGGAGCTTAAGGTTGAGTTGAACTCGATCAATGAACGAATTCATCTGCGTCATTCCGAGGCGCTGAGCGATTTCGACGGTGTCGCCGGATCAATCCCGGGGCTTGATGCCGAGCTTCAGGATTTATTGCGCGTTCAAAAAACCAGGCAGGCCGCCGAGAGGCCCATCATCAGCTGGCCGGTTCGTATAGTGATGTTGATCTTGCTTGCCGGGCTGGCGTACTGGTTTGTTAACGGCTTTTTGATGAACCGCAAAGTCGATCGGCTGGCAGCGGAGGTTCGGGCGACGCCGGGTCTGTTAACGACTGAAATTTCCAGAGACGGTCATCGCGGTATCCGGATTGAAGGCCTTCGCGACCCGATGGCAGCCGACCCGTTAGACATAGCCGCACGAGTCGGTATCAAAAGCGAACAGCTTGATTCGAGCTTCCAGTCCTTTCAGTCGCTTGAGCCGTCAATGATTGAACAGCGAGCGATTACGTTGCTGCAGCCGTCGGGAAACGTGGCGCTGTCCTTTTCGGACGGTGTGCTTAGCGCCCGGGGTAACGCCACGGCCGAATTCCGTGAGCGTTTGTTACGCGTTGGCCCGGTGATCGGCGGCGTAAACTCGGTTGATGTGTCGGCGCTGAATCTGGATGACGCGGCGCTGCTGCTGAAGCTGCGAGAGGCTTTGTCCCCGCCTGACAGCGTTAATCTGAGCGTTACCCAGGGAATCGCCGTGGTTTCCGGTGTGGCGCCGCAGAGCTGGCACGATGCGCTCAAAGAAGCGCGCGCTCTGGTGCCGGAAATCAGTGATGTGAACAGCAGAGCGCTGAAGCTTGAGGAGCGTATACGGCTTGTTAATCTGGTCGCGCAACTCCACGGGCGCGCGGTCTTTTTTACTATTGGTGCTGCGCTACTTCCGAACCAGGAAGCCGAGGTCAGCAAAACCGCCGCGTCGCTCAGAGAATACGAACGACTGGCCCGTATGCTGGGGCTGGACCCGTCCGTCCGGGTGATCGGTGAAGTGGACGGAAGCGGTACGACGGAGCTAAACGAATCGCTGATGGCCCGACGCGCCGGTGCTTACAGAGATGCGCTTATCGCTTACGGTGTACCGTCATCCATGTTGATTGTGGATACCTCGACTATTCCCCCGCGACAAGATACGGATAAGAACAAACGCAGAGCAGTATTGGGCATGAATTTTAATTCTTCGCGGGAGCAGTAACTGAATGGCCGATTTGACCAAGAAAGTGTGCATCGTCGGTGATTTTGCTGTCGGTAAAACAAGTTCGGTAGCACGCTGTGTCAATAATGTATTTTCTGAAAAATACCTGACCACCGTTGGCGTCAAGATCGATACAAAAGAGATGCAGGTGGGTGATTCTAAAGTGCCGGTCAAGCTGGTGATCTGGGACATCGCCGGCACTGACCGGTTTTCCGCCGTCGAGTTTTCATATCTTCGAGGCTCGAGCGGTTTTGTCCTGGTGGTGGACGGTACCCGCGCCCACACGCTCGACGTGGCCCGGCGCCTGCGGGCCGAAACGCACGAGCGCTACGGCGAGCTTCCCTCTGTAATGCTATTGAACAAATCTGATCTCGATGACGAATGGGAAATCGATGACGACACCATTGCGGCATTGACCAGTGAAGGATTCATGCCTTTCGTAACCAGTGCCAAGACGGGCGATAATGTTGAACAGGCGTTTCAACGACTGGCCGAACTTATTGTTGACTGATCATCGTGTCTTTACCTCCCGCTGTATCACGCTATCTGTTTAACAGGGACCAGGCACACCGCCGGGCTATTTGCCTTGCGGTGGGAGCCGATTACATCATTGAGGACGCGTGGGGCGACCTTGGCGCGCTGCCTCGTGTTCCCAAGGCTGGCGAAGACGCCCGATCCATTGTGACGGCTCTGCACGGGCTTCCGCTGGACGAGGCGTCGGTCATGGAGTTTGTCGGCCTGTCGGGTGCCGGTACTTACGACATTCACGTGTTCGCTGAGGGCAGCGAGCAGTACGTACTGCTTCTCCCCAGTGACGAGGCGGAAGCCAGGACTATCGAGTTACAGCAGATTGCCAATGAAGTTCGTCTGCTCAATGAGAAGCAGCGGCGCATGGTAAAAGAGCTTGAGGAAGCACGGATTGATCTTGAAGAGAAGCGACGACAGGCGGATCACGCCAGCGCGATCAAATCACGTTTTATTGCCAGTATGTCTCATGAGTTTCGCACTCCACTGACGTCGGTCATTGGGTATACGGAGCTGTTGCTGTCGGAGAAAGGCCTGGATGACAGCACGAATTCGCACGCGAGTGCGATTCGCAGGTCGGCGCATCATCTGCTGTCCATGGTCGACAATATTCTGGATCAGGCACGCATCGATGAAGGTAACGTCGCAATACGAATGGCGCCGTTTAACGTTCGACAGCTCACCGACGACATAACCGCGATGATGGCGCCGCTGGCCGCTGAAAAATTTCTGGCCTTTGGCGCGTTTGTTGGTAACTCGGTTCCTGAGTGGGTGCATACCGACGAAGTCCGGTTGCGTCAGATACTGGTGAACCTGGTGGGCAATGCCATCAAGTTCACCGACACGGGTGAAGTGCAGCTTGAATTGAGCTGGGCCGACGACCGACTCTCAATGGTGATCAGTGATACGGGGCCGGGGATTGAGCCTGACCAGCAGGAGCGCGTGTTCCATGCGTTCCATCGCGTCGGCGGCAACGATGCCAAGCGCGGAACAGGGCTCGGTCTGAACATTACCGCACGGCTTGTCGAATTGCTGAATGGTACGGTTTCACTGAGCTCGGAGCCTGGAAAAGGCAGTGAATTTAGCGTCACTGTTGAGGCGCCGCGTTCCGAAGAGATTGTGGCAGGTGAAAGGCCGTTCGGTGTTGGTCGGTCGCTGCCGGAATCACTGCCCGACACCGCTCGTGTGATGGTGGCAGAGGACGATCCGGATTTAATCGAGTTGCTGAGTCTTTTTCTCAAGCGCGGCGGCTACGAGCTGGTGCTGGCGAGCGATGGTCAGCAGGCCATCAACAAAGCGTTGGCAGAGCAGCCTGATATTGTGCTCATGGACGTGAACATGCCTGTGCTCGACGGCCTTTCGGCCGTGCGGGAACTGAGAAACCAGGGGTTTACCAAGCCGGTGATAGCGCTCACAGCCAGTTTGAGCGCCAACGATCGTGATCAGGCGTTTGCCTGGGGCTGCGATGGTTATCTGGTCAAACCCATCAGCATGCCTGAGTTGCTATCCACCGTGGACCGCCAGCTCAAGGCTGGAAAGCGGTAGCGCGGTGAGAGCGGATAATTCTGTCAATGACGAAGTGGCGCGGTCGGCGGCGAGCGCTCACACATCGGTGGGTGCTTTCCTGGCGGTGAGTACACCTGATGCCTGGATTAAATGGGCGCTGGAGAATGAAGCAGCGCTGTTGTGGGACCACGGAAACTGTGAAAAAAAGGCGGCCTCGACGGCGCTGCAGCTCCTGTATCGGTACCCAAGGAATGAGGCGCTTGTGTATCGCATGTCCCGGTTGGCCCGGGAAGAGCTACGCCACTTTGAGCAGGTGCAAAAACTGATCAAAGTTCGAGGGCATGAGTTCGTTTTGGTTACAGCGTCCAAGTACGCCTCCCGCTTACTCAAGGAAGTGCGGACCTACGAGCCGCGGCGTCTGATAGATCAGCTGATCATTGGTGCATTTATCGAAGCGCGCAGCTGCGAGCGTTTTGGCTGCGTGGCGCCGCATCTTGACGCGCCGCTGCGCAAGTTTTATCTCGGGTTGATGGAATCGGAAGCGCGACACTTTACCGAATATCTGAAGCTGGCCGAGCCCCTGTGCGAGCAAGCGGAATTGCAGGAGCGCATTGCCGTTTTTCGCGAACTTGAGGCCCGTGTCATTCTGGAACCCGACGATTCGTTCAGCTTTCACAGCGGGCCGCCCGCGGAGCCGCGGCCCGACCCGGCTAGCCGGCACTCACCGGGCGAGTAAGGCTCTGCAGCTCGTACCCGTCTTCCGACCAGTAAACGACGCTGCCCTGTTCAAACCAGTCGCCCAGTACGATCCTCTCGCAGGGCTGCGTGTCCACTTCGAATGCGTGAACGCCGGGGCGATGCGTGTGTCCGTGAAGCAAGACGGTGACGCTATGGTTGCGTAGCGCCTCATCAACGGCCTGCGGGTTGGCGTCCATGATGTCTTCGCTCTTGGTCGACATTTCTGAAGCGCTCGCCGAGCGCAGCTGCTGCGCCAGTTCAATACGCTGCGGCACGCTCATAGTCATGAGGTTTGCCTGAAAGGCCGGGTTGCGCAGGGTGGCACGAAGCGCCTGGTATTCGGTGTCGTCCGTGCACAGGGTGTCGCCATGCATTAACAGTACCGGCGTGCCGTAGCAGTCGATGACAAGTTCGTCGGGGAGCACGCGAAACCCTGTCTGCGTCGCGAAGCGCTCGCCGATCAGGAAGTCCCGGTTGCCATGAGTGAAATAACCTTCTATTCCCCGGTCGGTCACCGACTTTAAGATAGCAATCATGCTGTCGCCAACCGGGCCCGGAGCATCATCACCGATCCAGGCTTCGAACAGATCGCCTACGATGTACAGGCGTTCCGTGGTGTCAGGCAGAGACTGCAAAAAGGCAGAGAGCTGTGCCGTAATGTCAGGTCGGGACGGGTCGAGGTGCACGTCCGATAAAAACACGGCATGCGGTACGGCTGAAAAGTCGCGGCCGCTGCTGCTGCAGACGGCCGCTTTTGTCGGTGTGGTGCTCAAGTGAGGCCTATTTACGCAGCTTGACGGATTTGATCGTAATCGTTTCGACGGGCACGTCGCTCGGGAAAGAGCCTTTGGCGCCCGTTTTAGCCGCACCAATGGCGTCGAGAACTTCCATGCCTTCAATGACCTCGCCAAACACCGTGTAGCCCCAGCGCTTTTCATTGGGGTCGAGCATGTTGTTGTCCACGAGATTAATGAAGAACTGGGCCGTGGCCGAATGTGGGTCGTTCAGTCGGGCCATCGCGATCGTTCCACGGTTATTCCTGAGCCCGTTGCCCGATTCATTGGGAATCGGAGAGTCAGTTGGCTTTTCGGCCAGGTCCGCATCGTAACCCCCACCCTGAATCATGAAGTCGGAGATCACGCGATGGAAGATGGTGCCGTCGAAATGGCCAATGCGGGCGTAGTGGACAAAGTTCTTAACCGTGAGCGGTGCGCGTCGCCCGTTGAGTTCCAGCACGATCATGCCGGCAGACGTGTCCATTTCAACGATTGGAAATGTGGGTACGCGCGCCGTGCGTTTCTTTTTGGGTTCCTCCGCCACAGCCGCTGCCGAGAGGAATATGGCGAGGCATAGTCCCACCAGCCACGGGCGAGCGATGCGGGTTGTAACGTGATTCATGATGCTTTTACCTTTCAGTTTTAGTGATGTTCGTGTTGGCCATAGTCACACCAGCCGGAGTTCATCCTTGCCAATCGTACGGTTTACGCTACCATTTGCCGACGTTCCTGAATAAGGGTGGACTACACCCTTGGAAAGATCGCGATAACCGTAGTTCCCGCGAATTGATTAAACAAGTGTGTCGTGACAATCAGACGCAACATAATATAGGTGCAAAATGACCCTGCAAGTGTACAACAGCATGAGCCGCCAGAAAGAGACCTTTGAACCGATGGTTCCCGGCAAGGTGGGCATGTACGTGTGCGGCCTGACCATATATGACCATTGCCATCTCGGCCACGCTCGCATGTTGACCGCTTTTGACATCATCGTCCGCCATCTGGCCAGCGAAGGGTACGACGTGACCTACGTGCGCAATATCACCGATATTGACGACAAGATTATTCAGCGGGCGGCAGAGAACGGCGAGACCGTTGATGAGCTGACCGCGCGATTCACCGCGTCCATGCACAGCGATTGTGACGACCTGGGATTACTCAGGCCGACGATCGAGCCGACGGCGACGGGCTCGATTGATGACATTATCGCCATGATCGAAACGCTCGTAGAACGGGGGTTCGCCTATGCGGGTGACAATGGAGATGTTTACTACGCCGTGAAGAAGTTTGACGGCTACGGCAAGCTGTCGGGCAAGCAGCTGGACGATCTTCAGGCGGGTGCCAGGATTGACGTTGATTCGTCCAAGCGCGATCCGATGGATTTTGTGCTGTGGAAAACCGCCAAGCCTGGAGAGCCGAAGTGGGACAGTCCGTGGGGCGAAGGGCGTCCGGGCTGGCATATTGAGTGTTCGGCCATGTCCATTGCGCACCTTGGGCCGGAGTTTGATATCCACGGTGGCGGCGCCGATTTGCAGTTTCCGCATCATGAGAATGAAATCGCGCAGTCTTGCGCGGCAACGGACGCTACGTTTGCGCGGTACTGGATGCACAACGGATTTGTGCAGGTGGACAATGAGAAGATGTCCAAGTCGCTGGGCAATTTCTTTACCATTCGCGAAATTTTCAAGCACTACAAGCCGGAGGAGGTTCGCCTCTTTCTGATTAGTGCGCACTATCGAAAACCGATAAATTTTTCGGACAGCGAGCTGAGTCAGGCGCGTACCAATCTGACGCGTTTGTATTTGACGCTGCGCGGCCTGCCGGAAGCGCCGCTGCCAGAGGATGAGCCGTACACCGATCGCTTCCGGGCGGCAATGAACGATGATTTCAATACGGCGCTGGCGATTGCGGTGATTTACGATGTGGCGCGCGAGACGAACGTTGCCAGAGAGCGTGGTGATATGGAGCGGGCGGCCGGTTTGGGGGCTGTGCTGAAGTCACTGGGTGGTCGCCTCAATCTGCTTCAGGCGGATCCGGAGGAGCAGCTGCGTGGTGATGCGGGTGATGGGCCTGATTCGGACGAGATTGATGCGCTGGTGGCCCAGCGGATCGAGGCGAAGGCGAACAAGGACTGGGCGCTGGCGGACAAGATTCGGGATGATCTTACGGCGCAGGGGATTGTGCTTGAGGATTCCGGGGATGTTACTACCTGGCGGCGCAAGTAGGGTGTGTGGATGGCGCTGCAAGTAGGAGATGGGTTGCGCGGATGGCGCTGTAGGTAAGAGGCGGGTTGCGCGGCTGGCGCCGCGCTTTTAAA
>CAWUKD010000055.1:0-20490 GCA_963922815.1 uncultured Gammaproteobacteria bacterium
TGTATTCAGCTGCTCGATGCCTCCCGAGTCAGCAGAAAACTGCACGGTGGCGCCTTCAATGAAGTTATTGTTGGCATCCTTGACCAGAGCGCTGATGATGACAGGAATGCCGCCATCTGACTGTAGCTGAGGATTGCTGGTAATCGCTTCAATGGATGCCGCTTCCGGAATCACTGGCACGGTGGGGTCCACAGGCGGATCCACTACTTCAACGGGCGGTGCGACGAAGCTCTTGTCATCGCCGCCGCCACAAGCTGTCAGAGCAAGCAACGCCGCAAACACAAATAATCGTGACATCTTAAACATACTATTTCCTCTCAAATCTGAACGGTCGGGTTCGAACGAAATGGTTCGCCGGGCCTAATTCAGATTTGCGCCTTCTTTAATGATTCGGGGAGTGACAAATATCAGCAGCTCGGATTTGTTCGAGAGCTTCTGCGAAGTGCGGAACATGGTTCCCAGTACAGGCAAATCGCCGAGTACAGGGACCTTGCTGTTAATCTCACGTTCTTCAGTTTCATAGATACCACCCAGTACGACGGTTTCGCCATTGCTGACCAGTACCTGAGTTTCTACTTCGCGTGTGTCGATACTTGGCACGAAGCCACCGGTGGCGCTTGGTACGCTCTCACCAACGCTATCCTGGCTCACAATCAGATCCATGATGATGCGGTCGTCCGGAGTAATAAGTGGTGTCACCGTCAAAGAAAGAACCGCTTTCTTAAACTGGGTTGTGGTGGCGCCACTGGAAGATGATTCCTGGAACGGGATTTCAACACCCTGTTCGATGCGGGCTTCTTTCTGGTTGGCGGTAATCACACGAGGTGTCGAAATGATTTCGCCCCGGCCTTCGGCCTGCAGGGCAGACAGCTCGAGGTCAACCAGGTAGTCGGAGTCGAGAATGGACAGCGCCAGCCGGCCCGCCGGGTTAGCGACAGGCAGATTAACAGCCAGTCGATCGGTCAGGCTGCCAATGCTCACCGGAAATACGGTGCCGTCGTCCTGGAGATTCTCCAGCGCTGAGCCCGTAGTCAGAGAATTACCCTCGGCAGAACCCGAGATGGCGATCAGGCCGTCGCTGGAGTTTCGACTGACATCAGTGAAGCCCGCGCGTACACCAAGCTGGCGGTTAAAGTCGTCGTTAACCACAACGATGCGCGATTCGATCAATACCTGGCGAACCGGGATGTCGAGACGCTGCACAAGACGACGAATCTCGGCAAGCTTTTCGGCCGTGTCCTGCACGAGCAGGGTGTTCGTACGCTCGTCAATATTGATGCTGCCGCGGTCGGACAGAATGCTGTTGTTACCACCGGTGCCCATAAGCGTTGCCAGATCTGACGCCTTGGCGTAGTTCACCTGAACAAACTCGGATCGCAGTGGTGCGAGTTCTTCAATTTTTTGCAGTGCTTCCAGCTCCTGACGTTCGCGAGCTGCGATTTCCTCAGAAGGTGCAACAATAATGACGTTGTCGTTCTGGCGCATGCCGAGACCTTTGGTCTGGAGCACGATGTCCAGCGCCTGATCCCAGGGAACCGACTGCAGACGCAAGGTGACATTGCCCTGAACGGTGTCGCTAACCACGATGTTCTGGCCGCTCACATCAGCGAGGAGCTGCAGAACCGCGCGGGTTTCGATGTCCTGGAAGTTAAGCGTCAGACGCTCACCAGAGTATTCTTTGTCCTGGATTTCACGCAGCTGTTCTTCCGCTGTTGGCTCATAGGCGCGCAGCTCAACGGTAAACAGGTTGTCGGACTGGTAGGCCACCTGCTCGTAAGGCACGTTGGATCCAATAACCACCCGGGCATTGTTACCCGCCTGGCTGGCGTCAACCGTGGCGACCGGGGTGGCGAAATCCAGTACGTCGTAGCGTCGCTGCAATCCGCCCGGCAGTGCCGTATCAACAAAGTCGACGATTACGTTGCCGCCCTGTTCCTGAATATCAACAATCGTGCTGGGGTCGGCCAGAGTCACAATGACTCGACCCGCACCGTCTTCACTGCGACGGAAATCGATGTTTTCGATCGCTTTATAGCCGCCGCTGGTGCTGACAGCAGGCGCGGTGTTGGTCGCGCTGCTGCTTGAGAAGGGGCTGCTGGCAACGGTGCCGCCAGAGGTGCTGCCAATGGTGACGTAGATGTTGTTGCCGGACACTTCAGTGGTGTAAGGCACCATGTCGTCAAGGTTCAGCACCACTCGCGTGCGGCCATTGGCCTCGGCCGACAGAACGCTGCGCAATGCACCCAGATCGACATCCTTGCGACGTGAGGCCAGTGCAAGGCCGGTGTCTGGCAGGTCGAGCGAAATACGTGCCGGGTTGTCGATCGTGAAGCTAAGAGGGGTGGGTGCCAGGCCCGATGTTTCAAGGCGCAGCTGTATTTGCTGGCCCGTTAACGGCACAACCTCGATGTTGACGAGTTTGTTGCTCGGGCTCGACTGTGCCAGCGCATTTGTGGCGCCAAGTACGAGTGCCAGACCCAGGCCCCATGCGGTAGCAAGACTACCGAATTTTGCAGAAAAGCCTCTCATCGAGATTCCCCATTGTAGTGTTTGTTTAAGCATTGCGTTCATTCGTAATTCTCCGGGCCGCTCAGTCGCTTAGACCGATTGCCGCTTCGCGTTCAGCCCAGCCGCCAAGACCGTTGGGAACAAGTTCGACCAGCTCAATACTGGAATCGTCGATGCTGGTAACTCGGCCATAGTTCTGGCCCATGTAATTGCCGGGACGGACGCGATGAATCAGTCCATCGCTGGTCTGAACCAGTGCCGAACCTACGTTGCCGGTGTTAAGCGAGCCCACCATGCGCAGCGAATCGAGAGGAAAGTTCTCAAGATGCTCCGGGTTGCGGTTTCGATCAGGCTTGAGACCCGTGTTGCCATCGTCGTTGGGCAGCGTCTTGTCCTGACTTGGAATAAACGGAGAGCGTTCGTTTTCAGCTGAGTAGACAAACACTTTGTAAGGTTTGACTTCAGGCAGGTCGTTAAGGAACGGAACGCGTTCCGCTTTCTTGTCTGCCACCCACTGCTCGAGATCGCTCATGTCGCCGCCGCAGCCTGCCAGCATGAAGCTGGATGCCAGGGCTAGCGTGAGAAGGCGTGAATGATTAGGAAACTTCATTATTCAACCTCCTCGGCTTCATCAGGGTCCAGATACCGAAAGGTCTTGGCCGTCACGCTCATGGTGAGGTCATTGAGGCCTTTGGTGCCGTCAATCTCTACATCGTCCAGTACGACGATCCGCGGAAGCTCCGCGATTCCGCTGACGAAATTCCCCAGCTCGTGATAGTCGCCTTTGAGGCGAATCTTGATGGGTTTCTCTGCGAATACTTCTTTACGCGCCTCGGGACCAGGCTGGAAAAGCTCTTCTTCCAGTCCGCTCGCCAGTCCGGTCTGCGATATATCCACCAGCAGGCTCGGGATTTCTGTACGGCCCGGAAGCTGTTTGAGCATGGCGCCAAAATTGGTTTCCATGTCGGCCAACTGGCGTTTGTAGGCTTCAAGGTTGGCCGCTTTGCGCTGCTTGGCCGAAAAATCGTCCCGCAGCGTTTGCTCTTTGGCCTGAACGCGCTCCAGCTGCGGCTTCTTGCTCTTCATGACGAACTGCCATACACCGAAACCGGCCACAAGAGAGAAAATCAACACAATCAAAACGACACGCAACCAAAAAGGCGCGCGTCCAATGTCATTTATGTCGAGTGAGTTAATGTCGTCAGCGATACTCACGTGTCGGTCTCCGCATCTGTTTCTTTTTTAGGCGTCGTTTGCGTCGCGATTATGGTGAACGAACTCGTCCGTCCCGAGTCTTCCTTCTGGATCGTGGTTTCCACGACGCTCAGGTCGGGATTCTTCAGCCAGGGAGATTTGTCTATGTTGCGCATCAGCGCAGAAACGCGAGTACTCGACTGGGCTTCGCCCGAAATCGTAATGCGTGTGCCGGTCTGCTTGATGCTCTTGAGATGAACACCTTCAGGAATGGCGCGAGCAAGCTCGTCAAATAAATGCACGACTTCCGGCCGTTTCGTCTGAAGGTTTTCAATGATGTCCATTCGCGCAATCAGGCGACTTTTGACATCTTCCAGTTCCTTGATTTCGCTGATTTGCCGATCGAGCACGGCAATTTCATCGGTCAGGTAACGATTTCGATCATTCTGATGATCGATGCGCGCGGAATAAAACGCGATCGTTCCCAGTACGATGGCAGCGCCGCCAAGCGCCGCGCCAACCGCAGATAAACCGAAGTTCTTCTGTCGGACTTTGCGCAGCTCTTCGCGCCATGGCAGTAGGTTAACGCGAGGCATTAGTCGAAACTCCGCAGTGCCAGTCCGCAGGCTGTAAGCAGCGCTGTGGCATCTTTATGTACGCCCTGGGCTTTGGCTTTGGATGAAACTTTCATCTGACCGAGTGGATCGCCTTTGACGGTTGGAATCCCAACGCGGCTGGCAATCAAATCGGCGACTCCGGCAATGTTGGCGCAACCACCGCAAACAATAATTTGCTCAGGCTGTTCGCGACCGCCACCGGATGCGAGGAAAAACTGTAGCGAACGACTGACCTGTTGCGTCATGTCGTCGATGAAGGCATCCAGAACTTCCGGCTGATAGTTACTCGGCAGGCCACCTTCTTTCTTGGCCCGACCGGCTTCTTCAAGGCTCAGGCCGTAGGTGCGCATGATTTCTTCGGTAAGCTGCTGACCACCGAAAGCGAAATCGCGCGTGTAAATGACTTTAAGGTCACGAAGAACACTGAACGTTGTGGAACTCGCGCCGAAATCGACAACGGCAACTGAATGATTCGCGCCCTGATCTGGCATTTGATGCGTCAACAGCTGGCACGCGTTTTCGAGTGCGAACGGTTCGACGTCAACCACCTTGGCACCGAGTCCCGCAGCCTCTACGGCTGCCTGACGTTGCTCGACGTTTTCGGTTCGCGTGGCGACCAGTAAAACGTCAATCATGTCGGGATCTTTGTCCGAGGGACCGATGACTTCAAAGTCAAAGCTCACTTCTTCCATCGGGAACGGTATGTACTGGTCGGCCTGCAGTTCTACCTGGCCCTCCAGTTCCGCTTCCTTAAGCGTCTTTGGCATTTGAATGACTTTGGTGATCGCCGCGTCGCCGCTAATGGCAACCGCACCCAGGCGGCTGCGAGCCCCGGAGCGTTTTACCGCCCGGCGAACCGCCTCGCCAACAGCTTCAACATCCACGATAGCCTTCTCATTAATAGAGTTAACCGGCGTGGGTTCAGCCGCGTACGATTCAACACGGTACGAATCACCTGAACGGGCAAGCTCAATGAGCTTTACCGATGAGGTCGTTATGTCAAGGCCGAGTAATGGCCGTTGTGCAGCAGTAAAGAGCACGTTTTTTCCTTTCAGAGTCCGTGACTTGCGCCGGAAAGATAGTCTATATTCTCAATAATCGGAGTCAACTATATAACAATAAATATAGGATGTGTAATGTGATCGACAGCACATTATTGGGAAGTTCGGGGTCAAGCCCCGGTTTTCGACCCACTAAATTGCTGCAGCACAACATTTACCATAAGGTTTTCTGAACGCCGAACATTTATATCAACAATTTTTATCCAAGAACGTGATTTTTTTCACATTCCCGAGTCGATATACTCTGATCTCTCTTCGCAGGACTATTCTGTAATGTCGATGCTTCCCCGATTACTCTTATTAATGATCAGCCTTGGTCTGCTGGGTGCCGCTACCGGTGCTCTCGGTACCACGGTGGCCTACTTCTATTTCTCCCCGGATCAGCCGGATGTTGACGTGCTCAAAGACGTGCAGCTTCAGGTGCCATTGAGGATTTTTACGCGCGATGGCCGACTGATCGCCCAGTTTGGCGACAAGCGCCGGCTACCCGTCACGTGGGAGGAGCTGCCGGAACAGCTGGTGCAGGCCTATGTGTCAGCGGAGGATGATCGCTTTTTCGAGCACCCGGGTGTCGACTATCAGGGTTTGCTGCGTGCGGCCTACAAGCTGGTCAAGGCGGGAGAGATTCGCGGAGGCGGATCAACCATTACTATGCAGCTGGCTCGCGCGTTCTTCCTGACGCCGGATCAGTCCTACACCCGAAAGATCCGGGAAATCTTCCTGGCGATCAAAATGGAGCGGGAATTCACCAAGCACGAGATTCTCACGCTCTATCTGAACAAGATTTTCCTGGGCCAGCGGGCCTACGGCGTTGGCGCAGCGGCCGAGGTTTATTATGGCAAGAAGCTGCACGAGCTCAGTCTGGCGCAAATGGCGACGCTGGCCGGACTGCCGCAGGCGCCATCCCGAGACAATCCCGTGCGCAGCCCGGAGCGTGCCCACGAGCGACGACTCTATGTATTAAGGAGAATGCTCGAAACCGGCGCGATTACCCAGGTGGAACATGATATCGCGGCCGTCGAGCCGATCGAGACCTTTGTCCACGGCACGTCTATCGAAGTCAGTGCACCGTTCGTGGCCGAAATGGTGAGACTGGAAATCGAGAAACGCTATGGCCGTGAAGCGATCAATCAGGGCATTGCCGTGGTCACTACGCTGGACGGCAAGCTTCAGCGCCGGGCGCAGGAGGCCATGCGGCAGGGTTTGTTTGAATACGACCGACGGCACGGATTCAGGGGGCCATTGGCCGAGCTGAATCTGGAAGACTACGGGACTCGCGAAGAGCTTGTGGAAAAGGTCGCGGCGTATCCAAAGCGCCTGGAGCGGACTCCGGCTGTGGTGCTGGCGGTAGATGCCGAAAAAGCGAGTGTGTTGACCGCCGACGACCAGGACCTGGAAATGGGCCTGGAAGGCGTGGCGTGGGCCCGGCGATTCATCGATCAGGAAACGATTGGCGACGAGATTTCAAAGGTTAGTGACGTACTCGATCAGGGAGACGTTGTTTATATCGAGCAGAACGAGTCGGGACTGGCGTTGAGTCAGATGCCGGTAGTGCAGGGAGCCATGGTGGCACTGGACCCGAACGATGGCGCAATTGTCAGTCTGGTTGGTGGTCTGGACTTCGGAGAGAGCAAGTTTAACCGCGTGGTGCAGGCCAGGCGCCAGCCCGGGTCGGTGTTCAAGCCGTTCATATATTCTGCGGCGCTTGAGCTGGGTCTGACCCCGGCCACCGTCATCAATGACAATGCGGTGGTGTTTCAGGATGCGGCGCTGGAAGACGTCTGGCGTCCCAAGAACTATACCGGCCGGTTTTTTGGTCCCACCCGCCTTCGCGAAGCGCTGATCAAATCACGCAACCTCGTGTCGATTCGCGTGCTTGATCGTGTTGGCATCGTGCCGACCATTGAGCATCTGGCCAAATTCGGATTTCAGAGCGACATGCTCCCAAGAGACCTGTCTTTGGCGCTTGGAAGCGCTGCCGTAACGCCGCTGGAGCTGGTCGAAGCCTATTCCGTGTTTGCTAACGGTGGCTTCGACGTCGGTTCTTACTACATAGACCGGATATTCGCGATGGATGGTACCTTGATGAACCGTACCGAAGTGCCTTATGCCTGCGCGGATTGCCTGGACCTGGCCGGTGAGACGGCAGAAGCCGTGGTGCCAATTGCGGAAGATATCTGTACTCAGACGGTCAGGTTTGCCGATGCCAATGCCGCTCCGCGCACCGTGTCGGCGCAGAACGTTCATTTGATGACCAGCATGATGCGCGATGTGATTCGGCGCGGTACCGGTGTGCGAGCCAATCGTCTCGGAAGAGACGATCTGGCGGGCAAAACGGGCACAACGAATGATACGCGTGACGCCTGGTTCAGTGGTTTCAATGCGTCGCTGGCTGCGGTGTCCTGGATCGGGTTCGATCAGGAGCGACCGCTGGGTCGAGGTGAGGCTGGCGCGTCAGCGGCATTACCGGCATGGACCTACTTCATGGAAGACGCGTTGGCGAACACGCCCAGCAGCATCGTGCCCGAGCCGGAAGGCATTGTGACAGTGCTGATCTCGCCCGAAACCGGGTTACTGGCTTCGGCCAACCGTACCGATGCCGTTTTTGAAACGTTCCGTATCGGCATGGTCCCTCAGGCCGAAGTGGAATATGAAGACCCCATGATTAACCCGTTTGCCGAATCGGACCCATTTGCCGAGCCGCTAACAGACAGTGAAACAGGAGAGCCAATCACCGAACCACCGCCCGAAGACGAAGAACTCTTTTAAGATTTTTGACGCGCTGGCACGGCGCGTACAGGAGCACCTATGGCCCGATCAATGATGGACCGTAAGAGTCGCGAAGTCGCTGTAGTAGCGGCTCGTATCATGCAGGAGCAGGGACTGGATTACCTGTCTGCCAAGAAGAAGGCGGCGCAGAGCATGGGGCTGGGTGACCGCGCCAAATTGCCAACCAATCGCCAGATAGAGCAGGCACTGCTGGAATATCAGCGCCTGTTTTTTGATGACGATGCCCGGGAAGAGCTGGCCCGCATGCGCGCAGCGGCCGTAGACGCCATGCAGGCTCTGGCAGCTTTCGAACCCAGGCTTGTCGGTGCCGTGCTCAGCGGAGCGATTACTTCCGGTTGCGCGGTTGAGCTGCACGCATTCAGCGACAGTCCCGAACATATTGCGGTAACTCTGATCGAGCAGGGCATTGACTATCGTCTGGTTGAACGTCGCGTCCGGGCCCGGGCGGAGACCTACGTGCTAACGCCCGTCTACTGCTACGTGCACCACGATGTTGAAATCGACGTATACGTGTTCGCCATAGACGGACAGCGACAGTCGCCGTTAAGCCCTGTGGATGGCAAGCCCATGGCGAGAGCGCCAGCGGCTGACGTACAAATTCTGCTCGAGCAGGGATCCTCGACCTCGGTTGTCGACGACTTTTTCTCGCAGTAAGTGTGTATGCGGCCGGAAAGGCCGCATCGTTTTAGCTGGCTTTTTTCTTGCCGTATTTCTTGCGGAACTTGTCCACACGACCGCCAGCATCAACCATTTTTTGCTTACCGGTGTAAAACGGGTGGCACTTTGAGCACACTTCTACACTCAGATCGCCGCTCAGGGTCGAGCTGGTTTGGAAGGTCTCACCGCAGCTGCAGGTGACAGTGATTTCGTTGTATTCAGGATGGATACCGGCTTTCATGGCTATTCTCTTTATCTAAGGGTGACATCAGCCGGGTTTTAAGCCGAATCCGATGCGCAAAAAACGGGATCGCCTGTGGGCGTGCCCCGCAAAAATCGAGCGGCGCAGGGTATCGCGAACAGCTCGCCAATACAACCCCGGGCCGCGGTGCGCCCGCGTTTGCCAGACCTGGCGGCTGTCAAAGGTAAGACCCGCGCCGTGGACTATTGTAGCGCGTTGGCCGGTGACCGGAATCATCGGGGGATTCGGTCTGGTTGTGGTCGTTTTTTAACCACTTTTAACGTGCCGCAGCCCATGTCACGGGAAATGCACGCCTTTTGTCCTTATCCACATTTTCTGTGGATAACTCTGTGGAGAAACCAGCAATCCGGGGCGCTCGAAGCATTAAATCCGGCACAAACGTTAAATTGGCGAAAAAGTGCACAAATATAGATAACCATAGAAACAACATAAGCTTACAGCGCTATTTAAAGTCTATTGGTTCACTAGATATCGCAAATCACTCGTTTTAAACAACCCGCTTTTTCCAGTGTGCATAAGTGGGGTTTGTCAAGCGCTTTTGACGAGAATTTTACAAATTTGTCGCTAATATGTAACACCTGATTATGGAAGGAAAATTTCCTGGAGGTCATTCAGGAAGCGCTCTCCAAGCGGACTCCTGGACCAGGCTCCCGCTGTGTCGCAAATCATCAGGCCGCGTTCTTCAGCCAGGCGAAAACGCGCCAGACTTTCCGGGTTCGCGAGCCACCAGAGCGACTCCATTTCGTTTTTATCGATGGGCTCGTTCAGGCGCAGTCGATTGAGCATGAATTCGAACAGATGCTCGGACGGCGACGATTCAACGATGGTCATCTCGAGCGGGTCGCGCAAATACTGCGCGGGATGTTTCGGCTTTTGCGTTCGCGACGAGCGGGCGTCTAGAGTTATTTTTCCATGCGCGCCCGCGCCGACACCCAGATAGTCGCCGTATCTCCAGTAGTTGAGATTGTGCTGGCCGGCGCAACCGGTTTTGGCGTATGCCGAGACTTCATATTGCCTGAAACCTGCGCTGGCCAGCCTCTGCTGACACTGCTGTTGCATATCGAAGCACTCTTCAGAATCTGGCAATTGCGGCGTCTTGACTGCAAACAAGGTGTTGGGCTCAATGGTCAGCTGATAGTGAGACAAGTGGGTCGGGCCCAGGCCAATGGCCGTTTCAATATCCTCCAGCGCCATGTCCGGGTTTTGATCCGGCAAGCCGTACATTAAATCGATGTTGACCTGCTCAAAGCCTGCACCCTGTATTGACTCGATGGCCCGGTGCGCTTCATCGGCGCTATGCACGCGCCCCAGCGCCTTCAGCTGATGTTCGCCAAAACTCTGCACGCCAAGCGAAATGCGATTGACGCCGGCACGTCGGTATCCGGCGAAGCTGCCATGTTCAATGGCACCGGGATTGGCTTCCAGCGTGATTTCTGCATTGCTGCGGATGCCCGCGGAACGTGAAGCCGTATCAAGGATGCGCCCAATGTGGTCGGGGCTAAACAGACTGGGTGTCCCGCCACCCAGGAACACTGAGCCGAACGCGTCCGGGCTCCACTTGCCGATCTGGTGTTTCAGGTCCGCGCAGACCGCGTCAGCATATTCCGCATACGGCGGCGTATCCTTTACGGCATGTGAATTGAAGTCACAGTAGGGGCATTTCTTTACGCACCACGGAAGGTGCACGTAGAGGCCTGGCGCGGGCAGCATGACTATTGCGAGTGGCTGAGAAAGCGGCGCAGACGGCTCTTGAGCTGTTGAAGTGCGAGAGCCCGATGGCTCAGCGTACTTTTCTGGTTGCTCGACAGCTGAGCTGCAGAGCCGATCGCATCGTGCGGTAAAAAGACCGGATCGTAGCCAAAGCCGTTGGCGCCCTTGGTTTCCAGGGCAATGTGTCCTTCCCATTTGCCTTCGCAGATCAGCGGGGCCGGGTCTGCGGCATGACGCAGCACCACCAGCGTGCAGCGAAAGCGTGCTGTCCGCTGTTCATGTGGGACGTCTTTCAGCGCATCGAGCAGTTTCTCGATGTTGTCCCCGTCAGTCGCGTTTTCGCCAGCAAAGCGCGATGAATAAATGCCTGGCGCACCGTGAAGTGCATCCACTTCAAGTCCTGAGTCATCGCCCAGCGCCGGGCAACCCGTTTCGGCACAGGCGGAGCGGGCTTTGAGAATGGCGTTTTCAACAAACGTCAGACCGGTTTCATCGACGTCGCTCAGGCCTCGCTCGCCGCTGCTTTCAAGGTCGAGCGAAAGATCGCTAAGCAATTCACGCAGTTCGCGTAATTTGCCGGCGTTATGCGTTGCAATAATGAGTTTTGTGGTCATTGTTTGGGTTCACAGCAGTGGCAGTGGCGAATAACAGGTTCGAGCGACTTCAGCGGGCCGGTCGGAAAAACATTTTGCTGCACCGACCCGGCAGGGGTGGACTACTGACTCAGGGGTCAGGCTACCCCACCGATGCCAATGCCTCACGCTGCAGTGCCATCAATTCCGATGTGCCCTTTGATGCCAGCTCAAGCAGTTGATTGAGCTCATCCCGCGAAAAGGCGTGTCCTTCGGCCGTTCCCTGCAGTTCAATGAAGTGACCGGCGTCATTCATGACGACGTTCATGTCGGTTTCGGCCGTAGAATCTTCCGCATAGTCGAGGTCCAGCACGGGCATGCCTTCATAAATTCCCACGGAAATCGCTGCGATCTGGCCGTGTATCGGCGTGGTTTTGATTTTCTGTTTTCTGATCATCCAGTTGATCGCCAGCTGCAGCGCGACGAAGGCACCTGTAATCGAAGCGGTGCGTGTGCCGCCGTCGGCCTGCAGAACATCGCAGTCGAGCGTAATGGTATGTTCACCAAGACCTTCAAGATCAACGGCGGCTCGCAGCGATCGACCGATAAGTCGCTGAATTTCAAGGGTTCGACCGGACTGTTTGCCGCTACTCGCCTCGCGTCGGTTTCGCGTGTGCGTAGACCGGGGCAGCATGCTGTATTCAGCGGTCACCCAGCCTTTGCCGGAGTTGCGCAGGAACGGCGGAACCCGGTCTTCAACGCTTGCCGTGCACAGCACACGCGTATCGCCGCAGCTGATAAGCACCGAGCCTTCGGCGTGTTTCGTGAAATTGTGTTCAAGTTTGAGCGTTCTGAGCTGGTCTGCGGCTCGGCCACTGGGGCGCTTAATGGATTGCATGTCTGATTCCGTCTGGTCGTAAATAAGGTGAAGAGGCCGCGAAAACGCGCTTGCTGCCGTGTTCAGGCAAGACAAGGTCGGCGTTCTAACTGGAGTATGCGGCTCTGAAAGCAGCCTGAGAATACGCATGTCGATGCGGCCTGTACACCTTGAAGCAGCCGCTCAACGCGTTATCGACTTCCAGAGACAGTTTTCGCTGTCAGGGTGTATCCGTTTGGGAGCTCTGGTTTCCCTTCCAGTGGATGACAGCGGCGGTCGTATTATCGCTGTGCGGCGCTTCGGCGTCGATGGCGGCTTCCATCAGTTCACGCAAATTGCTGAGAAGATCCATTTCGGCGACGTCACTGGGAAAGCACTCCGCAATGACATGATCGTCTGTTCCGCCCCAGAGGCCGTCGCTGCACAGAAGCAGTATGTCATTGGGCTCCAGCGTCTTGGCGCCGGCAACGCTGCAAAACGGTTCACGTGCCTCCCCGCCGATACAGTGCTCAACATAGTTGCGCAGAGGGTGTTCGCGATATTCATCTTCGGTAATCAGGCCTTCGCGAAGCAGTATTTCGATATGGCTGTGATCCCGGGTGCGGGCGACCATTTTGCGATCACGCAGATGGTAGATGCGGCTGTCGCCGACGTGGGCCCAGTACGCCTTGTCTTTTTGTATCAACGCCAGCGCGCATGTAGCACGCGGACGATGGTCTACCTTCTGGTCCCGCCCCAGTTCGACAAGCGCGGCGTGGGCTTGCTCGATGCACTGGATCAGAAACTCGCGAGGATGATAAATGGGCTTTTCTGATGCTTCAAACAGGTCGAGAATGACCGTTTTGGCCATTTCGGCTGCGCGCGCGCCCTCGTTGTGGCCGCCCATGCCGTCGATAACGATCGCGAAGGTTGAAGAGCCACTGCTGACGACGCCTACGCGATCCTGGTTTTCATCGCGGTGGCCAATGAGGCTCAGGCTGGCAGTTTCGACGGACACGTTTACTGTTGATTGCCTGGGCTTGAAAAGTGTGGCGAACAGGTTTGTTTTCGGTTCGATTCCAAAGTAATCTCGTCGCCCATCGGTGTAAGAGGTGGGCCACAGTTTGCCAACTTAAGCGATAAAAAGCCAAAGATAGCTCACACATTTGAACACGGAGATGGCCTATGACACGCAGCATGACCGGATTTTCCAGACAGGACCACAGCGCGCCCTGGGGTGAGCTGGCCGTTGAGCTGCGGGCGGTTAATCATCGCTACCTTGAGATGAGTCTGCGTCTGCCCGAGGAATTACGTTCACTCGATCCAGCCATTCGGGGGCTTACGGGTAAAAAACTCAGTCGCGGTAAAATTGACATAAGCGTAAAACTGGCGGCTACGCGAGGAGCGGAAGACGCCATCAATCTAAATATGGACCTGGTCGATCAGCTGGTAAGCACAACCGAAAAACTGGGTAGCCGGATTGGCGGCGGGGTGCTGCGTCCGATGGATGTTTTACGTTGGCCAGGGGTGGTGCTGGAGCCGGTCAAAGATGTCGATTCGATTCAGGCTGCGGCGCTGTCGTTAATTGAACAAGCACTGTCCCAGCTGGTGGCCAGTCGCGAAAGCGAAGGCGAGCGACTCGAACAGATGCTGCGGGAACGCTGCGAGACGATCTCCGGGCTGGTCCGTGAGACGCGGGAACGTCTGCCGCTAATTCGTCAGAACATACAGGACAAGCTTCGCGGCCGGCTGCGTGATCTGGACGTAAATGCAGACGAAGGGCGGCTTGAAACGGAAATTGCGTTAATGTTGAACAAGGCGGACGTTGACGAAGAGCTGGACCGGCTGGACAGTCACGTTACCGAAGCGACCAGTATATTATCGTCAGACGAGCCGGTGGGGCGTCGGCTGGACTTTCTTATGCAGGAATTTAACCGTGAAGCCAACACGCTGGGTTCGAAGTCGCAGGATGCCGAAACCACCAAGACGGCGATGGAACTCAAAGTGCTCATCGAACAAATGCGCGAACAAGTACAAAACATAGAGTAAACAGGACAACTGTGGTCAACGCATGTATCAGCAACTTAAATCCTGGTGGGCGAAACTGATGGGCGCGCAGACCGGGCCGAAACTGTACGTGGTGGCAGCACCTTCGGGCGCCGGCAAGACGTCTCTGGTCAAAGCGTTGCTCGACAGGCATCCGTCGCTGCGAATGTCCGTGTCATATACGACGCGTGCGCAGCGAAAAACCGAGACTCCGGGTGTCGATTACTGGTTTGTTGATATCGAAGAATTCGGAGCGTTGCGCGACAGCGACGGTCTGCTGGAACACGCCCGGGTGTTTGATAATTATTACGGTACCGGACGGGCTCAGGTAGAAGAGCTTTTTAATGCCGGTTTCGACGTTTTGCTCGAAATTGACTGGCAGGGAGCGCGCCAGGTGCGCAAAGCCATGCCGGAAAGCGTCAGTATTTTCATTTTGCCACCTTCCCGGCAGGAGCTCGAAAAGCGACTGCGAGGCCGTTCCACCGATTCTGCCGAGGTCATTCAGCGGCGTCTGGCCGACTCCGTCGGCGATATGTCCCATTGGAACGAATTCGACTATGCGGTGGTTAATGACGATTTTGACAGGGCAGTCAATGACTTGAGTAAGATCATTGGTGGTGAGGGTAGCGCCTACGCCAGCTCGCGGGCCGAACTGGACCCTCTGCTAAAAAATCTACTCGGTTCCTGATCGGGATAGATCCAGCCGTCCGGCCAGGGCGGCCGATTATTGGTGCTAGCACCCGCCTCGGCCTTTCAGTAAACTCTGTACCCTTGCACTTTTAACACCGAAGCGTCGCCAACCGTCTGTTGGGGCGACTCTCGCTACACACTGTCAGGAAGCTAAAGATGGCCCGAATTACTGTAGAAGATTGCCTTGAACACGTCGATAACCTGTTTGACCTGGTACTGGTAGCCGCTAAACGCGCCCGCCGTATTGCCAACGGTGCTCCGGTGCTCGTTGATGAGGATAACGACAAGCCTACGGTGATCGCTCTGCGTGAAATCGCGGAAGGCCTGATTAGCCCGGACATACTGAACGAAACCGAGATGGATTACAGTGAAGCCGAGCCCGAAGAGTCAGATGCCCGGAATGAACTTGCGCCACCGTCGGCACTGTCTTCTGACAGAGCACCGCTTGCCTAGTATTCGGAGCCGATCAACGCAACGGATGTCCCTGTGGACACGGCCGCCAGTTTCCTAGGGCGGTTACCGCTGGGACGTGGCTGGACTCTGGATGGCGCCCGGGGTCTGCTTAACAAGCTGCGTACATACCTGCCAGCCGAACAAATAGCGGTCGTAAAGCGCGCGTACGAATTTGGCGCAAAGGCCCACAGCGGCCAGACCCGCAAGAGCGGCGAACCCTATATTTCACACCCTGTCGCTGTCGCCAGTATTCTGGCGGATTTGCAGCTGGACTATGAAAGCATCACGGCAGCGATTCTCCACGATGTTGTGGAAGATACGCCTACTGCTATCGAACAAATTGTCCAGGAATTTGGCGAAGAGGTAGCGGCGCTGGTCGACGGTGTCAGTAAACTCGATCAGATCCAGTTCAAGAGTAAAGCTGAAGCACAGGCAGAAAGCCTGCGCAAAATGATGCTGGCGATGGCGCGCGATGTGCGTGTCATTCTGCTCAAGCTGGCAGACCGCCTGCACAATATGCGTACGCTGGGCTCCATGCCGTCTGACAAGCGGCGTCGAATAGCCCGTGAAACCCTCGACATTTATGCCCCAATGGCTAACCGGCTGGGCATTAATGATATTCGACTGGAACTGGAAGACCTTGGCTTCCGCAATTTATATCCTCAGCGATACGAGGTTATCGAGCGTGGTCTTAAAGCCAAGCTGGGTGGCCAAAAGCGCATGATCAAGCGCATTACCAACAAAATTCGCAAGGTGTTGCTCGAGCATCATGTACATGCCGAAGTGACCGGTCGCGAGAAACACATCTACAGCGTTTACCTGAAAATGAAACGCAAGGGTTTGTCGCTGGATGACGTGGCCGATGTGTTCGGCTTCCGGATTGTGGTGGACGACACTGATACCTGTTATCGCGTACTGGGCCATGTTCACGGTACGTTCCGTCCGATGCTCGGTCGCTTTAAGGATTACATCGCCATTCCCCGTGTGAATGGCTATCAGTCGCTGCACACTACGGCCGTTGGGCCGAAAGCGATTCCTCTGGAGGTTCAGATTCGCACGCGCGATATGGATAATTTCGCGAACACGGGAATCGCCGCGCACTGGCTGTACAAAACCGATCAAACCGAGGACGTCGCGCCACAAACGCGGGCCCGCGAGTGGCTGGCGGGTCTGGAAGACTATAAAGCGGACAGCAATTCCGAAGAATTTCTCGAAAGCGTCAAGATCGATCTGTTCCCGGACAAGGTTTACGTGTTCACGCCTCGAGGCGATATTCTGCGATTGCCCCGTGGCTCTACGCCTGTTGATTTTGCTTACGCCGTGCATACCGATATCGGCAATCGCTGCGTATCGGCACGAGTGGATCGGCGGCGCATGCCGCTGCGCACGGTGCTGACGAACGGTCAGACGGTGACTATCAAGACAGACCGAAACGCTCACCCGAACCCGGGCTGGATGAACTTTGTCGTTACGGCGAAGGCGCGAGCTGCGATTCGCGGTTATCTCAAAGAACTGCGATCAGAGGATGCCATCAAGATGGGGCGTCGGCTGCTCGAATACGCGCTGGTCGAATTCAAGCTGAAAATCCGTCAGATAGATCCGGCGCAAATGGCGGAACTGCTCGAGTCGATGGGGCTTGGTTCGCCTGATCTGTTGTACGAGCAAATTGGTCTCGGTCATCAGCTGGCACCGCTGGTTGCGCGCCGACTGGTGGCGGCTCAGGACGAACCGCAGAACGGTGATACCGAGCACAAGCCTAGTGAGCTGTCTATCAGCGGCGCCCAGGATATGGTGGTCAGCTATGCGAAGTGCTGCTACCCCGTGCCAGGCGATTCGGTGATGGGCCACCTGAGTTCGGGTCGCGGCCTGGTTGTCCACCGGCAGCAGTGTGGCAATCTCGCCGAGTTTCGTAAACAGCCTGACAAGTGGATTAATATTTCGTGGGAGTCAGATATTGAAACCCATTTCACGGTAGCCATAAGGGTCGAAGCGCTGGACAAAGTCGGGGCATTGGCTTCTGTAGCGACTCGCATCTCTAACGCAGGTTCGAATATCGATCATGTTGAAGTGATCGACACGGACGGGGACGCGTCCAGGCTGCAGTTCAGTATTCGCGTTACCGATGCAGATCATTTACGCCGCGTCATGAAGCAAATCGACGGTATGCCCGATGTTTTGCTGGTTGAACGGGTATGCGCCTCGTAGTCAAATAGATCCGTTCGAACAGAATCCTGTAAACACTCTTTTATTGATTAGCCCTGAGGTGATTTCGTGTCGCGAAAAATTATCAGTACATCCCATGCGCCTGCCGCTATCGGAACCTATTCTCAAGCTGTAAAGGTAGACAACACCGTCTACGTGTCTGGCCAGATTCCCCTCGTACCCGAAACCGGCGAAGTGCTGGAGGGTAGTATCGAGGACCAGATCAGGCAGGTGTTTGAAAACCTGAAGGCGATTGCAACCGAAGCCGGCGGTACGCTCAACAGCGCCGTGAAGTACAACGTGTTTCTAACCGATCTGGGAAACTTTGGCAGCGTAAATAAAATAATGGAAGAATACCTGGACGCACCCTATCCGGCGCGTGCCGCGGTACAGGTTGCGGCGTTGCCCAAGAATGTTGACGTAGAAGTGGACGCGATACTGGTCGTTTGATCCGGTACGGAATGTAAATCTTGTGAGTGCAACTGCTCCGGAACTGTTGGCGTATGAAAAGCCCGTGACTGCGCTGAGTGGCGTAGGACCGGCGCTGGCCGAGAAGCTGGCTCGAATTGGCATTCAGCAGGTTATTGATTTGCTGTTTCATTTGCCACTTCGCTATCAGGATCGTACGCGCGTCTATCCGATTGGCGGCGTTGGCGTGGGCCAGCAGGTAGTAGTTGAAGGTCTGGTCGAACTGACCGACGTCGTGTTTCGTGGCCGGCGAGCTTTGATCTGTCATATCAGCGACGGGTCGGGCGTTATGGCCATGCGCTTTTTTTATTTTTCAAATGCCCAGAAGGCCATGCTCAAGCGCGGTGCGCGCGTAAGGTGTTTTGGCGAGGTGCGCTACAGCAACTCAAGACCTGAAATGATTCATCCGGAATATCGGGTGATCAGGGAAAACGAAGTATTCGACAGCGCCGATGCGCTGACGCCGTTTTACCCGGTTACCGAAGGATTGCAGCAGGTCAGAATGCGCCAGTTGATCGGTCGGGCGCTTGATTTGACGCGCGGTACGCCGCTGCCCGACTGGGTGCCGTCGTCCGTGCTCAAAGATCTAAACTATCCCGACATTGACAGTGCCGTGCAGCTGGTACACCGACCACCCGTCAATATGAATCTTGAAGAGCTCAATGACGGCGATCATCCGTGTCAGCGTCGTTTGGCCCTTGACGAACTGATTGCACATCAGCTGAGTCTGCGCATGTTACGGGAGCGTCTTCAGCATGACCCGGGCATAGCGTTGGCAGCGCAGGGTACGATTGTGCACGACTTTATTGGCTCTTTGCCGTTTACCCTGACGGACGCCCAGACCCGAGTCATTCAGGAAATCATGGGTGACCTGGAAAGCTCAAGGCCGATGCTGCGACTGCTGCAGGGTGATGTGGGATCTGGCAAAACCGTGGTGGCGGCAGCGGTAGCCCTGCGCGCCATTGCGAACGGATATCAGGTTGCATTTATGGCGCCGACAGAGCTGCTCGCCGAGCAGCACCTGCGGTCACTTCGCGGCTGGCTTGATCCGCTGAGAATTCCGGTGGCGATGCTGACGTCAAAAATGCCCGGCAAAGACAAGCGGGCAGCGCTGGAAGGAATTCGGGACGGAAGCGTATCGATTGCCGTGGGTACTCACGCGCTGTTTCAGGATCAGGTTCACTATCACAATCTGGCGCTGGTTATTGTCGATGAGCAGCACCGGTTTGGCGTGCACCAGCGGCTTCAGTTAAAAGCGAAAGGCAAGACCGGCGCCATGCCTCATCAGCTGGTGATGACGGCAACGCCGATTCCTCGCACGCTGGCCATGAGCGCGTATGCCGATCTCGATGTGTCGGTTATTGATTGCCTGCCTCCGGGGCGAACGCCAGTCAAAACGGTTGTGCTGTCGCAGGACAGACGTGGTGAAGTGGTAGAGCGTATTTCGTCAGCGTGTGCGGGCGGACAGCAGGCGTACTGGGTGTGTCCGTTGGTGAATGAATCCGAGGTGCTGGAGTGCGAGGCGGCAGAGGCTACGGCAGTAGCGCTGCAGGAAGCGCTGCCGAACCTGCGCGTAGGGTTGATTCACGGGCAGCTGGCGTCCCGTGAAAAAGAATCGGCGATGGCGAAGTTCAGCGCGCACGAGCTGGACCTGCTGGTGGCTACGACGGTAATTGAAGTCGGTGTTGATGTCCCCAACGCCTCGCTTATGGTGATTGAAAACGCGGAGCGCATGGGGCTGGCGCAGCTACATCAGCTTCGCGGGCGAATTGGACGCGGTGCTCGAGCCAGTGCGTGTGTGCTGTTGTACAAGCCGCCGTTGAAAGGCCACGCGAAAACCCGTCTTAACGTCATTCGAGGTACCACAGACGGATTCGAAATCGCTGAAAAAGACCTTGAAATCAGAGGGCCCGGTGAAGTGCTTGGAACACGGCAAACCGGAAGATTGCAAATGCGCATTGCGGACATTGTTCGGGACGCCGATTTGCTGCCGGTTGTACGCGAGGCAGCGGACACGATGCTGTCCGACTACCCCGACAAGGTTGCGCCTCTGGTTGACCGATGGATTGCAGCGGAGGGGCGTTACGGTGGGGTTTAGACGAAAACTCGGTGCTTACGGGCAGCTCATGCGGATCGACAAACCGATTGGCGTGCTGCTGTTGCTCTATCCCACTCTCTGGGCGCTCTGGATGTCCTCGGGAGGACGACCCTCTTCAGAGGTGTTTATCGTGTTTGTGCTCGGAGTCTGGATCATGCGAGCGGCAGGCTGCGTGATCAATGACTACGCCGATCGGGACATAGACGGGCATGTTTCACGTACCAATGCACGGCCGCTGGCCACAGGCGAAGTAGGTCCACGCGAAGCGTTGGCGCTGTTTGTGGTATTGATGCTGTCAGCGTTGTG
>CAWUKD010000056.1:0-20339 GCA_963922815.1 uncultured Gammaproteobacteria bacterium
ACGTGTTTTATCCTCGAGGTCAGGTTTCAGCGCGCCAGGAGAAGCAGTTAACGTGCTGGGGAGGCAATATTCGGGCGTTTTGCGTTGACGGCCGCTTTGATGACTGTCAGCACCTGGTGAAATCTGTCTTTCAGGATGAAGCGCTGATGTCGGCGCATCGCTTCAGTTCTGCCAACAGTATTAATCTGGGCAGGCTTCTGCCCCAGATGTGCTACTACGCTCATGCCAGTCTCGAAGCCTGGCGTCGCCATGGCAGGGCACCTTCATTTATTGTGCCGACAGGAAACCTGGGTAATGCGCTGGCCTGTGTCTGGGCGCGTCGCGCCGGATTGCCAATCGGGCATATCGTGCTTGCGACCAATGCCAATCAATCCATTCCGGACTATCTGAGTGACGGCGACTGGCGTCCAAGAGGCAGCGTCGCGACACTGGCGTCCGCTATGGATGTTGGCAATCCGAGTAACATGGAACGACTGCGCTGGTTGCACGGTGACATTGATGACTTGCGTCAGCAGGTCACGGCGATGTCGGTCAGTGACGAACTGATCAAGGCGCAGATTGTTAAGGACTACGCGAGGTATGAACAGATCTGGTGTCCGCACACCGCGACGGCGTTCTACGTTTACGATCAGCTCGACTCGCAGCAGCGGGAAGGACAACACTGGATTGGCGTTGCAACGGCGCATCCGGCGAAGTTTGAGGATGTGGTGGAGCCGCTGATAGGACGAGAGGTAGACATACCCGAGCCGCTTGCCCGGATACTCGATTTACCCTCGGAATCGATACCGGTTTCTGCGCAGCTAAACGACTTGAGAAGTTGGTATCGCTAGTTCCGGGTGAGCGGATTGCACAGAAAGTGTGCATCATTATCTGACGACAGGCTGTCGTCATTTTCATAAATACTCGTCAATTCAGTAGGCTTTGAAGTAAAGCTCTACTCGGTCTACCTGCGCGATTCAGGGCGGGGGTTTTGTCCTATGGTCGGGCAATCGCGCCTGTGACATAGTTTCCCGGTTCCTCCGATTGATAGAGACTATGCTGAATTTAACGAACGGATTCTATGTAGGTGTGGGTGCGGGCCTGATACTCGCGGCCGGTGTCATGGTGTGGTGGTTTCGTCGCAGTGCTTATCCGCGCCAACTGAAACGCATGATTCGCAAAATCAGTAAAGAATCGATGGCCGACATTGTCGTGCCCGATGGTCTTGATGGTGAAATTCAACTCGACTACCTGTTGCTAACGGCGAAAGGTTTGCTGGTGCTGGACATTAAGCACGTTAGCGGTCGTCTTTACGGCGGTGACAATATGGATAGCTGGACTGTCATCAAACGTGGTCAGCGATTCACGTTTACCAATCCGGCGGGGCCGTTGCGTGAACGAGTCATTGCGATAAAGACACTGCTCAAAGATGTTCCTGTCGATGGTCGTGTTGTTGTGCTTGGGGACGTCAAATTTGCTACGGGCGTTCCGGACTGTGTGGTGAGTCTTGCCCGTCTGCAGGAAGAATTTGTCGGGATGAACAAGCTCAATAAATCGACTCTTCAGTCGTTCTATCCCTATTGGAATCGCGTCCAGGAAGTGGCTACTCCGGCCTGACTGACAGCCTGACTCTCGTCGCTAACTTCGTCGTCACCTGGAGCGCCGGATGCGCTTCCACCTGGGTTCAGGTCGATCCCGAGCTACCGTCATCACTTTCGGATTCTTGCAATAAACTACATTAATAAAAGCAGTTAACTTATTGTAATTATTAATAGTATTTATGTCAGAGTTGTCCGTGGTGTCACGGGTCTTTGGCGGGTGGGTTCGAGTCCCAATTCATTTGCTGTGTTATCCGGCCGGCCCGGTGTGTCGATGCCGCCGGCGTAACCGACGACATCGACAGGTTCGGGTGGCGTCAGGCGGCCTGAGACTTTGCGTCGCGAACCGCGTGGTCCATCAGTACCCGCGAGACGCAGGCCGTGATTGCTTTGCCGGTGGCGATATGCAAAAACTCATTGGGTCCGTGGGCATTGGATTTGGGACCGAGGACGCCGGTGACCAGAAACTGCACGCCGGGAAACTTCTCGCCAAGCATGCCCATAAACGGGATGCTGCCGCCGGTGCCCATATACATCGCGTCTTCACCAAAGAACTCCTTTGATGCGGTCTGCATGGATGCTTCGAGCCACGGTGCAACGTCGGGTGCGCACCATCCGTCCATGGCCGAGCCGACTTCGAATTCGACTTTCGCGTTGTAGGGTGGGTCGGTTTCCAGAGTGCGTTTTAATGCGGCCGCTGCCACTTCGGCACTGGACGACGGTGGCAGGCGAAACGACAGTTTTAACGCGGTATGAGGCCGCTGGACGTTGCCGGCGTTGCCCATGTCGGGAATGCCGTCGACTCCCGTTACGGACAAAGTAGAGGCCCAGGTATTGTTCAGCAGAAGAGTCTGAATATCATGGCTCATCGGCTGCATGCCTTCGGCCCAGGGGAATTTGTCATGCGCGGTGTCGCCAATGACTTCGGCAGCGCTCGCCGCCTGTTCAATACGCTGGGCAGGAATATCGGCGTTGAGTTCCGGGATCAGAATGGCCCCGGTCTCCGAGTCTTCTATGCGCTCAAGCAGTGAGCGAATAACGCGAAAGCTTGAAGCGACAATGCCGCTGGCTCCGCCGCTGTGTACGCCCTCGGTTAAAACGCTGGCCTTTAGTGTGCCAACAATATTGCCGCGCAGGGACGTGGTGCACCAAAGCTGGTCGTAGTTACCGCATTCGGCGTCGAGGCATACCACCAGGGTTGGCTTGCCGATGCGAGACTCAAGCGCATCGATGTAGAAGGGCAGGTCGAAGCTGCCGCTCTCTTCGCAAAACTCGATCAGCACAACGCAGCGCGCATGAGGGATGCCCTGCAGTTGAAGCGCCTTGATGGCGGTAAGAGATCCAAATACGGCGTAACCATCGTCGGCGCCACCGCGACCGTAGAGTTTGCCGTCGCGAATAACGGGCGTCCACGGATCAAGGTCTTCTTCCCAGCCGGTAAACTCAGGCTGTTTATCAAGGTGTCCGTACAGGAGTACCGTATCGTCCACCTGGCCGGGTATTTCTGCGAACAGCACAGGTGTTCGTCCTTTAATTCGAACAATTTCGACGTTCATGCCGGGAATGTCCTGCTCCTGGCACCATTCAAGCGCCAGTTCAGCGGCTTCGTCCATATGGCCATGAGCCTCCCAGTCCGGGTCGAACAGGGGCGATTTGTTCGGGATTTTTACGTAGTCACACAGTGTTGGGATGATGCTTTCGTCCCATGTGTTATTGACGAAATCGGCGAGTTTTTTGCTGTCCACAATAAAGATCCTTTCATGGTCTGTGTGTTCGACGCTCGCGAGGCGAGAGCGATCCGGTGAATTTCGGTGATGAGCCTTTGTGCAGATAGCGGATGTCCCGAAATCCTGCGTCAGATGCGACAATGTGGCCCCTGAAAAGGCGGCCGGTCGCGTACCAACTGTACGTTCCCGGCTTAACAGGGCCTGTTTTTGCCAGCTGACTTTTGTGCAGTGTAACCCACCACCCAATACGGGCAACAGTAGTTTTAGTCCTGGAATGCGACAGAACTTGCCCGCTGGCACGCCAGAATGGTAACGCAGCAGGCACGATGCCGACAGCCGCCGAGGTGCCGCCCGACACCGGTTGGGCAGTGTCCGTCTTACTGTGCGGCCGGTGTTCTGCTGTCGAGGTTAAAGAACAGCCGGGCGGTTTCGGTGGTTTCCCGGGCAAGCTGCTCGGGAGATTTACCGACGCAGCCCGCAATGGTCCTGGCAATGTGAGGCAGGAAACGCGGCTCATTTCGCCGCGATTTGGGCTTGGGTTTCAAGTCGCGCGGTAACAGGTAAGGCGCATCGGTTTCGATCATCATGCGATTCGACGGAATGCGATCGACCAGGTCGCGTAAATGGTGGCCGCGCCGTTCGTCGCATATCCAGCCTGTGATGCCGATGTAAAGATCGCGCTCCAGGAGTGCATCCAGAGCGCTGTCTGTGTCGGTAAAGCAGTGCGCCACGGCGCGTGGCAGCTTGTCCAGATAGCGGTCAAGTATTGCCAGGAACGGTTTGATCGCGTCACGCTGATGCAGAAAAACAGGCAGCCGCAAATCGACAGCCATATCAAGCTGTGCTTCAAACGCATATTCCTGTTCTTTCGGTGACGAGAAATTTCGAAAATAATCCAGACCACATTCGCCGGCTGCCACGACCGTGGGGTGCTGAGCCGTGGCGAGCAGCTGTCGGGCACCTTCAGGTGTCCAGTCTTTGGCGTGGTGGGGGTGTACACCGGCGGTAGCCGTGAGCATGGTCGGATAGTCGTCGGCCAGCTGAGTCGCTGCTACCGATCCGTCGAAACTCGCACCGGTGACCACCATTTCCAGAACGCCAGCGGCCTTTGCCTGGCGGATTACGGTCGGCAGATCGTCTCTGAAGCTCTCGTGAGTCAGGTTGGCGCCAATGTCAATAAGCGATGCGGCTGCGGTCATGGTTTACGTGTCCAAACGGGGACTCTAAAAAGTCGAAGTCGTGTACTATACCGGACTTGGCCCCAGGAAAAGAGCAGGAGTAACACTTGAGTAATCCGTATTCGTCGCTGCTGGCCCCGCTGGATCTTGGCTTCACTACCCTCAAGAACCGGGTTTTGATGGGCTCGATGCACACCGGGCTGGAAGATCGCAAAAAAGACTATCCGCGACTGGCCGCTTATTTTGCGGAACGTGCCCGGGGTGGCGTTGGCCTGATCGTAACCGGCGGCATCGCCCCGAACGTTGCTGGCTGGGTAGGTCCGATGGCCGGCAAGCTCAGTCGGCCCTGGGAAGTTCCCCGGCATCGCCTGATTACCAGCGCTGTCCATGCGGAAGGGGGCAAGGTGTGCATGCAGATTCTGCACTCGGGCCGCTATGGCTATCACCCGTTTTCCGTGGGTCCGTCACCGATCAAGTCGCCGATCACACCCTTCAAGCCCAAGGCACTGTCTACCCGCGGAGTGCACAAACAGATCAGCGACTTTGTCCGCTGTGCCGAACTGGCCAAGCGGGCCGGCTACGACGGCGTAGAGGTTATGGGATCTGAAGGTTATTTCATCAATCAGTTTTTGGTCAGCCGCACCAACAAGCGGGATGACGAATGGGGCGGGCCGTTTTCAAACCGTATGCGATTGCCGGTAGAGATTGTTCGCCAAACACGCGAAGCGGTCGGCAAAGACTTTATCATTATCTATCGACTGTCGATGCTGGATCTGGTCGACGATGGGCAGAGCTGGGAAGAAATTGAAACGCTGGCTCAGGCTATTGAGGACGCCGGGGCAACGATTATCAATACGGGTATCGGGTGGCATGAGGCCCGTATTCCGACGATCGCAACCATGGTACCGCGGGCAGGGTTCAGCTGGGTGACGCGCCGCCTCATGGGCAAGGTCAGCATCCCCCTGGTAACCACCAATCGTATCAACATGCCGGATGTTGCCGAAGATGTTATTGCTCGCGGTGACGCCGATATGGTGTCTATGGCAAGGCCATTTCTGGCAGACTCCGATTTTGTCGTCAAGGCGCAGGAAAATCGCGCCGACGAAATTAATACATGTATCGCGTGCAATCAGGCCTGTCTTGATCACGCCTTTGAAAAGCAGACCGCGAGTTGTCTGGTCAATCCGCGAGCCTGCCATGAGACGGAGCTTGTTATCAAGCCGAGCAGTAAACCCAGAACCGTTGCAGTGATTGGTGCCGGGCCGGCCGGTCTGGCCGCGGCAACGACAGCGGCCCAGTGCGGGCATTCAGTCACGCTGTTCGAAAGAAGTGGTGAAATAGGCGGCCAGTTTAATCTGGCCAAGAAGATCCCGGGCAAAGAAGAGTTTTACGAGACGCTGAGGTATTTCGGTCGTCAGATTGAGTTGCACAGAGTTACGCTAAAGCTCAATACGGAAGCTACCGCCGATCAGTTGATGACCGACGGCTTCGACGAAATTATTGTGTGCACCGGTGTGACTCCGCGACAGCTGTCCATCCCGGGTATCGATCATGACAAAGTGGTTTCTTACTACGATGTGCTCTCGGGCAATGCCACAGTCGGCAAGAGCGCGGCTCTTATTGGCGCGGGAGGGATTGGCTTTGACGTGGCAGAGTATCTGAGCCAGCACGGTGAGTCTGCGGCCCTGAACCAGGAGCTGTTCTTTGAAGAATGGGGTGGCGATACCACGCTGGAAGAGCGCGGCGGTCTTGAGTCCAGGCGCAGCGCACCTGAGTCTGCGCGAGAGCTGTGGCTGTTGCAAAGAAAGTCCAGTAAACCCGGAAAGGGGCTCGGCAAAACCACTGGCTGGATTCACCGGCTGAGTCTTCGTCACAGAAGTGTTCACATGATGGGGGGCGTAAACTATATTCGTATCGACGATGACGGATTACACATTACCGTCAACGACAAGCCGCAGCTGCTGGATGTCGACAACGTCGTCATCTGTGCGGGGCAAGAGCCCATGCGCGCTCTGGCCGATTCGCTCTCCAAGCAGGGCAAAAAGCCGCACATTATTGGCGGAGCGCTGCTGGCGGCTGAACTGGATGCGAAAAGGGCGATACGGGAAGGAACTGAGCTTGCGTTGTCACTTTAAGCTGTTTGTGGGGTTGACCGCCCCTTGTTATGGGGCGGCTCGGTTCACTCATTCTGACGAAGATCAAGAAACTTGGATCAGCTCGACCTGCTAGAGACGCTTTCGCAATCGTCCCGCTTCTCAGTGCGGCACAGCAAGCGTGCGCGCAATATGACCATCAATGTTATTCCGCATCGTGGCGTGGAGGTCGTGGTACCTCACCGTGCCCGGCCTGATGAGGTCGCACGATTTGTAAACAAGCATCAGGGCTGGATACAGGAAACGCAGGCTGCTCTCGATGCGGCCACGGACGCGCCGCTGGAAGCGCTGCCCGAAAGCGTCGAACTAAAGGCGATCAGCAAGACCGTTGAAATCCGCTATCAGCAAATCACCGGCCCGCGTGGCTGGAGAGCGCTGGGCAAAGACGCGATTGGACTTCGGTGTGCGCGGCGGGATTTTGAAGAAGGCCGAAACATACTCAAGAAATGGCTTCAGCACGAAGGCAAACGCTGGCTGCTTCCCTGGCTGCGTGACACCAGTGACGAGCTGCAACTGTTTTACAAGCGCGCCCAGGTCAGGGGGCAAAAGACACGATGGGGAAGCTATTCTTCAACCGGTACGCTATGTGTCAATTACTACCTGATGTTGCTTGAACCAGAGCTGGTGCGATATTTGTTTGTGCATGAGCTGTGCCATATTCGGCACATGAATCATTCAGCCGTATTCTGGCGTCTGGTTGAATCCTTCGACCCTGACTATCGCGAGCGTGAAGCCCGGCTAAACGACACGCGCGCCGTTCTCCCCGCCTGGCTGCTGCAGTACTGAGTTCGATACGGCTCGACCGCAAAAAAAAACCGGGCAGCGCCCGGTTTTTTTGATTGCCCGTTTTGGATCAGGCGGCGAGCTGACGCAGCACGTAGTGCAGAATGCCGCCGTTTTCAAAATAGTCGCGCTCTTTGGGTGTATCAATTCTGACTTTGGCGTCGAAGGTGGTCGTAGTGCCGCTGTCCGACGTGGCGGTGACGGTAACGGCGTCACGCGACGTGTCGGACACCCCGACTATGGAAAACGTTTCCGAACCGGTTAGCCCGAGGGTTTCGGCGTTTTCACCTTCCGGAAACTGCAGGGGTAACACGCCCATCCCGATCAGATTGGACCGGTGAATACGTTCGTAGCTCACAGCTATCACCGCTTTGACGCCCAGTAGCAGGGTGCCTTTGGCGGCCCAGTCGCGAGACGAGCCGGTGCCGTACTCTGCGCCGGCAATCACAATTAGCGGTGTGCTATCTGCTTGATATTTCATGGATGCGTCAAAGATGCTCATGACTTCGCCCGACGGTATATGCGTGGTCCAGCCACCCTCGGTCCCGGGGGCCAGCTGATTGCGCAAGCGGATGTTCGCAAACGTTCCGCGCATCATGACTTCATGATTTCCGCGACGCGAACCGAAAGAGTTGAAGTCCTTCGGGTCGACGCCCTGTGCCATCAGGTACTTGGCGGCCGGCCCATCCTTGGCGATGGCACCGGCGGGCGAGATATGGTCGGTGGTAACGGTATCTCCAAGCAGTGCAAGCACACGCGCACCGGATATATCTGCAGGAGGGCTTACCTCTTTGGACATGCCGACAAAATAAGGCGGATTCTTGACGTAGGTTGAGTCCGCGGCCCAGTCGTAGATTTCACCTTCATCGATGTCAAGTCCGCGCCAGTTGGAATCACCCGTGAAGACATCGCTGTAGCCGGAACGAAAGCTGTCCGCATCGACAGTGGCCAGAATGGTCTCATGAATCTCTTTCTGGCTCGGCCAGAGGTCTTTGAGATAAACATCATTCCCGTTCTGATCCTGGCCCAGGGGATCGTGGTAAATATCGATGTTCATGTTTCCGGCAATGGCGTAGGCCACCACCAGGGGAGGACTGGCAAGAAAGTTCATGCGTACAAGGGCATGGATGCGACCCTCGAAATTGCGGTTGCCTGACAGTACGGATGCACCCACAACGTCGCTGGAGGTCATCGCTTCGGTGATATCCGGTCGCAGCGGTCCCGAGTTGCCAATGCAGGTGGTGCAGCCGTAACCGACAGTGTGAAAACCAAGCGCCTGCAAGTCATCGTAAACCCCGGAGCTCTTAAGGTAATTGGTCACCACTTTGGAGCCCGGGGCAAGGCTGGTTTTGACCCACGGTTTGCTCGTGAGTCCCAGCCTGACGGCATTGCGGGCCAGCAGGCCGGCGCCAATCATTACGGCCGGATTCGAAGTATTGGTGCAGCTTGTGATGGCGGCGATCAGAACGGCGCCATCGCTGATCGTAAAGTCGCCGTTCGCAGCTTTGACGGTGGCTGTGCCTTTCTCGGATTTTTCACGCTTTTGCTCAATCGGCTCCATGAGTTCGGCGAAACGGGTATGCGCCGACTTAAGAGGGATTCTGTCCTGCGGTCGTTTGGGTCCGGCAATACTGGGTTCAATTGTGGCCAGATCAATAGTGATTGACGTGGAGTAATCCGCTTCGTGATCATCATCTCGCCACATATGCTGAGTCTTCGCATACTGCTCAATGAGGGCAACCTGTTCGTCATCGCGCCCTGACAGTTTCAGATAGGCAATAGTTTCCTCATCGATCGGGAAAATTGCACAGGTGCTACCAAACTCCGGAGACATATTGCCAAGCGTCGCGCGGTCGGCCAGCGGTAGCTGAGCCACGCCGTTGCCATAGAATTCAACGAATTTGCCAACGACGCCCACATTGCGCAGCGCCTCGGTCACGGTCAGAACCAGATCGGTTGCGGTTGCTCCTTCCGGTAGCTTGCCCGTGAGCCTTACGCCGACGACCTGAGGAATGAGCATGGTAATCGCCTGTCCGAGCATGGCCGCTTCGGCTTCAATGCCTCCTACGCCCCAGCCCAGCACGCCGAGGCCGTTGATCATGGTGGTATGTGAATCTGTACCAACCAGCGTATCGGGATACGCCTGACGAACGCCATTGTTGGTTTGATCGAATACAACCCGGCTTAAGTACTCGAGGTTAACCTGATGAACGATGCCGGTGTTCGGTGGAACCACGCGGAAATTTTTAAACGCCTGCTGTCCCCAGCGCAGGAACGAGTAGCGCTCTTTGTTCCGTTCAAACTCAATTCGATTGTTTTCAGCGAGGGCATTGATTGTGCCGTATTTGTCTACCTGAACCGAATGGTCAATGACCAGTTCTGCCGGCGACAGCGGGTTTATATCGTTGGCGTTGCCACCCAGTTGCACGACGGCGTCACGCATGGCCGCGAGATCGACAACCGCAGGTACTCCGGTGAAGTCCTGCAGGATGACCCTGGCCGGTGTAAAGGCTATTTCCTGGGATGGCTCGGCGTTGGCATCCCAGTTTACCAATGCGTCAATATCGTCTTTGGTAACGTCTACGCCATCTTCAAATCGCAGCAGATTTTCCAGCAGAATTTTCAGCGAATAGGGCAGTCGCTCAAGGTTGACACCCGGGATGCTGTCCAGTCTGAATATTTCGTAGTCGTTCTTACCTACGCTAAGCGTCGACTTTGCCTGATCTTTATACTGGGTCATATTAATATCCATCGTAAGTAGTTGTGCGATTATTCCGCCAGACCGCGATGTGCCGGGCGAGTTCCATTAAGGGGCACATGACAAGTCCATGCGCTTTTACGGTTGCAGCAACAGTCAGTGACTGATGCGTTCATGGTCTTCGATAACGGCGCCGCCGAGGCACTCGTCACCCTGGTAGAATACGACAAACTGCCCGGGCGCCACGGCGCGCTGGGGCTCGGCGAAGTCTACGGTGGCATTCTCGCCCGTCAGAGTGACCTCACAAGGCTGATCCGTTTGTCGATAGCGAATCTTGGCCTGCAGCGCGCCACCTGCCGGCTCGTTTATCCAGGTCACAGGACCTGTGGTGAGCTGTCGGCTCAGCAGTCGCGGATGGCTGGCCCCCTGGCCAATAATCAGCTCATTGGTTTCCAGCCGTTTGTCCACGACGTACCAGGCGCCGTCGGGATAGCCCTTGAGCCCGCCAATTCTGAGACCCTGACGCTGGCCCAGCGTGTGAAACATCAGTCCGTCATGCGTTCCGGCAACGTTACCGTCATCCGTCACTATATTGCCTGGCTGTGCGGGAATGTAGCGCGAAAGAAATTCCTTGAACGGTCTCTCGCCGATAAAGCAAATTCCTGTGCTGTCTTTACGCTGATGATTGTGCAGTCCCAGAGCCAGAGCCCGGTCGCGCACCTCGTTCTTGTGCAGATGGCCCAGCGGGAACAAGGTTCGCTCCAGTGCGGCGGGAGGTGACTGGTGCAGAAAATAGGACTGATCTTTATTACTGTCGAGCCCTTTCAGCAGTTGCACACCGTCGCTGACATCCACTCGCGCATAGTGCCCTGTGGCAATCAAATCGGCCCCGAGTCGCCTGGCATACTGATAGAACGCACCAAACTTGATTTCGCGATTGCACAGCACATCCGGATTCGGTGTGCGGCCGGCGCGATATTCTTCGAGAAAGTAGTCAAACACTTGTTGCCGGTATTCGGCCGAGAAATCTACTTTATGAAGGGGAATGCCAAGATGCTCGCAGACGTCGCGGGCATCCTGAAGATCATCAGCCGCGGAGCAATAGGCTTCCTCATCTTCCTGCCAATTGACCATGAACAACCCTTCGACGTCATAGCCCTGTTCGAGCAGAAGAGCGGCTGAGACGGAAGAATCGACGCCGCCGGACATGCCGACGATTACTTTGGAGCGGGATGTATTCATTTGAAGAGGGTGCTACGTATCCAGGCTGAAAGTTAGTGTACCGCGACTCGATTGATGGAAATAGTCAGGGTGCAGGGCTCAGACCAGCCGTCGGCACCGTGATTGCTGACTGGATATGGGGTCTGGAGCGAGTGTTTTAAAGAGCCGGAAGCCGAAAATACGGCTGTTAGCCAGATGCAATCTCAGATGGACGCTTTGAGTTCGAGCTCATCCAAAGCCGGATTGACGACCGATGTGAACATGTCGAGGGGGTAGTGGTGTCCGGCCGCAAAGTCGTGAAGTGCCTGAGTCACCATGGGGCTGCGAAGGCGGTCAGTTTGAGCGAAGATTTCATCGGGCGTAAGCCATAGCGCCCGTACAATCCCGTCATCCAGAGTGGCATTGGCATCGAAGGAGTGCGCCCGGCCACAAAAGGCAAAGCGGATTACCGTGACGTCCTTTCGAGGGTGTCGCCAGGTGTAAATACCGCACAGGTGAGAGGGTTCGAAGTGCCAGCCCGATTCTTCCAGGCATTCACGGGCGACGGCCTCTGCCAGCGTCTCGTGATTTTCCAAATGGCCAGCAGGCTGGTTTAACACCAGTTCTCCTCTGACCCGCTCCTCGATAGTCAGGAATCGGCCGTTTTGCTCAGCAATCGCCGCAACGGTTATTTCCGGAGTGTTCTGCATAGTCATCCCTGTAGTTTAGCGATATGTTAACAGAATACTGTGAATCACATCACATCGATAGGTAGTCGTATCTGTATGATCCCTATTAGAAAATTGGCAAATTGCAGTGCCTTTTATAGGTAAATAGCTTAGTTTCGACCGCCAAACGGTGTTTCTGTCGGTATCGGGCAAACAGACTGTTCGACAACCTCGGAACTCACCGATCGGCGCGTTTCTGACTACAGCAAGGAAGTGATTCTTCGTGACACGTTTTCAACATACATGGCGCATCGCACTACTGGCGATTATGTTCAGCACGACATCCGGCGTCTCTGCCGATCTGAACTCAGTCGTGCAACAGGCGCAGCAACTGATCGGGTCCGGTCAGCCGGAGGCCGCTCTGGAATTGCTTGAGCCGCTGATTCAGGAGCATGCCGGAGAAACGCGTTTTGATTACGCGCTGGCGCTTGCGTTGATGGACAAAGGCGAGCATGCGACCGCCGAACTTGTGTTTGAGCGTTTGCTTACCCAGTCGCCCCGATTCCTTGGTGCGCGCCTCGACTACGCACGAGTACTCGTGGCTCGCAAGAAGTATGCCCGGGCCAATTCGGAGCTGGATACGCTTACCAGTCTGCAACCGCCTGAAAAAGCGCTCGCTGAGATCCGCGAGCTAAGCGGAATTATTGAGCAGCGCAGTCGAACGAACCGCTGGTCACGTTACCTTGAGGCGACTACGGCGGCGGGCTATGACAGTAACGTCAACAGCGCCACGGTGGTGGACGAGTTTCTCGGATTTGCGCTCGACGCGACCAGTCAGGAGCAGGACAGCGATTTTCTTGATTTCAGCGTGGCAGCGGGCGCCGGCTATGCCATTACGCGCGGCATGAAGCTGTCCGGCCGAATTGAATATCGCAAGCGCCAGAACGGGCAGGCCTCCTTTGTGGATTCTGATGCGCTGTCGATGGATACGCGACTCGTACGAGTGACTGATACGGATTACCAACAGCTCAAGCTGACGGCGTATCAATTTGATATAGACGGCAAGCGCAATAGCGACGGTATGGCGCTGTCCGGATCCTGGTTGAGGAAAGTGTCGCCGCTATGGCGCATTGGTATACAGGGCGAAGCGGGCCGCATTGAATTTAGCGAGAGCCTGGAGGTCAAGGATGTTGATCGATTCAAGGCGGGACTGATTGGTGTCTACAGTCTGGGCGAGAATGCTCAGGGACAGGTGTTGTTCAGGGCGGGCGCCGGAACCGATGAGCCTCGCATTTCTACGTCACGATACGAACGCGATTTTATCTATGCAGGCGCCTCGCTGGGCTGGAAATTCAATGAAACTGTAAACGCCAATGTGGCGATCGATTACCAGAACAGCCAGTTCAGTGAAGTCTTCTTTGAGCAGCTTTATTCCAGCAAAAGAGAGGACGATCGCTACAGGATTGCAGCAACTGCTAACTGGGCGTTTCGCCCCTCATGGACGTTAAGCCACTCGCTGACGTATACCCGAAACGACACGTTTGTTGACATATTCGAGTACGAGCGCTTCGAAGCTCTGCTGCGATTACGGTACAAATTCCAGTAAACCGGATCTTTGTTACGGCCGGATTCGTCATCCTGTGAGGATGATCACAGCCATTTTCGGGCTTCTTCGATAGTATGGTCCGTATTCGAGATGACTCGGAATGAAACCAGAATCAGGTAGATCCAATGTATAAGACTATTGTCAAGTCAGCACTTACTTCGATTGCGATGATGTCATTGCTGTTCTGTGCATCCGCTTACGCCGATGCCGGGAAGGCCATATTTGTATACGGTAAGGTGTATGTCGCTACCGCTGATGGCGATCGCCGCGCGTTAAAACAAGGTGACCGGGTTGCCGAGGGTGATACGGTAATTACTGCTTCTAACGGGCGGACTCAGCTGCAAATGGCGGACGGAGGTCTGCTTGCGCTTCGACCCGGAACCGAGTTTCTGATCGAACAGTTTCAAATGCCGGCCAAAGAAGACATGGCGCTTGCCGCACCGTCTCGAAGCTTTTTTGTGCTAATCAAAGGTGGCTTCCGGTCTATCACCGGCGCGATCGGTAAGGAAAACAAGGCCAACTATCGAGTGAACACACCTGTGGCGACGATCGGTATTCGCGGGACAGACTACGACGCGGTGTTCTGCGCTGGCGATTGCGCTACTTACAGCAAGGTGCTCGGCCGAACGGTGAGTGACGGACTCTATATTGGCGTAAATTCCGGCGGTGTTGTTATGGAAACAGCGAGCGGGACACTCAATCTGGATGCCGGCGAGTATGGTTTTGCCAAGGACGCACAGTCTGCCCCCGGCAAGAGTGACGAAGCGGCCAGTCTTCTGTCCAGTCGTACAACGGCCGCCGTCAACGGCGCAGCCAGTCTTGAAGCAGAACAGCAGGAAGCACCGGCAAGCGCCGATGTCGGCGTGACGTCGACGGATAATAGCGGAAACGTCAACGATCTGGTTTCAGGTGATGAATCATCACGTACCGGCACAGGTGCAGTTGCATTTACTCGCTATGGAGCGACGGTGGACAGCGGAGTAAGCGCACGAGCCGCTCCGGTGAGTAACGAAGCCGGTAGCATTATCGGCTTTACCGATGCAGACTCTGACGTATCGTTAGTGGACGCGCAGCCGGTCAACGTAGGCCGAGACAGTAACCGTGACGGCGCGACCGACCTGAGCTGGGGCCGATGGGCCGATGGCAGTACGGTGGTTACCACTGCAGGCGGTACGACAACGACGCCAATTGATGGCAGCGTTCACTACGTGTCCAGCGCCGATGGCGCCGCCCGACCTGTGGTGCCCACAACCGGCACGGCTAACTTCGATCTGGTGGGTAACACGGATCCAACCGATAATCGCGGCAATGTCGGTACGCTCGGTTCGGCAAACCTTTCGGCAGATTTCACCTCGCAAACGGTAGATGCTGATGTCAGTCTGTCGTTCCAGGAGACGTCGGAAGTCTGGAATGCGAGTGCCAGCGATGTGGACATCAACTCCGCAGACGCCACGTTCGAAGGTGAGTTCGACACGGTTGATGTCATCGGGGACAACGGTGTGTCTCAGGGCAGCGGTGATCTTGGAGGCTTCTTCAGTGGAAACGATGCCGGAGACATTACCGGTGCCGGTATGACGTTCAGCCTGGAAGAAGGCGGCACGACAGTAGACGGTTCTGCGGCGTTTCAACGCGGAGACTAACCACGATACAGATTGTAACAAAGCCCGCTACGGCGGGCTTTTTTTTGCCCTGAATAAAGTAGCGGGGTGCTTGCGAACATTAAGCATCAGAGTGTGATCGGTGGCACAGGCAATACAGCGGAGACTGCCTACAATAGTGAGACACCTAATTCACTGTCCGGGACCGTGCGGCCAAACATGACTCTGCTTTACATAATTTTCAACGTCCAGTTGTGCAGTTCCGGGAGCCTGGGCTGACATGTGCTTGCGTGCGCTCATGCTCGGAATCCTACTGGCCGCACTAACGGCCTGTGGGGGAGGTGGCGACCGAAGCTCAACGCCACCACCGCCTGTAAACCCGGCCCCGGGCCCTGGCGTCGGATCGCCCAATAGCGCACCGGTGACGGTCAATGACTTCGTGTCCATTAATGCAGGCAGTGTTGCTGTCAGCGTGCTTGCCAACGACTCCGATCCGGACGATGACCCGCTCTCGATTCTGTTTACCGGCAGGCCTTCTCACGGAACCGTCTCGGTAGACGACAATGACACGCCGTCTTTTTCCGGAGACGATAAAGTTATCTACACGGCAAACGCAGGCTATGTCGGCACTGACATTTTTTCCTACACGGTGGCCGATGGTCGCGATGGCCGTGCGAACGGCTATGTCACTCTGGTTGTGGGTGCAGGTGGAACACCCGAGGCATCGGCTAATCAGGCGCCCATCGCAAAATCCGATGTGGCCACAACGCAGGCACCCGACTCGGTGGTCATTGATGTACTGGCCAATGACATTGACGGCGACAATCAGGACCTGTCGCTGTTCAGCTTTTCGGCCGCTGCCAATGGTACGGTGAGCCTTGATGACAACGGAACCGCGGACGCGAACGACGACCGCCTGATCTACGTTCCGAACCCGGGGTATGCAGGATCCGACAGTCTGGTTTATTCGATTACTGACGGCATTGATGTGTCTGCAGGCACAGTCAATGTGCTCGTCACGCAGGCCGATCAGCCTTCCGCCGTCGACGAAGTATGCGGCATCGTGACTCTGGGTCCTGTGGCCGCGGCGTCTATTTCGTTGTACGAAGTGGACGGACGGGGAGAGGCACAAGGCCCGGCACTGGCCCGAACACAAACGGATTCGACCGGGCGCTGGTGCGTGAACTTGCCGCCTGACAGAGGTGCGCTTGTGGTTGAGTCACGGGGCGGATTTTTCCAGGATCCTTCGGACTCACGATATGAGATTGGCGCGGCCCGCCTGATCACCATCGCAGAGCAATACACGATGGAGACGATTCTGCCAGAAGATGCCGCATTCGCTGCGATTACCGTATTCAGCAACGCTGTGTTGAGAAAATCGCGACTTGAGATAGAAGGGGAAAACTTCTTGTCCGTGTTCGCAGGCAATCGGACGCAATCGGCCGACGCTTTTGGGCTGGATGTGTTTACGACCGACGTGGCGGATCCGGTCTTGCCCGCGGCCGACGCCAGCGAAGAGTCAAGACGCTATGCCATGGCGATTGGTGCCGCAGCAACGAGCCTCAATCGGATTGCCGTGGATCTGAATGTGGCGGCGCCGAACTATATTCTGATTGATGCCCTGATTCGCGACCTGTCTGAGTGCCGGTTAAACGGCCGGGATATCAATGGACCGGTCAATGTGCTTATGAACGGGCAGGTTCGTCAAATTAGCGATACGATTGATCTGAATCTTCAGATTCTGAGATTTCGAAACAACCTGAGTTCGGCTTACGATGGCGTTGAACTACTGCAAATTGATCAGCCATCGTGTGAAGAGATCGTTGTACGGGACGATACTACGGCGCCCGGACTGCGTGCGCTGCCGAACAATATGCGGCTGATTCCGGTGTCCGGTGGCGGGGTATCTCTCGCGGACCAGATTCTGCAAAGCTTCATTAACTCGGCCATCGCAACCGACGACCGGGACGGCATTGTGCCCGTTACGGTACGTCTTGCGGGTGGGGGTGCCTTGCCCGGTATGTTTGAGGTTGGTTCTACAGCAGTTGAATTCGTGGCCACTGACAGCGCCGGGAATATGTCTGAACCGGTCGTACGGATTATCGAGATAGGGCAGAGCGGTCCGCCGCAGTCGTTTCCTGACGTGGTTACAACGCCCGAAGATACGGCCATCGCAATCGACGTGTTGGCAAATGATCTCGGGCAGGAGAACCCGATCGATTCGGGAAGCGTTCAGATTATGGGCTCTCCGATGTTCGGAGTCTTATCGGTTGATCCGGTGTCTGGCGTGGTGACTTATACACCAATTGAAAACAGCAACGGATCCGATGCCTTCAGTTATGCGGTCACTGACCAGGGCGGCAAGCGATCGGAAGCCACTGATGTACTGGTGGATGTGATCGCGGTGAACGACGCACCCGTTTCCCTGCCAGATGGTGCCCTTACCCGCAGTGCCCAGTCACTGATCATTGACGTACTCAGCAATGATAGCGATGTCGAAGGGGCGTTGAACCGTGGTTCCCTGGAGATAGTATCCGGTCCTGCCAATGGGCTGGCTGCCGTTGATTTCGTGTCAGGAAGGGTTGTTTACTCACCGGCGCCCGGGTTTTCGGGTGACGATAGTTTCTCTTATCGGGTAGCCGACGGCGATGGTATTTACTCCGACACGGCACTGGTGTCTGTGACCGTACTACCGGCCGACGCCGTGACCAATGTAGCCCCGGCTGCGGCGAATGACTTTATCTTAGTCGATGAAGACGTATCTGCCACCATAGAGGTAATCGGCAACGATTCCGACAGCGACGGCCTGATTGATCCCGGAACGGTGCGGGTCATCGTTCAGCCGGACCACGGCAGTGTCAGCGTCGACGGTTTGACAGGCGCTGTCTTCTATTCACCGGATCCGGACTATTTCGGTTCAGACCGATTCAGCTATAGGGTGGCCGACGAGTTGGGTCTGGAGTCCAACGCTGCCGACGTATTTGTCAATGTGGCTCCGGTCAACGATGCACCGACGGCACAGAATGACATTGCGCAGGGCGTCGAAGATATACCGGCGCTGGTACCACTTTTGGCGAATGATACTGATGTCGATGGACTTGCTGGTGCCAGCATCATGTTGCTTTCTCAACCAGCATTTGGCAGCGCCGTATGGGATGTACCGTCTGCAACGCTTGTTTACACGCCTGATCCGGGCTTCGATGGAAGCGATTCCCTGAGCTACCAGGTCCAGGACGCCGACGGGCTGCAATCGGCGCCGGCGCTGGTAACGATTAACCTGACCGGACAGAATGACGCACCGGTTGCGGCAGACGACAGTATTATCGTGGTAAATAACGTTTCCAGTGCGCTCAACCTGCTGGACAACGATGTCGATATTGACAGTCCGCTGCTGAACGGTGATATCGAGGTTCTGTCCGGGCCATCGAATTCAGTGGTGACCTACGACCCGCTGACTGATCGGCTGGTATACGCGGCGAACACCGGGTTTAGCGGCAGCGATTCGTTCACCTATCAAATCACGGACCCGGAAGGTTTGGTATCAAATATCGCGACCGTTTCGCTCACCATTTCAGAGTCGCAGTTTGCGCCTGTTGCGGTAGACGATAGCGTGACAGCACAAGAGCAGGTGCCGGTGGTGATCGCGGTTTATCTCAACGACACCGATAGTAACAACGACCTGGATCCGAGTACCGTTGAACTGGATGCGCTTCCCGGGAACGGCACGGCAACAGTTGGGGCCAGCGGAGACGTAACATACACGTCCAATGATAATTTTAGCGGTATGGATACGCTGACGTACACCATTGCCGACGCGCGTGGCGCACGGTCGGAGCCGGCCACCGTAAGTATCAGCGTGAGTGATGTCAGCGAGCCACCGGTGGCGCTTGATGATGCGGTAACTACCCTCGAAGATGCGGCGGTCGAGATTGTCGTTTTGGGCAATGACAGTGATCCCGAGTCCAATATCAGCCCGGATTCAGTAGTCATTGTGACGGCGTCTCAAAACGGTACGACGGTGGTGAATCCACTGACCGGCACTGTAACGTATACACCAGCGGCCAATTTTTTCGGTTCGGACAGTTTCACGTATACGATTGCTGATACGACCGGACTGACCTCGGGGGCAGCGACGGTATCGATAACGGTAGCTGCGGTAAACGATGCCCCGGTTGCCGCCAACGACAGCGCCGTTACGGATGAGGACATGGCGGTTGTTATTGCTGTTACCAGCAATGACAGCGACCTCGACGGAGCGATCGACGAGTCGACCGTTACCGTACAGGCTACGCCGGCTAACGGGACGGTTGTTATTGATCCGGTATCCGGCGCCGCTACCTATACGCCGAATGCAGATTTCGCCGGAGCGGACGCATTTACCTACCGGGTTGCCGATAATGAAGGCGCCCTGTCAGGCGATGCAACGGTGACGATAACGATCAATGCTCTCAACGACGATCCGGTAGCCAATAACGACGTGGTAACCACCGATGAAAATGTCGCTGTCATAATCAAGGTGGGAGAAAATGATACGGATGGTGACGGTGCAGGCGATCTTGCCAGTGTGCAAATGGTTGACGCGCCCTCATCAGGTACGGTCATTCCCGGTGCATTACCAACCGAGTTCCTGTACACGCCCGATTTCAACAGTAACGGCAGTGATCAGTTCAGCTACCAGGTGCTTGATATCGCCGGAGCGGTGTCGAACACCGCGACGGTCGATGTCTCGGTAGTGCCGCTACCCAGCCCGCCAGTAACTGAGAGTCGCTCGGCATCTGTCGAAAACGATACATTCAATAACATCCGGGTGCTTCGCAACGCAACGGACCCGGAAGACGATATTGTTGAGTCGTCCGTGATGGTCGTGTCCGATGTTGCTAACGGAACAACCCAGGTGCTGAGTAACGGCCGCGTTCGATATACGCCGAATCCCGGGTACGTCGGCGTGGACATCTTCACCTTTAATGTGAGCGATGCCACCGGGCTGACATCCAATGTGTCGACCGTGAGCGTAATTGTTACGGCGCCCGGAACGGGTCCAGTGGCTAACGACATTGACACCATACTCGTCTTCAGAGGCGATACGCCGATAATCGACGTGACGGGTGACGTCACAGACGCCGACGGAACAGTGGATTTCTCAACCTTAAG
>CAWUKD010000057.1:0-20319 GCA_963922815.1 uncultured Gammaproteobacteria bacterium
AACGAAACGCGGCCATCGCCATCCGTATCAATATGGTAAAAACTTTGGGCGGCTGCACGGGCGGTTTCATTGATGCCCATGATTTTCAGAAGATCCAGGTATTCATCGAAATCGATGAACCCGTTCTTGTCATCGTCAAAAAAGTCGAAGTGTTTTTTCACTTCACTGTGAATTCTGGCGTCAGATTTTTTCATGTTGATGTGATTCTTTGAGGTGGCTGTCCCAATACAATTCAGCAGGTATTGGTTATGGGTCCCAGTATGGCAGTTTGAACAGGCAGTCTACAAATTTAACACGCCGGTTATCACCAAGGGCGATTGCGCGATTCGCACATGAATCACCATGTCGCAAGATAGTGGTGCGGACAAGCCAGAGTCTGCATTCGCCTTCGGATTGCCGGAACAAGGTTGGGAAACAGTACAGATCAGGGCAAAAATAGGTAAACTGTCCCCGCACTATGTTACCGGGAATGCGGTTTTTCGTTCTGATATCAGGAGTCCAAAATGAGTCTAATGAAGGATCAGTTGTTGAAGGCGGGACTGATTGATGCCAAGAAGGCCAGAAAGGCAGCGCAGGAAAAGCGCAAGGCTCAAAAGCGCCAAAAGAACACCCGGGAAGTGGTGGTTGATGAGGCCAAGATCGCGGCTGATAAGGTGCGACAGGAAAAGCTGGAGCGTGATCGCAAGCTGAATCATGAACGCAAGATGGCGGCTGAAGCGAAAGCGGTAGCTGCTCAGATCAAGCAGCTGATACAGATGAATCGTCAGCAGAAAGGTGATGGTGACGATGTGGTTGCCTATAATTTTACGGAAAGCACAAAAGTTAAGAAGGTCAACGTCTCTCCTGAAATTAGGGAGCATCTGGTCAGCGGGCGACTGGCGATTGTAAAGCTGGGAGCCGGCTACGAACTGGTTCCTGCTCCGGTGGCGGATAAAATTGCCCAGAGGGATGAAACTGTTGTCGTGTCTCGTCAGGATTCGTGCGCCGCGCCCGAAGATGACGGGCTTTACCAGGATCATCAGATTCCGGACGATTTGATGTGGTGAGTTCGGATTAGGGCTTCGCTTTAGACACCCAATGTCATCATAACATCACGAACATCCGTTTCTGCCTCCTGGAGGATTGCCAGGCTGTCATTTGGACCAATGTCTCCGAGGGGCAGCTTCGAGAACGCGGGAACTTCATTAATGTGAGGCTGTTCACTCTGTGCGTCGGTTCCGATACCGGCATGCAGGCGGGCTATCAGTACGAGGTCGGCCAGGTCGGCGCCGGGTCCCGGATCCCGAAGCCAGTCTTTGCGACTGCGCGCGACTTCAACGGTAGGTTCGTCAAAGCCCCAGTGGTTTAGAAGCACCGGCCCAATCTTGTTGGCAAAGGATTCCAGAGTCGCTTGAATGCGTTCGGGGTTTTTTATTGGCTGCTTGCTTTGTTCGAGCGCCATCAGAAGAGGCAGCACGCCAATGTCCTGGAGCAGTCCACCCAGCATGGCCTGATCAGGCACAAATCCGGGGCAGCGCTTTGCGATGATCGATGAGATCGCTGCCAGCCGGGCGCCGTTTCGCCAGTTGTCCTGCATGATTCTGGCGAGAATGCGTGATCGAGTCGTAAACATTGCTCGCAGTGCATAGGCCGTAACCAGGTTTCGTGTGACCTCCATACCAAAACGCGATACGGCCGTTTGTACGTTTTTTATGGGTACGGCACCGCGATAGAGTGCGCTGTTGGAAATGCGAATCAGGTAGGCTGATGTACCGGCATCAGCTTCGATGACACGAGATACGGTTTCGACAGAAAAGTTCTTCTGCTGCATGGCCGCCCGAATGCGCAGTGCCACATGCGGCATGCTGGGTAGCTGAGCCTTGTTATGCAGAATTTCGCGATACACGCGCGAGAACAGGCCTCGGATTGGCGAAGCCGCAGGTGCGGCGGTCTCGGTCATTGCAGGATATCCGGATTAAAAGGTGTTACCAGATACAGCGACCGGTTGACGAGATAGTTTAGCCGCCGGTTTAAGGGAAGGTCGCGGCAAAGCCGAGCGCTACCACAGCCGTGCTTGCTTCCGGGTTAACGTTATCGGTGTTGCGTCGCGCAAGCCCGCCTGGCAGGTTGCGGTATTGGTTTCGTCCGTCTGCGGACCGCGGCCTGTAAAGACGGCGATCCGAGCTCAAGCCTGGAGGCTGTTATGCCTTCAGACCTGAATTCTAGATCAACGCCACCGTGTAATGCGGATCATCGTCTGCCACTTCAATTTCAACCAGACTGCCGGCCGCGGCGATCAGGGTCTGGCACTCGGTACTCAAATGACGCAGGCGGACTTTCTTGCCGGCCTTGCGGTAGCGTCGTGTTACGGCCGTGAGCACTTCAAGGCTCGAATAGTCTGCCACTCTGGCGTATTTAAAATCGATGATGACTTCGTCCGGATCATTGGAGGGGGACAGTCGTTCGGCGAATTCTCGCACCGAACCGAAGTACAGCACGCCCTGCAGGCTGTAAATACGTACTCCCTCTTTGGTGTCCTGTGGATACAGGCGAACGTGCTGCGCGCTTTTCCAGGCAAATACCAGTGCGGACAGAATAACGCCGCTAATCACCGCCAGGGCCAGATTATGAAGCAGCACAGTAATGAGCGTCACCGCCAGAATAACGAAAATGTCCGACGCCGGAACTTTGCCGAACGTACGGAAAGTGGCCCATTCGAAAGTGCCTATAACAACCATGAACATGACGCCGACCAGCGCCGCGATGGGAATTTGACCAATGACCGGACCTCCGACGAGGATGAACATCGCCAGTGTGAGAGCGGCAACTACTCCGGATATTCGGCCACGTCCGCCCGATTTGATGTTGATCAGGCTTTGACCAATCATCGCGCAACCGCCCATGCCGCCGAACAGCCCTGACAGAAAGTTGGCGCCGCCCTGGGCAAAGCACTCGCGATTACCCTGGCCGCGGGTTTCGGTCATGTCGTCAATCAGCTGCAGCGTCATTAATGACTCGATGAGTCCAACTGTGGCAACTGTTATTGCGGTGCCTCCAATGAGCAGCAGCGTTTCTACGTCCCAGATAATTGAACCGGGCCAGCCCCATACTGGAAGGCTTCCCTTGAGTTCAGCACTCCCCGTACCTTCAAACAGCACGTCAGACACGGTTTTGGTGCTTACCAGATCAAAAAAACTGATCAGACCGACGGTGACAATGGCGACGAGTATCGATGGTACGGCCTTGGTCAGTCGCGGGAAAAACTGAATGATCACCATTGTGAGCAGTGCCAGTGCACCCATGACCATCAATTCATTGTCGGGTAGCCACTCGCCGCTTTGCGATTTGAACGACGCGAACTGAGCAAATAAAATGAGAATGGCCAGTCCGTTAACGAAGCCCATCATGACAGGATGGGGAACGAGCCGGATAAAACGACCGAGCTTGAATACGGCCACCAGCGCCTGAATGGTTCCGGCCAGCATCAACGTGGCAAACAGGTACTGCATGCCCAGATCTTCAATGCCGCGCTCGAGCCCGACCTGATTGCCAATGTCCACGACTTTGGCAACTACGACGGCGATGGCGCCGGTCGCGCCGGAAATCATGCCCGGGCGGCCGCCAAAGGATGAGGTAATCAGCCCCAGAAAGACGGCGGACCAAAGTCCGACAATGGGATCGACCTTTGCGATGAACGAGAAGGCGATGGCTTCGGGCACCAGCGCCAGAGCTACTGTGAGTCCGGACAGGGTGTCGTCTTTCCAGTTACCGTTTTTCTTGGCGAAGAGATTAAAAAACATAAATCAATGAGGGTCCGCGCCGCTGGCGTTCAAACCAGTGACATCAAAGAGTGGAGAAAAAAATGGATATAACGAGTGGCGTACAGGGCAACTTAATGGTGCGATTAGCGCTGAATGTCAGCATGCCCCGCAGCGAAGATGCGCGATTGTACGGCATATTGGGGGCAGGTAGCCAGTGCTGATTCATACATCGCGTCGTGTAGTGTCGCGGCCCGACGGCAGCACTGAGCCAGTTCAGGCCAGCCGTGCTATTGGTCGCGTTGTCTGTCCGATCGGTTCACCTGCCAATCCCTGGTTGCCCAAAAGCCGTCGAGGTGCCATCAATTCAGTAAATCCGATGATTTGAAGGTTGTCGGTCCTTCAGTCGGGGATCGCCGCAAATCGTTTTGATAATGAGTGGACTTATCGCGTGAAATCGAGTCAGATTCTGCGCAGGCCTGCATTGTGTTCGCGGGTAACCGCATGATATTCAGATGTTTCTGCTGGATCAGGCGTTCCAAATCACTGCGCGCCGGTCCTGTATCAGGGGTGATCTCGACGCAATATCCTGCCCGAATCTACTTGATCGAGGCGTCGGGACGATCGGTTATCAGTGGTCAGCAGGCTCTCGCCATTGGGACGCACCGGGACTCGCGTTACACTGAACGCCGGTTTTTCACGTGGACGCCTGCATGCGGTTGAATGTGTTTTCCATAGAAGCTTTAGTGTTCGTGAGAGCTCTGACGCTGTCGGCGGCGCTGCTGATCCTGTGCGGCTGTGCAACGCCTTCGACCGAAGGCCCGGCAGTCTTCCAGAATTTTGAGACCCGCTGTGCTCAACCCAAAGCGATACGCTGCTTTGGATTTGAGCGCGATGAACTGGCGACAATGGGTGGCCCCATTCACTGGGGACACGCGAGAAAGCCGGTGGGGGTTTTTGTCAACGGAAAGCCACCCTCGGCCTCTCTGGCAGGGCGGGTCGAGCTTTCTTCCGAGCACGCGGCAAGCGGCAATTCAAGCCTGAAGTTTTTCATGCCCGGTCGGTCAGGCGCAGGACACGCTGGTCAGTTCTATGCCAATTTCTCTGATGATTTGTCGGTACAGTTTGGTGAAGGCGATGAGTTTTATGTTCAGTGGCGGCAGCGCTTTTCCCCGGCATTTGTGACGAATCGGTATGTACCGTTCAACAGCTGGAAGCAGGTCATCATTGGGGAGGGTAGTCGCCCCGGCGTGCACGCGCGCTCCTGTACGCAGCTTGAGCTGGTGGTCAACAACAAACAGGGCAGTCCAGCGATGTATCACAGCTGTCGTGGTAAAGACGGTCGGTCCGAGGCGATCCCGGGGCGGGGATCGGTACCGTTTGTGGCGGATGAATGGATGACGTTTCAGGTCAGGGTCAAAATTGGAACGTGGTATCAGAACGATCGACGCTATCGCAATGACAGCATCGTTGAGCTATGGGTGGCACGGGCAGGCGAACCATCGCGCCGGGTTGTCTCACAGACATATGATTTGGCGAATACGGATCCGGATACCCGATACGGCAAGGTGTGGCTGTTGCCTTATCTGACCGCAAAACGAGCGACCCAGGAGCACCCGGACGCGTTTACCTGGTACGACGAGCTGATCATTTCCACATCACGTATTGCTGATCCCGAACAGTAATGGAAGGAAAGCGGTGATGGTCCGCGCTTCCGCGCATTGCGTGGGTAGATTGTGTGAATATTGTCGTCAGCTTGAATTCAGGGCCCTGAGGGAAGTATCGCTGTGACAGGGGGTCTAAATCGCTCGTGAGAAGCGTTTGTCCTCAGTGCGATCGTGATTAATGACCGGCAAGTGTCGATCGAAGACCATTGCAATGCTTCGTAGCAACAGCCTGCCTTTCGGTTCGATGCGAATTCCATCGGGCTCGAGCGAGATTAGTCCGTCATGGGCGAGAGGCATTAGTCTCGACATTTCAGTGGCGAAATACGTGTTGAAGTCGATGTCGTGACGATCCCCAAAGCGTTTCGTATCGAAGAAATCGCGACACATAAGCTCCTGTATCACGGCGGCTCGCAGCCTGTCATCGGCGTCAATAGCAACGCCTTTCCTGATCGCCAGCTGGCCTGCGCCGATCAGAGACTCGTACTCGCCAGTGGTTATCGCATTCTGTGCAAAGGCGGTGCCTATGCTGCCAATGGCGCTGGCACCCAGGCCGATCAAATCGCAGTCACCGTGCGTTGAGTAGCCCTGGAAGTTGCGCTGCAGGCTGCCGTTTTCCTGGGCAATCACCAACTCGTCTTCGGGAAGCGCGAAATGATCCATGCCTATGTAGCAGTAGCCGGCCTCCGCCAGCTTGTCAATCGTATGGTGCAATATCTCCAGCTTGATGGCAGGTCCCGGCAGGTCTTTATCCTGAATCATGCGCTGGCCTTTGAATCGTGCTGGCAGATGTGCGTAGTTGTATACAGCCAGTCGGGCAGGGCGCATGTCGATGACCTGGTCGAGTGTGCGATCGAAGCTTTCTACGGTCTGGTGCGGCAGGCCATAGATCAGGTCGAAAGAAATGGATCCGAATCCATATTGCCTCGCATCGCTGACGATTGCCGCAACATCATTCACTGATTGAATACGATTGACGGCGAGCTGGACGTCATGGTTGAAATCCTGAATGCCAAGACTCAGGCGGTTGAAGCCAAGGTCGGCCAATCGTTGAATCGAACCTTTGCGAATGGAGCGCGGGTCGACTTCGATCGAAAACTCACGTGATTCGTTGTCGTCGAGCGCAAAGGAGCGTCGAAGTTTTGCCATGAGTGCAGAAAGCTGCGCGTCACTCAGATAGGTCGGCGTCCCGCCGCCAAAATGGAGCTGCTGCACCACACGCTTCGAATCGAAGAGATCTGTCTGCATATCGATTTCACGATGAAGGTGATCCAGGTAACTTTGGATTCGGTCCTGATTTCGCGTGACTACTTTGGTGCAGCCGCAGTAGTAGCAAAGTGATTGGCAAAACGGAATATGAATATATAAAGACAGCGGACGCGGCGCGCGGTTACTGGCCGCCGCGTGATCTTTGTAGTCTGCGATCGAAAAGTCATCGCTGAACTGGAGTGCCGTCGGATACGACGTATACCGTGGGCCCCGGCCACCATATCGTTCGATCAGTTCTGAATCGAAACTGACGTCGCGGACGGAATGAGAGACGGTGGTAGGGCTGTTTTGGCTCATGGTCGCCTATGCTGCGCCGGTACTCCAGAGGAGCAAATAGGTACTTCCCGTAGTCATGCGGAGGACCTATCGGCGTGACGCAGCGGCGTGTGAGTACCTCCAGCTGCGGCCCGCCGTGGCGCCGCGTGCCCGAGCCCGTTTCAACGGACTAAGCGGGATGACTGGTTACTCATTATGTAAAAACGAGCCTGGTACAGCGAAGAGCGCGGTCGAGTGGTGCTGCCACCGGCAGGCCAGAATCAGAAATTTCCCGACATTCTGGGCGCTCCGGGCCCGAATCGCTAAAGTTTATGACCAATGCGGCCGATACAAGGGGGTACTGAGAGTAGATACCGATCGGAGATAAGTTATGAAAACCAAACAAGCTGGCTTCACGCTAATGGAAATGATTGGCGTGGTTGCCGTTATTGCCATTCTGGCGTCGATGGCGACCCCCATGATTTTTGATTCCATGCGTAACGCCAAAGTTACCGCATTTGTTGAAGATGTGAACGTTCTGCGCACGGCCGTTGCGAGCTATTACGAGGATACCGGGACGTTTCCACAGCATATCCCGACCGATCAGCGTGACGGCCGCCGCATGCTGATGTCGAATTCAACGGCGCGACCTGTTGGAGGATGGGATGGTCCCTATATTGAGAAGGAGTTCGACAACCCGTTTCGGGCAAATGGATTCCGGTCAATCATTTCAACGGCCAATGCCAATTACCAGTTTGATCTTGACGGTGACGGCAGCGTCGATACCACCAGCGTCGCCGTATTGCGCGTAGATAACGTAGGCGATTCCGAAGCCAAGATGATTAGCGATCTTCTCGACGGTGATGGCGATGTCGACACGGGTTCGGGCGCCTGGAACAGGGCTGGTCGCGTTAAGCGCCTCGGTGCGGACGGATCCAGCCGCAGCGGCCTTATTATTTATCTGACCCGTACGTAAGCAACGCTTCATACCAATATGAAAGCCATTGCTACAGAAGCGCTGATCGAGCCAGACGCCACCGCCGAAGTCGAAGTACCGAAGGCGAGGAAGACGCTCGGTTCAAGGCTGCTTGCGGCCGGCCTCATTAACGAGGCTCAGCTGGACCTGGCGCTGCGCGAGCAGCGGCGCAGCGGGCAGCTGTTGGGTGAAGTGCTGATCGAACTCGGCTTTGTCTCTGCCGAGGTGATTACTCAGACGGTGGCGAGCGAAGCGCACACAGAAGTTGTTGATGTGCGTAACGCCGTGATCGATGAGGATGTGCTGGGATTGGTGACCTATGAAACAGCCAAACGATTCAAGCTTATTCCGATCGAGTTTCAGGATGGCCTGCTAACCGCCGCGATTGCCGATGCTTTCGATGTGGTTGCGATCGACTATCTCGAGCGCGAGACCGGCTATGCTATCAACGTGGTGACCGCGCCTGAAAGTCACATTCTTGAAGCCGTCGCCCGCCATTACGCCCGAGGCCGGTCGATTGAAGATACGATCGACCTGATCATGCATCAGGGTTCGATGCCGGACGAAGAAGAAGCCTCGTCTGAATCTCCACTCGTGCGTCTGGTCGACCAGCTCATCGCACTTGGCATCAAGAAAGGCGCAACCGATATTCACGTTGAACCGGATGAAAAAATCGTTCGGGTGAGGATGCGAATAGACGGCGTTCTTCGGCAGCAGGTGCTAATCCCAAAAGCGATTCAGCCCTCGCTGGCTGCACGTATCAAGCTTCTGGCAAATCTCGACATTACCGAGAAACGTATTCCGCAGGATGGTCGCATCCGGTTTCTGTTCGGCCAGAACAAGGTAGATCTTCGGGTGTCGACGCTGCCGATTAATTCCGGCGAAAGTATCGTACTTCGAATTCTCGATCAGACAAGCGTTAATCTGTCGATGCCGTCACTGGGCTTTTCGGATGCCGACACCAGCCTTGTCGAGTCCATGGTCCAGCGACCCTACGGCATGATTCTGGTAACAGGTCCAACCGGAAGCGGAAAAACGACAACGCTGTATACCGCACTTGGGCTCATCAACGCGGAAGACAGAAGCGTCTTCACACTGGAAGACCCTATCGAGTATTCGCTGGGGAAAATCAGGCAAACGCAGGTGAAGGCCGAAATCGGTATGGACTTTGCGAGCGGACTACGAGCGCTGTTACGCCAGGATCCCGACGTCATTCTTATCGGCGAAATCCGGGATGTCGAAACGGCACAGCTCGCCGCACGTGCGGCGCTTACAGGCCACCTCGTGCTATCGACGCTGCATACCAATGATGCTGTCGGTGTTATTCCAAGGCTTATTGATATGGGCGTGGACCGGTACATGCTGCCGCCAGCCTTGTCTGCCATTCTCGCTCAGCGTTTGGTCCGACGCATTTGCGACAAATGCAAAACCGAAGTAACCAATTCGTCCGAGCTTATCGACAAGCTGGATCTGGGCGCTCACTTTTCCGCCGTTCCTCAGCTGTTTCACGGTGAAGGGTGCGAAGAATGCAGCTACAGCGGATTTCAGGGTAGACAGGTGATCTACGAGATTCTCTCGATTGATGAAAGTTTTCATGCACCAATTATCCGCGGTGCCTCCGGCGCTGAAATTAAAGAGCTCGCAAAGGCAACGGGCATGACCAGCATGTTTCTTGACGGCATAGGGAAGGCGCGATCCGGCTCTACTACGCTGGAAGAAGTTATGCGAGTCGTGAGGTAGTTGGTATGCCGGAGTATGCCTATCACGCGGTCGATAAGCTTGGCCGGCCGGCAGACGGCACCATGGTCGCCGACAGTGAGCGGTTGCTGGAGCGACGTCTGCGGGAGATAGGATACTGGCTGATCGACTCTGAAGTTCAGGCAGCGCGCAGGCAAACGCGGCGTAAGAAGGTTCCTCGTCGGGAGCTGATTGATTTTTTTAACGGTTCGACGTCACTTCTCAAGGCGGGCATTCCGATCGCAGATTCGATCGCCGCTATGGCTGAAGAGACAGAGCACCCGGTGCTCAGGCAAATTCTTGAAGACATCGGTCTCAACGTACAGTCGGGAAACGATCTGTCGAGCAGCTTTCGAAAGTTCCCCCAGGTGTTCTCGTCTCAGGTTTGCAACCTGGTTCAGGCCGGGGAGCACGGGGGTAACCTCGTTGAAATATTCTCCGATATCTCCGGGCATCTCGAATGGGTTGATCGCATCATGGCTGATGTAAAGCAGGCCAGTATCTATCCGCTAATGATCATGTTGGCGGTGGCAGGCCTGGTAGGCCTAATGTTCATTTTTGTTGTACCGCGGTTTGCGGCAATTTTTGCCGAACTTGAAATTGAATTGCCCATGCTGACAAAAGCGGTCGTTACCATAGGCCTGTTTTCCCAGCAGTACTGGTGGGCGATCCTCGGTGGAATAGTGACCACCGTGGTAGTGATCAAAAAGTCGACCACCCTGGTGCCGTCACTCGCAATGGCGCTAGATCATTTCAAATTGAGGATGCCTGTTTTCGGCGCGATTCAGAAGCTCCTGGTCCAGTCGCAGTTTGTGCACAATCTGGCGCTCATGCTCAGAGCGGGCGTACCCATTGTTGAAGCACTAAAGCTGTGCAAAGGGCTTACCAATAACGCGGTTATGGACCGGGCAATTGAAGAAGCCCAGGACGCCGTGCAGCGCGGTGACCGTATCAGTCAGGCGCTCCGACAGCATGATGTGGTCTCTTCCCTGACTTTGAGAATGATCGTTGTGGGTGAAGACTCCGGACAGCTGGACGAAATGCTCCAACAGACCGCCGAGCGCTTCGATGAAGAGATACCACGCCAGATCAAGCGCGTTTTTGCGATTGTTGAACCGATGATTACGCTGGTTCTCGTTGCCATTGTAGGGCTGATCGCAGCGGCGGTCTTCTTGCCGATGTTTTCGCTGGTTCAGGGGATTAACTGATGAGGTTCACCGCACGCAGACGCTATTCAGAAGCGGGCTTTACTCTGATGGAGCTGATCGGCGTTCTTGCCATTCTGGGAATCTTGTCGGGCATGATGGCCCCCAGTCTTTTTGACGCGATTAACGATGCTTATTCCACTGCGGAAGAGGGCAACATCGAGCAAATGGGTCAGGATCTGATACGGCACATATCAACTACAGGTACCATCCCGGGCAGGCAGAGGAATCGCTGGACTGCCGCTATTGCGTCCGTAAGCCAGAACAGGATAGAGCTGATTGAAAGAAACAAAAAGGGTTTTCGGCGAGCGCTCTATTTTGACCCGCAATTCTTCACGTCAACAGAATCAAACTTCAATGGCTATACCCAAACCGACGGGCTGCTCAATGCCCCGGTCTCTCCGCGCGTGATGATTATCTCCGATATGACGCGGAACGTGCCCAATCTGCCGGCGACCAGTTCCGTTTTCGATGCTATCTGGGATCAGGATCCTGGAGCGCGCTACATCGAAAGTGAAGACATCAAGGTGCAGAGGCTGCATTTGGGTCATCTGTTCCATCGGGTGTTGTTTACCAATGCCAAGAACGCTCAGCCGGGGTATGCCCTGGAAAATCAGTCGACTTCGGCCGTACCTGCGGCATCGGGTGCCGTGTCGGGTGTTGCCGAGCGGTATGTGCTTGAAGGTACCAAGATTCGTTTGTTCAGTGACCCGTTTCCTGCCGGGGCCACGCTGGACTCCGTACTGATTACCGAACAGAGCGGGTTTGACTATCGGGACAACGGTACGTTTTGGCACTGGAGTCGGCAATGAGTATTGACTACGGTATCGAGTGGGCCTATGGCGAATTCAGGATCGCCAAACTTAAAGGTAAAGAAGTTGTTGACAGCTGGAAGTCACCGACGCCTGTTACCGACCTGAACAGCCTGAGTGCGGCCATGTATGAAGCGTGTCATCACGTTGATATCAGTCGCGGCGGAACCGTCGCGATCGCCTACGAAGATGACCTTCATACGCATGAGTTTCTCGAGATTCCACCGCTGACACCCAAAGATCTGAAGAAGTACCTTGCTCGTCATGTCGCCATGGATAAGCCTTTTGAGGGCGAAGCATCCTGGCGTCATCACCCGGTATCCAGGGGCGGTGCGGTTGACGGCGTATTGCTGCACCTTATGCCCAAGAAGATCGTTGATGCTGTGATTCGCATCTGCGAGGAATTCTATTTGAAACCTCGTTTGCTGGTGCCTCTGACGGAAATCATGTCCGAATACGTACCGTCTCTGGAAGCGAAGGATGACGATGAGGCGATACTCCTCATCGCTCTGTTCGACGATCGGACCCAGATGCTCGTGTCGAGCAATACCGGCGAAATCCTGTTCGTACGCGAGTTGTCATACCCATGGACTGAACACACGGTCGATCGTCTGGCAATGGACATTAACCGTACCATTGGCTACGCCAAGCAGCGTATCGGAGGGTCGATATCCAATGCCTGGCTGATTGGCGATCATGTCGACGAGGCGCTTGCCGATTTGTCCGACAAGATTCAGGTAGACGTTAACTTTGACCCGCTTGCGGCGACACCGTGTTTCTGGATGGTTCAGGTGGCGCAGCTGCCGCAGGCGCTGGCAAGTAACTTCATTCCGGTTCTGGCACGCAGGTCAATTACGGCCAAGACGTTCTTGCGGGGTGCTGTGATGATGTCCGCTATTACCGCAGTGTCGGCACTGGCGATCGGTACTGTTATTGAATACAACATTTATCGCCACCGAACCGACGGCGATGAACTGCGTAATCACATCAGCATCATGAACGAAGAGCTGCTGCACTTGCAGAGCGAAGTCGAGCTCATGAATATCGAAAAAACCAAGCTGGACTTGCTCAATGTGGATGCGTTTAATCTGCCAGCGCTTTTCCTGAGCCATCTGGGTGATTTGGTACCTGACGGTCTGGTGTTGTCCAAAGCAGAAGTCTCACGAACTCAGACGAGCTGGGAAATTGCCATCACCGGCACGTCTGTAGTGTCGCTCGGGGAAGTCGCTCCCTTGCTGTCTGAATTGCAGCGTGTTCTGGGCAGTGATCCGTGGAATACCGAGATCACGGTGTCGTGGGAAGATGCCTGGATGAAGCAACTGCAACAAGGCCGGGCAGCCCAGTCGGGGAATATCGGGTTTGAGATTCGGGGGCGGTTTCAATGACCGAATTGCACAAGGAGCTTGAATTACTACCCGCAGAGGATGACTTCGCGGCCACTAATCCACAGAAACCACGCGTTGACGAGCTGCGTACCGCCGAGTCGGTGCCGTGGGATGGGCTGCCGGAAGCTGCCGATCAGGGTGACTACGAACGACGCAGGAGTCGACGTTACACGCTGCCGAAAATTGCGTTCCGGATACGAGTGCAGCGCATTCTGAACGCTGCAGTTGATGAGATTTTTGCCAGTCGCATTGCGCGGCTGATTTTCGCCGCTGTGCCCCTGATCAGTGTCGGGCTTATCTACTTTTTCCTTGGCCACAGAATGGACTTGATTGAACACACCTATGTGGAGTTCTCCGAGCTGGGCCAGGTTGAAACCGAGCTTCTCCGAATTCGGGAGGTCTGGTCGCAGGAAGAAATGCGTTCACTTGCCGAAAGCGTGCAAAACGCCGACCAGAGGCGAGTCTTTGTTGATTACCGCGGGCTTGCCCAGTGGCTGCGTGAAAAAAGCGAATTCGCAGAACAGATTGACCTTGTTTTCTCTTACACCCTGCAGGCAGGTAAGGCTTCGAGTATTGAGAATATGCTTGAGGTGCCGATAGAAGTAGTGATTACGACGAACGAAGCCAGCGCCGACCAAACGTATCTGCATTTTCTGGAGTTCATGAGATACATGGTGAGCTCAATGTGGTATGTCGAGATCGTAGAAGCGGCTATTGAAAGCGAGGGAGGTGGCGCCCGACAGATGACGGTGATGCTTCGCGTATGGGTCCACGGAACGGTGAGAGACAGTGTCGAAACTATTCAATAACAAATGGGCCATCATGGCCCTGGTACTTGGTGCCGCCGGCATAATCTATTCGAAGGTGATTGTGCCATTCACGGAGTTTTCGGCCACGCCATCTGATGAAACATTCGCCACTGACATAGATTCAATTCTCGTCGAAGGCGACGATACCGGGCGTGAAAATGTCGAGCAGGAACTGCAGCTGGTGTCGGCCCAGTACGACCTGAAGCGCATAGATACAAGTAATTTGCGCTGGAACGAATCTCCGGCGCGCGATCCTTTCTCGCTGCATTCCAACCTGAAAGACCGCGATATCGAAGCGGTGCAAGACAAAGTAGTCACAAACAAAGATCAAATACCGGTTTCGGGTAAGTCGGGCAGGACCCCAGGGTGGGTAGTTCCCGGCGTATCCGCCATTGTGAGCTCAGCGCAAAAGAGTTTTGCCGTTGTAGACGGCGAAATTGTTCGCAGCGGGGACGTAGTAGGCGGGTTTCGTATTGGCGATATTCAAAACACAAGTGTACGGCTTCTCCATATCGGTAGCGGTCGATCGATGAACATAAAGGTACCCAAATGAACATGGCATATTTCAGATCAACTCTGGTAGCCGCTGTATGCGTGATTATTGCGGGTTGTGCCCACGATCCGAAACCACCTGCAGATGTCAGCGATGACCGGGCTATACGTGATCGTATACGTTCACAGACTCACGTACCGCAGCAAGCCATTGCGCAGGACAAGGCGGTGGTCGAGCAGGTTGCTCCCGAGTCGGGAAAGCTGTTTAGCTTTGTCGCCAGGGATCTGCCGATAGGGCAGGCGTGCCGCCTGTTTGGCAAGACTTACGATCTGAATATCGTGGTAGACAAGGATGTGACCGGAACAGTCAGCGTCGACCTTCTGGATCTTCCGTTTTCAGAGGTCATGGAGTCGTTGCTTGGGGCTAACGGTTATTACTGGGAGCGGCGAGGCAATATAGTCTACGTGAAGTCCTGGGAGACCCGCACGTTTGCTATTGATTATATACGTCTGGTTCGAAGCGGTTCCGGTAGCAGTCAGGCGCAGGTGAGTTCCAGCGCTGACAGCGACGGTGGAGATGATAAGACGGCTGGCACGATGATGATCCAGCAGGCCGACAAAGTCGACTTCTGGAGCGAACTCGAAGAGCAGCTGAAAACGCTGATTTCCGAGAAAGGCAGACTCCTGGTGAACCGTCTGTCGGGTACGATTCAGGTAACGGATCAGCACCAGCGAGTCGAAGAGCTCGCGTCCTTCATAGAGCAACTCAACGGAGCAATCTATCGCCAGGTCGATATTGATGTGCGCATTGTTGAAGTTGCCCTGAATGATGACAGCAGCCTTGGCATTGACTGGTCGCGCATGGTCAGAAGCGGTGACGGCGAATTTGTGGGTGGCAATCTGTCCACCATTATCGTGAGTCCTGCCGGAGGGCAGCCGGCGCTTCCGCCTACCGTGGGATTGGCCTATTCGAACATCGAGAACGGCCTGAACAGCATCACCGGCGTTCTTGAAGCGCTTCAGGAGCATGGCGATGTCACTATCGTATCTCAGCCGCATATTCGTACGCTGAACAATCAGTCGGCCCTGATCAAGGTTGGTACCGATCGAACCTTTTTTCGCAAAGAGCAGTTGACCGACGCTACCAGTGCCGGGTCACAAACGTTTTCAACCGATGTCCCGCAGGTCGTGACCGAAGGCATTGTGCTGTCAATCACACCCCAGATTTCGAGGGACGGCTGGATTACGCTGGACGTGTCGCCCGTTGTTACCCGCGTGTCTAGCGTCAGCGAAGTGCTGGACGACAATGGCAATGTACAATCCACGGCTCCCAATCTGGATATCAGTCAGGCGTCTTCGCTGGTTCGTGCAAGGAGTGGAGAAACGATCGTTATCGGAGGTCTGATTCAGGATCAGGAAACCGAAACGATACGTAGCATACCGGGTCTTGGCAGCGTTCCGGTGGTGGGACGTTTGTTTCGCTCCAACTATAAGGCGACTGCCAAAAAAGAACTGATCATGCTGGTCACGCCGCGGATCATATCCGAATAGGCGTGACGCGCAGCCCCGGATTATTACTCAGCCCTCTCGGGAGATAACGCAGGGAGTCGCAGATGTTCCAGGTTGGCTGGTGCGACGGTGGCGTTAGACGTCGGATGATCCAGAGACGATTCGCTTAAGTCGTGACGAGTTCTCCCGGGTTACCGGGTCAGGTAGTAGCGATCAGATCTTTGGTCGGTTGGGCATCGGCAGCGGCGTAGGCCGTCATGCCGTCATGAGCACCGACGGCGTGAGCACCACCGCACGCAGGGCACGACTCTGTCCGGTCAGTTTCCTTACTGACATTGGACGAGCTGTCGCTGTGAGCAATCGTGGTTGATTCTTCGGTTTTCTCAGACGCAATTTCTGTTCGTGCTTCGGCTTCCATCCTGGCCGCGTCAGCCGCTACCTGGCGATCCTGCGCCGAGGGATTTACCGGTGCAAGTGCAGCGCGCCGAATAACCTGAGCCTTGCGGAGCGTGGCGACCGGGTCATTGGCTACTTTGGAAGTGTCAACCTGAACCTCGCCGCCCACATCGTACATGCGCTGGTCAGGCCCTCGTTCATACGTATAGCTCGCGCCGCCTTTGGCATGTCCGCCTGCGGCAGACAGATGTGCCTGCTCATGGGCACGCACTTCGCGGTCACGAGCCTGCAGTTCACGCAAGCGCTTCTGATCGGAATCGGATAATTGTGCACCGTCGGGGCCCCGGCTGGTATCGCCGCCTGTCTCCCTGGCTGAATCTTTCGTGACAGGTTCAGTCCGGAGGAGGTGGCCCGTAATGGCTGGAGAGGATTGTGTGATCTCTGTGATCATGAGTGACTGCGCAATAAATTGTCCCGTATCCAGTCTTAGCGGCAAGAAATCGGGATACTTTAGTCGTTTCTACAGGATTCCATTTAGGAATGGACAATATTATCCGGCTGGGATGCCGAAGATGGATCATGCGGTATGGGCGATCGTTGGTTTTCGAGATCAGGTCTATCTGTCACAACACCCACGAGGCGGCTGCGACTGACCGACCCGGGCGATCCTGCAGATCCAACCGTTCCGCTGACGGTGACGGCCAATCAGTTGGGCGGTGCGGGGGCTTGCTTGCCCGCAACCGACCCTGAGTGTAACGTGTTGCACAACGAAAATATTGCGATCGCTGGTGATCTGCACAGTGCAGGCCTTGCGCGTTCGCCAATCCCGATTAATAGTGGCGCCTGACTTATGAAAGCAATTCTCAGCGGACGAATTCTGAAATATGTGTTGCTGGTGACATTGACCGTCGTACTGACTTTCTGGTTAATACGTGCCATGAACTCCCGGTCTCTGCCAGACACTTTTCCCTGGCACAAGCCGGTACTCAGCTCGGAATTTCGGGCCAGCGAATATCCCGATGGCATCGACTTCGATGCTTACCAGAAGCTGGAAGAACAGCTGGATCGCGAGCTCAGAACGTTCGTCTCAAACGAACTTGCTGGTTCGCAGTCGAGGCAGGCATTGAGGTACTTCGGCGGTAGTCCACTTAACCCGCTAGAGTATCCGGTCAACTGGAACTGGTCATACATTATTGAGCACGACTCCCCTCGTGGAGCGGCAGTGCTTATTCACGGTGCGTCAGATTCGCCCTACAGCATGCGTACGCTGGCCACGCGACTGCATGAAGAGGGATTGCAGATTATTGCTGTTCGCCTGCCCGGGCATGGAACGCTACCCGGGGAGCTGTTAAAAGCACGAACCGCCGACTGGAGAGCCGTGACTCGCAGTGCGGTTGCGAAAGCGCGTGACGTGGTCGGACCGGACAAACCCGTGTATATCGGAGGCTATTCGATGGGCGGGGCGCTGGCGGTTGATTACGCGCTTGACGCTATCGTAGATCCTGAGCTGGTGCTGCCGTCCGGGCTCTTGCTGGTATCGCCGGCCATCGCTATTCATCCGCTGGTGGCACTGGCAACCATTGATTTGGTGGTCAGTCGGATTCCCGGGTTTCAGAAGTTTGCCTGGACTGATATCAATCCCGAGTACGATCCCTACAAATATAATTCGTTTCCCAAACAGGCCGGGCGTCAGACGTATTTGCTGACGACTTTCAATCAGAAACGCGTAGATCAGCTCAGTCAGACCGACGCCTGGAACAACTTTCCACCTGTCATTACTTTTATGTCTGCGGTTGATGCCACGGTCAGGCTATCGGCCGTGGTGGACAATCTGTATCAAAGTCTACCGTCTAACGGAAGCGCGCTGGTTGTGTTTGGTGTGAATCGCACTAACGAAGCGATGGGCTTCCTCAAGGAAGGCTACCTCGATGACGTAAGTTTGATTCAAAGCGTTTCCGAGCGCCACTATGATTTGACCGTTGTCAGCAATCAGTCGGAAACCCGGCAGGAGGTTTCAGCCTTTACGTACTGCGCGCATGGCGGGTGCGAAGACGCCATTCCGCTTGATCTGGCATGGCCACCTTCGGTGTTTTCTTTGAGTCACGTTGCGCTTCCATTTTCCGAAGCGGACCCGATATATGGCGCCCGTCCAGGACCCGAATCTCCGGGTGATTTTACGCTGGGTTCCTTGCAGCCACGCGGAGAACGAGGTGTGCTGTTAATTCCCACCGAACAGCTCATGCGTCTCAGATATAACCCGTTCCTGCCATACATGCTGGACCGGGCTGGTGAGTTTTGCCGGTAAGGGTTACAGGACGGTTGCCTGAAAAGACTGCACATTATGTAAAACAACGACCCGCGATCTAACGCGTGCTCGCCTGCGTTGCTCCGGATCCCGTGCGTTCGTTCCCAGGTGCGTCACGCACGTACAATCAGGCGAACGGGCGAAGATGCCTGCTGCCAGGCTTTCTACCCATTCCCACCGCTTGAACTTTTACTGAAAACGCCAGATTTCGGCGGTTTTTGCCTGTTTCAGTACCTTAAGAATTTCTGTGCTCGGTCGCTAAATTGGACGGGGAACAGGAGAATCATGAGCGAAACATTGCTGACATCGCAGGCATTATTGACACTGCACGACCGGGTCTGGTTTATTGCCGTTCTGCTGCTGGGATTGGGCGCTGCCTATGCGCTCTTCGAGTATTCAATCGCCTCAAAGATGCGACGTCCTGACTGGCTGCCGGGCGGGAAGAGCTTGCGCGCCCGAATCTCAATCGGGCTCATGGTTGTTGGTGTCATACCGGCGATGTCCCTGGGTCTGTTTCTGGCTGAACGATCTGCACACCTGCGGCAGGATCGAGTGTTCGAGCGCCTGGAGGAGTCGGCGATTGCGGCTGCCGGCGCCATCGATCAATACATTGACAAACATCGCACCGGTGTTGTCACCGCCGCATCAGCAGCCAGTGCAGGCGGCGAACCTGACCGGGCCAGTCTCACGCGCTGGCTCCTGCTCTATCACGAAATCTATCCTGATTACCTGACTATGTTGAGTACGGACAGCCAGGGTAATGTGTTGGCGGCTACGTCCAATATGTCCGGTACATTGCTGCCGGTTCCTGAACTGGTTGATCACAACGTCGCTGACCGCCCGTATTTCTATACCCCGATGGAAAACGGACGACCTTTTATCTCCGAAGTTTTTGAAGGCAGGGATCTGGGCAGCGATCCGATTGTCGCTGTGAGCGCGCCAATGTTCGATGCCAACGGGGTACGCAAGGGCATTGTCGAGGGGTCGCTGAATCTGAGTGCTTTTGAGAATTTTGATCTTAATCGTGTCCAGACCGACGGGTCGAGCATGATCCTGACCGACCAGAGCAGTCGGGTTATCTACGCCAGCGAAGCGGCGGAGCTGGAACGGCTAATGTCTATCGTGAGTGATCCCCTGGTGACGTCGGAACTCAATCCTGGGGAGGCGTATGAGTTTGGTATGCCCTCTGGCGAGGACCAGCATCGCTACGTTGGGGTGACTGCAATGACTCAAAACGGCTGGACGCTCTATCTTCGGGCGCCGTTGTCACAGATATCCAGCCAGATGCTAAGCGACTATCTGATCGCTAACGTGGCGCTTGCGGTGGCCTGCGTTTTGTCGATGCTTTTATCCGGTGGCATTGTCCGTCGGGTAACCCGCTCTGTGACCGACATGAACGTGGCGATTTCAGGATTTTCCATTGATGGGTCGGAGGAAGAGGTCGCTACGCCGGAGGATACGCCCACTGAATTCAGGCCGATATTTGAACAAATGAGAAAGCGGTCGTCGGCGTTAAGACGCGCCCATCATCGACTGCGCAATTCGATCGCAGCGGGCTCAAAATTGCAAAGCGAACTGACTCAGGTCGTATCGTCCAAGGAGTTGGAGATTGCTGAACGAACGTCGGCGCTGGAGGAGGCCAACCGTAAATTGAACGGGCTGAGCAAGATTGATGCACTGACCGGGATTCCCAATCGCAGGGAGTATGAGTCATTTGTCGATCGCGTCTGGAAAGTAGGTATTAGGGATAACACGCCCGTCGCCATTG
>CAWUKD010000058.1:0-20261 GCA_963922815.1 uncultured Gammaproteobacteria bacterium
GTAGTGCACCAACAGTTTCTACTGGTATCAACTCGCCGCTCTTGGCAAAATGCCCGGCATTCACACTATGCCACTTCGGGATTCTTCAGCGGGATCCCCCATTAATGAAACCGAGGGGCGCGGAGAAAGTAATGCAAGACATCCTGAAACAACTAAACATAAGCACGCACAACGCGGGAACGTGGTCCGGTGCCGATGGCTGGTCATCCACGACAGACGCCGGAATCATAGAGTCTGTAAACCCTACGACCGGCGAACTGATCGCAAGTGTGTACGCTGCATCCTCCAAAGACTACGAGACGGTTTTACAAAACGCAGTCGACGTTTCAAAGGAGTGGCGCAAGGTTCCAGCCCCCCAAAGAGGCGAAGCAGTGCGACTGGTGAACGAAGAATTGCGCGCAAATAAAGCGGCGCTTGGTGCGCTGGTCACGCTGGAAAATGGCAAGATCCGCGCAGAAGGCGAAGGCGAAGTGCAGGAGATGATCGATATCGGTGATTTCGCCGTTGGCCAGTCTCGCATGATGTATGGAAAAACCATGCACTCTGAGCGCCCGGATCACCGCATGTACGACCAGTGGCATCCCCTCGGCGTCGTCGGCATTATCAGTGCGTTTAACTTTCCCGTCGCCGTGTGGTCCTGGAACGCCTTTCTCGCGGCCATCGCCGGTAACGTCAGCATCTGGAAGCCGTCTCCCAAGACGCCTCTTACGGCCGTAGCTATTCAGCATTTGTGTAATCGGGCGCTGGAAAAACATGGCTATCCTGCGATATTCCAGATGTTCATCGATGACGACAACAAGCTGGCGCAGCAATTTGTGGATGACCCACGCGTCAATATGGTCTCCTTCACCGGATCCTGCGAAGTCGGCAAGCACGTCGGCAAGTGTGTCGCTTCCCGGATGGGCAAGTCATTGCTCGAACTCGGTGGAAACAACGCGCTGATCGTCGACGAATTCGCGGATCTCGATCTGGCGGTGCCCGCCATCGTGTTCGGCGCCATAGGCACAGCCGGTCAGCGCTGCACCAGCACGCGCCGCGTGTTTGTGCACGACTCACACATGGAAGAGATGAAAGCGCGCTTAACCAAGGCCTACGGCCAGGTACGCATTGGCGACCCGCTGGATGACAGCACGCTCATGGGGCCACTGATTGACCAGGCGTCCGTGGATCGTTACCTGAACGCCGTGGCTAACGTCAAGGCTGCGGGCGGCGAGATGCTGGTGGAAGGCGAGCGCCTTGATCGACCCGGCAACTTTGTCAGTCCTTCGATTGCCATCGCAAAGAACGAATGGGAAATCGTGCAGGACGAAACGTTTGCTCCCCTGCTTTATCTGATTCCGTTTTCGACGCTTGACGAGGCCATCGCGATGCAGAATGACGTTCGCCAGGGCCTGTCATCCGCCATCTTTACGCAAAACCTTTCGCACGCCGAACAGTTCCTGTCCGCTACGGGCAGTGACTGCGGTATTGCCAACGTGAACATCGGAACGTCTGGTGCCGAAATCGGTGGCGCATTTGGCGGTGAGAAGGAAACTGGCGGAGGTCGCGAATCGGGCTCGGATTCATGGCAGAACTACATGCGACGTCAAACCAATACGATCAACCACGGCAGCGATTTACCACTGGCGCAGGGGATCAAATTTGACCTGTAGTATGCTGGTCGACGCTTCGCCTGGCGGAGCAACAAAAAAGCGCGTGGCATTGCCACGCGCTTTTTTTTATAGCCGGCTTACGTGAGCAAATGCAACCGGATCTGATGGCCCGATCCGTAACCGCCCGACGGCGGGTTCGCAGCATTACAATCAGTAAACGCTTTCGATGCTAGTGAGCGTGTCCGTGGGCAATCTCTTCCTCGGTGGCGTCACGAATTTCGACAATGTTAACGTCAAAATTTAGCGTCATGCCAGCCAAAGGATGGTTTGCGTCCACGACAACTTCGGTGTCAGTGACTTCTTTTACCACGACGCGCTGTACCTGACCGCCCTCGCCTTCTGCTTCGAAGGCCATACCGGCCTTGATTTCGTCAACGCCCTGGAACATTTCGCGGGGCACCGACTGCATCAGTTCAGGAACTACTTCACCGTACCCATCGGCCGGGGCCACAGTTACTTTCAGTGAGTCACCCACCACTTTGCCAACCAGCGCCTGTTCCAGGCCGCTAATAATGTTGCCAGCGCCGTGCAAATAGGCCAATGGCTCGGCGCCATCGGAACTATCCAGCGTATTGCCTTCGTTATCGGTAAGGGTGTAGTGCATGCTCACAACCAGCTTGTCGCCGACCATCAAGGACATCGAAATTCTCCAAAAATCAGTCTAAAAAGGACGATGCCTAAATACATCGCGGACGCACTGTACCGACTTTGGCCGAGAATTGCACGGGGCTCAGGCGAATCTCCGCGCCATTTGGACGACCTCAATTTCATCAGGGTGGCGTCAATAACGGTGCTTCCCGCCGATCATCCTTTTAGCTTTATGGCATGTCCGGATCACGTGTACCCGTGGGTCCGGCAAGCGAGAAGCGTCCGACCAGAGGCAAATGATCAGATACTTCCCATGCAGTATCCTGCAGCACTCTGGCGTCCTCGAGTGTCCACTGGTTGCTGAAGAATATATAGTCGATCGTCCGGTCGGGTGCCGACACGGTAGGGTCGTTTGGCATATGAGTGTACCACCGGACAGGATTGTCGCTCATTAGCCCCTCGAGCGGCGGAATGGCCCCATAGCGGTCATACAAAGGCTGAATCGCCGGATCCTCATCATACTCGCCGGTTCGCGCCAGACTAATCCGGGTACGCTGTCGCTGCGCATCGGGTGGTAACAGGTTCAGGTCACCACCCAGCACCCACGGCACCTGCTCGTCATCCAGCGCCTCCAGAACCTTGAGCGTATGTCCAACCTGCTTTTGCATCACGCCGGTACCCGCACCCCAGGCTTCAAAATGGGTGTTCAGCATGGCCACCGACCCACCGTCCGATCGTGGATGGCGGGTTTCCAAAATGGCGCGCTGAAAGTAAAACGGTCGCTCAACCGGATTGATATCCGGACGCGGCAGCTGATGACGGGTGGCCGACGTCATACGGTAACGCGATAACGTCAGCAGGCGCATATCCACCGGACCCATGATGTTCGGGTGCAGAATATATTCGGCTTGCCAGTAGCTGGTGTCCGCGTAACAGGGAAACGTCTGCTTTCCCAATCGCTCAATCAGCGCGTCAATCTGGTCGATATAGTGAGTACGACTGTCGGCGCCCGTATTGATCTCCTGAATCAGGACAACGTCAGGGTTCTCGGCTTCGATGATTTTCGCAACCTGGTCAACCGTCCAGCGAATATGTCTGAGGCTGGGCCGATCGGCGAGCGTCTTGCCGGCTTTAGCCACGGCCGCTACGCGCTCCGCATTGGTCTGATCTATGTCATAGAAAAAAATGTAGTTCTTGCTGGCCATGTACTGAACGTTGTAGCTCAACACCCTGAGCGGACGGCTCCCCGAATAAACCGGGACATCCCCCTCGCAGTGAACGGCTACCGTCTCCACGTCCGCAGGCTTGAAGGATCTCAGCCACATGGCGGCCACCAGCAGGGCAAGAAGCACGGCAATCAGCAAGGCGGCCTTAACCAACCCCTTCAGCAAACGAATCCACAGGGCGGTCGGGACGTGATGAGAATTACGCCCGGGTTTTGTCGAAGAATTGGGTGTCGTCATAGCGTTCGGTCATTTTCAGGGAGCGACAGTGTAGCAATGCCGGGATACAAACGCCTAGCAACTACGCGCTATACTGACGCGCAGGCTGCGAGCCCTGCTCGCCCCAGGCGAAGGACTCGCCCAACGGCCATTTTGACCACTGGAGCTATCGTGACCTACACCCAATTCGAAGTTAACCGCCAGGACCTGAAAACGCACCGCCTTAATGAGGTGAACAGCCCGGAACTGAACGCCGACGAAGTCAGAGTGAAAATTGATCGATTTGCACTTACCGCCAACAACATCACGTATGGCGTTGTTGGCGAGCGTATTGGCTACTGGAAGTTCTTCCCTGCCAGCGACGACTGGGGACTGATCCCCGTCTGGGGATTTGCAGACGTTATCGAGTCCAGACACGCTGATGTTCCTGAAGGCGACCGGCTGTATGGCTATTTCCCAATGGCAACCGAATGCGTCCTGCGCCCCACCAGGGTCAGCGATGAGCGGCTGCTGGACGGCGCCGAGCACCGGGCGGAACTTCCTCCGGTATACAACAGCTATGCGCGTACTCGGAACGAATCATTTTATGACGGCGCGCTGGACAACGACCGCATGCTGCTAATGCCGCTCTATGCAACGTCGTACTGCCTGTACGACTTCGTGTGTGCGAACGACTACTTCGAGGCGCCCAATGTTATCCTGACCAGCGCTTCGTCAAAAACCGCCATTGGCTGCGCCTACGCGTTCAAAGAAGACGAAAAGTGTAAAACCATTGGACTTACCTCGGCGGGCCAGATTGACCGGGTGAAAGCCCTGGGTCTGTACGACGAAGTGTTCGAGTACTCTGACGTCAAGCGCATCGATGCCGCTGTACGCACAACGATTATCGATATTTCCGGCAACGGCGATCTGTTGTCTTCGCTGCACGAACACCTCGGCGACAACATGGCCTACACCTCGAACGTCGGGGTTACGCATTACGAGAACAACACGATGGGCCCGGGATTTATCAGGGAGCGCAGCGCCATGTTCTTCGCACCAGGTCACATGCAGCGACGAGCAAAAGAATGGGGGCCCGGTGTGTTTCAACAGCGTGCGTTTGAATTCTGGCTGAGAAACAGTGCTGCCAGCCGTAGTTGGCTAAAGATTGATGTACACAACGGCGCAGATGCCATCCCTGACGTATTTTGCAGCGTTCGCGATGGCAAACTGCCCGCCGATCACGGCGCGGTTGTGGTGCTCTGATCTGACTGATTCGGTGCTGCCCTGCCCGGGCATAAAAAAGGCGCGAGCACCGAAGTGCTCGCGCAAGGCCTGCTACATCTGAAGGTCTTCCGATCAGCTACCACTCGCAGTGATAGGCATCGATTTCGGTGCGCACTTCGTCGCCGTTGCGATTTTCAGTAACCTCGAAACAGTTACCGTATCGATCACGAAACAAGTGCACGTCGTCACTGCGGCCATAGGTACCCTCATGGATCACACGGGTCGTTATCACGCGAGATGAGTGGTCATGATGGCCTGCGTTGGCAATCGCCGATCCCAGCAATACACCGCCGAGCAGATACCCGTACCGATCCCGGTTGTAGTGTCGATGACGGTTGTATCGATTTCGTGGATAGTAGCGATAGTTGTTATGGCTATATCGGTAATGTTTGTTGTGCCGGTAATTGTTGCGATAATTACGGGCGTACCGATTGCTGTTGTGGTTACGATGCCTGGCAATGTTACGATTTCGCTGGTGGTCCCGCCGACGATCGGTACGGCGGTCACTGCGTCTGTCAGAACGCTGGGCCTGGCGACGCTCGCTGCGACGATCTGACCGCTGGTCACGCCGACGGTCAGTTCGGCGCTCGGATCGCTGATCACGCCGACGGTCGGTTTTGCGTTCTGAACGCTGTTCCCGGCGGGACGAGCGATCGTATTTTTCAGAGGATTTGGAGCCGCTAATTCGCCGTTGCTTGTTGTCGTCGGCCATGATCGGCGCGGACATCAGCACAAAGCTGGCGGTGGTAAGCAGAATAATAAGTTTTTTCACTGGTTGCTCCCGGTGTTTCCTAATGGGGTAGCGTCAATGTAGCAAAGGCTCCCTGAATGCCTCCTGAACGAAAAAATACTCCTATGTTGCTGTTTTATTTAGCTATTATTTCGAAACTGTACAGGCCAAATCATTTTCCGCCGGAAATCCGCCTAAATCTCGATCCATTTTGGCGGTGTTCCGTCCTTTCCACCCCGGATTGAGCGATACAGAGTCCTCAGATCTTCGGCGATCAACACATTGGCCGGTATCAGCACCAGCGTAATCATGGTGGCAAACAAAATGCCGAACCCCAGCGAGATCGCCATAGGAATCAGATACTGAGCCTGGGTAGAGGTACTGAACATGATTGGTACCAGACCGCAAAATGTCGTGATGGATGTGAGCATCACCGGTCGGAAGCGGCTGGCCCCGGCGTTCAGAGCTGCGGTAGCCAGATCAACTCCTTTGCGACGCTGACGACTAATGTAATCGACCAGTACCAGACTGTCGTTAATGACCACGCCGGTGAGTGCAAGCAACCCAAAAATACTCAAAATCGTAAGAGACTTGCCAAGAATAAAGTGCCCGATCAAAGCGCCAATCAGGCCAAGCGGAATCACCGACATAACGAGAAGTGGCTTGCCGTAGGATCTTAACGGCAGTGCCAGCAGGCAATAGATTACGAACATCAATACAACGGAGGCAATTTTCAGACTACCGAACAGCAGGCGCTGCTCGCGGTCCTCACCCTCCATCGTAAACGCAACGCCCGGATAGCTGACCAGAAGTTCGTTCATGTAGTCCTGCAGGTCGGTCGCAAGCACCGTCATGTTGGTCAGGTCTTTATCGACGTCTGCCGTCACGCTAAGCGTGCGATAACGATCTACCCGCACGATCTGTGAGGGCCCCCGGCCGGCTTCAAGCGACGCAACATGACTCAGCGGAATTTGCCGGCCGTTGGGCGCGGTGATCAGAAATTCATCGAGCGTAGCAATCGAGCTTCGCTCCGTCTTTGGCAGTCGTACCAGTACTCTGACGTCATCGCGACCACGCTGAATTCGCTGCGCTTCGAACCCTCGAAAGGCCCGGCTCAGCTGCCCCAGAATATCGGCTCGTGTCAGCCCAAGAACGTGACCTTGCTGAGTCAGATTGACGCGCAGTTCTTCCTTGCCATCCGACAGGTTGTCAGTAATGTCAAACACCGTCGGGTACGTAGCCAGACGCGCCTTAACTTCGGCGGCGACGCGCTGAAGATCCTCTAGAGAGTTCCCGCTGAGCTGAACGTTAATCGGGTCGCCGGCGCGGAATCGTTCGGCACGAAAACTCACGGCTTCGGCACCGGGAACCAGGCCAACCCGCTGACGCCATTCGTTGCTGATATCTGACGGGCGTATATCGGTAATGCGATCATCGGCGGGGACCGTTTCCATCAGAATGCGCCCGAGATGGGGCGCAGAACCGCTCCCGCCCGACGCACCAGAAGTCGCCCAGATCTTTTGAATCAGTGGTTCAGCGTCTTCTCCGTCACCGTTACGAAACTCCTTTTGCATGTCGAGTGCAATGTCGATCGCCCGCTGCATGTGCGTGTCGGTCACTTCGAACGGGGTGCCCACCGGCATTTCCAGCGTCATGCGCACGGTTTCCGATTCCACTCTTGGAAAGAACGTGAATTTTATCCACCCGCTCATGATGGCGGATACACATACGAAGAACACGCCGATAAAGGTCATCAGGACCGCGTGCCTGTGTCTGAGCGCAAATCGCAATACCGGTTTGTAGTACTTGATGACCCACGCTTCAAACCCTTCGGAGAACGAGCGCTGCAGTTTGCCCAGTCGGGAAATATCGTCACCGCGGTTCATGCGAATATGTTTGAGGTGGGCCGGCAGCACAAACTTCGACTCGATCAGTGAGAACAACAACACTGGAATCACCACTGCGCCAATCGGCATGAAAAACCGGCGGAAATTGCCCTCGAGCACCATCAATGGCGTAAACGCCGCTACGGTAGTCAGTATCCCGTAGGTCACCGGGATGGCGACTTCCCTGGTGCCATCAATAGCGGCATCCACTCCGTCCTTGCCCATCTGCAAATGCGAATAAACGTTTTCACCGGTCACGATGGCATCGTCCACCACGATCCCGAGCACTACGATAAAACCGAAAAGACTCATGATGTCGATCTTGAAGCCAAACAGCCAGAGCGTCAGCAGGCCACCGAGAAAACTAACCGGAATACCAATGAACACCCAGATTGCGATGGCGGGTCGCAGAAAGAGCGCGAGCAGTATGATCACCAGAAGCCCGCCCTGCGCCGCGCCGGTGAGCAGCGTGGTCAGCCTGCCCTTGAGATACACCGTATCGTCGTCCCAGTGCGTCATCGACAACCCTTTCGGCAAGGATGCCTGCTTGGCCTCGATGTAGTCACGGGTGGCTCGGGATATTTCGAGCGCGCTCTGCACACCGGTACGGTAAACGTTCATCATCACGGCGTTCTGTCCGTTAAACGAATTGCGCAGAGACTCTTCCTCGAATCCGTCCTGAACGACAGCGACATCGCCAACCCTGAGAATGCTGCCATCACTGTTCGTCTTTACGATGATGTTTTCAAAATCGGAGCGGCGATAGGCCTGACCTTTCGAGCGGATCAGCACGTTGCCGCCTTCGGTGCGAACGTTACCTGCCGACGCGTCAAGCGAGCTGTTTCGAATCGCCTGGGCTATCTCTGCAAGCGTGAGACCGGTATCGCGTAACCGGTCCTGCGACACTTCGATATTGATTTCATATCGCTGCACCGAGGTAAGCTCGACCAGCGTGATTTGCTCCAGTCGCAGCAACTCATCACGAACAAGTTCCGCGTAGCGCCGCAGCTCTTCACTGCTCTGTTCGCCAAAAATGGCCACTTTGAGCACATCAAATTTCCGCTGACGCAAACTGATTACCGGCTTTTCTGCATCCGCAGGGAAGGTGTTAATACCGTCCACACGAGCTTTGATGTCGGCGAGAAGCTCCCTGGCATCGTAGCCCTGTAGCGCATTGATAATGACGGCCGTACTGCCTTCGACGGAACGGCTCGTCATTGTGTCGATCCCTTCGAGATCCTGGACCGCCTCTTCCACCCTGACTGCGATACCGAGTTCAACGTCCTCGGGCGTTGCCCCTCGCAGCGTGACCCTGACCTCTACCTGGTCGGGGCTGACTTCCGGAAACGTCTGGATACCAACTTTCGAAACCGCGATCATTCCCAGCATGACTATCGTAATCATCAGCAGGTTCGCCGCTACATCATTGCGAGCAAACCAGGCGATCATGGGTTTCCTCCGGCGCCGCGACGGCCGGCGGGTCGCTCTGTGTCACCAATTTTGCCTGCCGATGTTGCCGCCTCGTCAGGACCGATGGCCTCGGTGACTCTTACTGGCGTTCCAGATGTCACCTGGCCCAGAGGCGTGATGATCAGCCGGTCACCGGATACCAGACCCGCATCGATAATGGCTTCGACGTCGTTCTGCCACGCTATGCTCACGGTACGCTGCTCCAGCCTGCCATCTTCGACGACGTATGCGTAGGTGCTTTGATAGATGGCCTTCGTCGGTACGACCACCGCATTCGGAATAGTTCTTCCTGCGATTCGTGCCGTTACGTACTCCCCGATTTTAAGGGGCGTACGACCGGCGGCTGCCTCGCCAAACGGGTCGTCGATCTGCGCTACACAGTGAAGCTGTCTGGCAACCGCATCAATGGCGCTTTCCGTGCGAACGATCCGGCCGTCCCACTGTGCACCCTTTACCAGGCTCGAGAACAAAGCTACGGGAACCTCGGTGGGTTCCGACGCTGCAAGTTCATCCACTCGATAGCGCTCTGGCAGTTCGACAAACTCGAGATCCTTGTCACGCAACGGTAGTCGCACTTCAACGAAATCGGAGGCGTATACCTGAGCCAACACTGAATTCGGGGTCACGACCTGCCCCACGTCCACCGCCTTCGTCAAAATACGCCCGGCAAATGGTGCCCGGATGCGCGTGCGCTCAAGATTCAGTTCCGCCTTGTCAAGCTGAGACTGGGCTGATGCAACGCGCGCCTGGGCTGCACTGAGCTGTGGTTTTCGTAATACCAGGTCTGGTGCCGAACCCTGGTTTCCAAGGCGCTCCCAGTCGGCGCTCGCCTGATTGCTTCTGGCCTGCTCTTCAGCCAGGTTTTGACGGGCGTCAATCAACGTCGCCTTCGCAATTTCGACGTTGGCAATATAGTCTCGCTGATCGATAGTCAGCAGCAGCTCTCCTGCTTCAAAAAAACCGCCTTCTCTAAGATTTGGACTGATGCTCATGACCTGGCCGCTAACCTGTGCCAGCAAAGTCGACTCGGTTTGCGGCTGAACTGTTCCGTAGCTCTCGACCATCACCTGATACGTCACGGGCACAATCGGCAACACTTCCACGGACATGGCCGGCGGCGCAGGCGGTTTGCGACGCTCTGATTCGGGTGTAAAGACTTTCATGGCAACGGCCAAGCCGGCCAGTCCCAACAAAATCAGCAAAGGCACCAGACCCATAATAATGCGTTGCCCAGGGTTTGCTGTTTGGCCTGGCTCGATTCCAGCTGGACGCAGCTCGGTCATCAGGATGCTCCCTCACCGCCCAGAGCGGTGCATAAATCTATTCGGTTGATCAGTTGTTGATAGCGCAATTCAAGCAGGCTTGACGTGGCATCAAAAGCTCTTTGTTCTGACTGTAACACCGTCGTGTAGGTTACCAGCCCTCGCTGGTACTGTTGAAACGACAGCTCATAGGCTGCTACAGCTGCATTTTCGGCCTGTTCCGATGCAACCAGCTGCTCTCGCAAAGACCGTCTGTCGCTCAGGGCGTTTTCGACCTCTCCAAAGGCCCGCTGCAGCGTGCCAATGTACGCCAGTTCACTTTGCGCAAGACGCTGACGAGCCTGGGCTTCGAGAGCCTTCAAACGACCAGCCTGAAACACGGGCTGGGTAACAGCGGCGAGAGCCGACCACAAAATATTATCGCCATCCAGAACGTCGCCAAAACGCGAATCCACGTCGTCCAGCCCGGCGCTTAGTACCAGCTGTGGAAAACGCTGTTTGTGAGCTACCGCAACCGCCGCGTCCTGAGCCAGCATGCGGGTCCAGGCCGCCTGAATATCCGGGCGCTTCTCCAGCAGCAGTTCCGGTGTGGCCGACGCGTCCGCGACGCCAAGAGCGGGAAGCGCCGTCGCCAGCATCTTGTCGCCGCTCGGGTATTCGGTCAGCAGCAGCTGCAGTGCACTCACGCTCTCCTGAGCCGCCTGCTGCTGTCGTGCAAGCCGGGACTGCTCTTGCGCATAGCTGGTACGGGCAAGATAGACGTCAAGCGCGGACGTGATGCCTTGCTTGTACGATTGCTCGACGATTTCAAGATTATTCCGAACGCTCGCCACGCGGCGCTCAAATACACGAGTCAGATCACGCGCAAATATCGCGGTATACCAGGCACGAGAAACATCGCCCAGGACCGTACGCCGCGCGTCCTTGTAATTAAACTCCGCCGTCCGGTACAAGAGCTGCGCACGACGTTGGGCACTGGATAATTTCCCCCAAACGTCGACTTCATACCGGGCGTCGCTGCTTAATGAAAAGCGATTACCGATAGCCTGTCCCGTGGTCGAGCTGGTTTTCTGTCGACTGGCCGTTGCCGACACGCTCAAACTGGGAAGACGATCTGCCCGCGAGATGGTCACGCCCAGACGCGCTTCATCCATCTGACTCTTTAGCGTCTTGATCGAAATATTATCCTCCACGGCTTCGTCAAGTAACGCGGCCAGACCGTTATCACCCACAACGCACTGGCCGAGTTCACTGTCAGCCTGAATATCTTCAAGACGCTCCCAGGTCGCCGGGTATTCAACATCAGGCCCGTCCGACATCACTCGCGCAGACCCCGCACAGCCGCTAACGACCATCATCAGCGGGATCAGCCCATGAAGAACTGCCAGTCGACCAGCTTTTAGATGAGAATTTTTCATTGAAGTATCACGTTATTTGGCCGCCCCATATCGGGTATGAGCTGCTTTGTCAGAGTGTAATGGACCAGGATCAGGATGTAGACCGTATTTTTCCAAAGTTTTCTCGGCGAACAAGAACCGGGGCGGATAGCGGCCTGCCGCTTCAGTCCGGAACCCGCTCCCCCGCACCCGGGTTAGCCGCCAAACGAAAAACGCAGCGACACCGAAAGCCGGTATCGCTGCGCTCAGAATCGAATCAGCAGCCAGGCCAGTATTTTTCTGACCTATTCCTGGCAAGCTACTGCCTGGCCAGATCCGCATAGACAATACGCAGCCAGACATCAGGTTTCATGAATCCATTTCCCCATTTCTCGTTGTAGTCCTTTAGTGGGTTTTGCACTTCAACTTTGGCCAGCGGCGTCTTCTTTTCAATAAACTTCTCGAGCCGGCTTCGCACGTCTTTTAGCATATCCAGATAAACCTGAATATCCTCTTTACTGGCCAGCGGTCCGTGGCCCGGAATGATTTTGGTGTCGGCATCGCCAATCGTCAGCAGGTCTTCGATGGTCTTGACCAGTCCTCCGTAACTACCGCCCGAACTCGTATCGATAAACGGATACGAACCGTTGAAGACGATATCTCCGGCATGAATAACGTTGTCCTTGACAAAATACAGGATGGAATCGCCGTCTGTATGGCTGCGAGGCTTGTGCAGTACGCGAATTTCGTCATCGTTCAGATGAAAGGTCATTCGGTCGTTAAATGTAATTACAGGTAGCGCCGCTTCGGGCGAAGCAGGAACGGTATTGTTAATTTCTTTCATGACCTGCTCAACGTTCATGCGCTTGCGCACGTTGTCATGAGCCACAATGGTCACACCCTGCTTCCCGAGATTCTCGTTTCCACCCGTATGATCGCCATGCCAGTGCGTATTGATGACGAACCGTATCGGTTGATCCGTTAGTTCGGCGATGGCGGCGGTAATTTTGTTGGTGAGAGGGGCGAACTGGTCATCGATCATGAAAACGCCATCGTCTCCAATGGACACCCCGATATTCCCTCCGCGGGCCTGCAACATGTATATCGAATCGGTAACTTTGGTGGTGGTTACCGTGACATTGTCCATTTGTCCGAAGGCCGAAACGGCCATCGCGATGACGCCCAATCGGGCAAGCCACTGTTTCATTGTGATCTCCAACTTTCTATGAGTTTACTGGTACAAGCGGATAACGAGCCCGTACCCAGAGTTCTGACTGTTTTTCAGTCGATTAATTCAAATGCCATTTTATCCCGGTTCTTGCGAACTTTATCGCCCGGAAACACCTGGCCGTTCATGCAGATATAGACCCCAGGCTCTGCCCACTGCACAGCAGCGACTGCCATGCCCACGTTAAAAATGGCGTCGGTTGATCGAAATCGTGCCGGGTTCAAGGCGCCTGTGATAGCGACCGTTTTGCCCTGCTCCACGATACCCGCTGCCAGCAGTGCTTTGGCGGTTTGATCCATGGTGTCCGTCCCATGGGTAATAATGATGTGCTTTTCCGTTGTCTTCAGTGCAGCTTCAACAATGATGGCGCGATCGTCGTCGGTCAGCTCAAGACTATCCTTGCGCATCAGGGAAGAGACCTCAAATTCCACTGTCACACGGGATTCTCTCAGAATAAGACCCGCCGTTGGCTCACCGACTTCGAACTCGCTCGTGGCATCAAAATAGACTTTATCTATCGTGCCACCTGTTGTAAGAATCCTGATACTCACTGTAGATCTCCTGGCAACCCGTCGCTCAGCGACGATGCCCATCCAGACTGAAAAATGCGCGAACCTGCGGTCTTTGAACCAGAGCAGACCCGGCGCATACCCGTAGTCGCTCCAGCGCGATAGTAAGGCGACGATCGCCTCCGGGCAACCGCGACAGTCTTGATCGCAGCAGCGCCTCCAGCTCCGGCTCAAAGTGAAGGTCACACAGCCGCTCGGCGATATCCGCCAGTTTGGCCGCATCCCGTTCCGGCATCACGTCAATCAGCTGATCGATATTTGACTTGAGCCACTCCCAGGCCGGCCCGACATTCACATCCTCTTCCGTATGGGATCCAAACAGTCTGCCAATCTCATTGCTACGCAACTCCCCGGTTAGCGAAAGATTGCGTAGCTTCTCACCATATGCCGGGTCGCGGCTGCGAGCCAGCGCAGACAACGCAATATCGCGAAACCATCCGTCTTCGCTTGCCAGAAAACGGGCCTCCAGTGCATCGACAAAGCGCTGCCCGCCGTCCTGGACGCCGATGGTCAGTATCGTATCAAGGGTAGAACGGCTCACCGATCGCGCCGAATCTGTATCCGACATAAAAGCTCTGGCTTTCACAAGCGCCGCGCTGCGGCTGGTCTGATCGTACGCGGTTTCTGCCATGAAACTGGCGACATCGGAGTAATAAATACGCGTTTCATTGTCCGGCAGGCTCTTTAAAAAGTCGGCGTCGAACGCCCGTTGAGCGTCAAGATGCCTGTACAGGTCCGCAGCACGACCCCGAATGGTCCATCTGAGTTTGGGGTCATCCGCCAGAGTCCCCTCAATATAGTGAATAACCGGCAACAGACTTCGTGCGACGCTGGGGTAACCGGATGTCGCGAGTTGCTCAATCAGCGCCCACGTTTCCGCCATGTTCATACGGCCACTGGCAAACCCTGCGCGCACGCTGTCGGCAATGGACAGCCACTCTCTCTCGTTCAGTTCCGCTCCCGCAGCGAGTAGCCCCGGGTAGTCATCCTGCGGAAGCATCCAGTGATAGTAGCCAGAAAAATCGGCATTGGGCAGAACCCAGTTCGGGCATTTGTTTGCGACGGAAATCTCGCGCGACTCCTGGTCCATAAGAAAACAGCGCTCCTCAACGTGCTCGTCGTACCCCAGCCTGATACACATCGGTATCTGCCAGAGGCGCTCTTCGCCTTTTTCTGAACCGAGCGGTAAGTAGCGGGACTGGGTAACCTGCAGCGTCCCGGTATCGCAATTTCTGGTGACGTCTACCAGAGGCACACCATTTTGAAACAGAAACGTATTCGCCGCCGGCGCCAGCTCCTGTCCGGAGACGTCCGATAATGATGCCAGCAGCTCATGGACTGATGCGCTGCCGTTGGCAAACGTGTGCAGGTGCGCCCGAATGCCCTTTCGGAAATCATCCTCGCCAATAAACTGTTCCAACATGGTTAACACCGCTCCGCCCTTCGCGTAGGTAATGCTGTCAAAGGCGGCGACGATATCGTCATTGTTCTGAACAGGTTCTCTGATCTGACGCGCGCTGAGTAAACTGTCTTCGCGCATGGCATCAGAACTGTACTTCAGCGACATCGCATACGGGTTGTCGGTGGGTCTGTAGGACTCAACCGCTTTGAAGGCCATCCAGGTGGCAAACGATTCGTTAAGCCAAATGTCATCCCACCATGGCATGGTGACCAGGTTTCCAAACCACATGTGGGCCAGCTCGTGCGCCATGACAAACGCATAGAGCCGTTTCTGTTGAGGCGGAGCGTCTTCGCCAAGCAATAACAGTTTGTCGCGAAACGTTATTGCCCCGCTGTTTTCCATGGCGCCGCCCTCGAAATCCGGCACGGCAATGACATCAAGCTTTGCGAACGGGTAAGGACTATCAAAGTATTCCTCGAGCACGCGCAGAATCTTGCCGGTTTCTTCCATCGCATAAGCCAGATCATCCCCCTTGCCTTTCACCGTCACACCGCGAAACGGCAGCGGCTCAGTTCTTACGGAATTGGGCTGGATATCACCGGCGTCAACAATATCAAACGGCCCAACCGCAATGGCAAACAGGTAAGCAGGCATTGGTGGTGACGGCGCAAACCGCACCCGCTTGAGGCCACCTTCTGTAATCTGCAGGTCTGTTTGCGGGGTATTGGCTATGGCTTCATGAGACTGATCCACAATGAGCGTAAGTTCGAACGGTGTTTTAAACGCGGGTTCATCAAATGAAGGGAACGCCTCGCGAGCGTAAACAGAGGCCATTTGTGTAAATGCGTAGCTGTTGTCGCCCGAGGAAACCGTGTACAAGCCATGCAGTCGACGTCCGAAAGGGGCCGAGTAATCAAACTCCAAAACGATATTGCCGGCCTCAACAACGCGTGCAAATTCCAGTTTGACGACACCGTCGTCGTGCACCTGCGTGTAGGTTGCATTAACTGTTTTCCCATCGGGCATTATTGCTACCGCTTCTGTGACATCAAGCGACTGGCCGTGCAGAAAGATATGGTTTGTGGGATGAGACAGAGCGACCGCAATATCAACGTGTCCGGAAAACCGGTCTTCATCCGGCAGCACGGTTAGTTCCAGAGCGTAGCTCAACGGCGTCACTCCAGCTGGAAGCAGGCCACGCGGAACTTCTGTTGTCAGTTCGTTTAATGCAGGGCGCTTCAGCGCGATGGCCGACTGATCCGACTCGCTCCCGGAGCGACCTGCTTCGTTAGTCTGGATGATGGGTTCGACCGCATCCTCAGTCGGCGTCTGGTCAACACTGACTACCGGTACGACCGTATCGCTGGCAGGCACCACTTCAGCGGCCGCCTTGGCAGAGGGGTTTTCTTCGGGGTGTCGATTTGTATCACCGCAAGCCACCAGTCCCAACAGCAGCCAGCCCAGCCATAGTTTTTGCATAGCATTATTCCGTGTTGCGCGCCCTGGCACTATTCGACCATGCGCGCCACAGTAACTAACGGCCGCCAAGTATACCTTGAATCAATATCGAATCTGTCCGCGCCGGCTCTGTACCCGCCAGTCACTTTTATCCGTTGAGCGTTTCGATCAACGGTTTGAGCCCACTCCGATAGTGCTCCCACTGGGCCACCGCATCGCTATACATCGGCGTCCGTACCTGTGACGCACTCAGCGTCTTTACCGCGCGCCGGGTATCGTGAAAGCTGAGGCAGGCATCGTTCCACCCGATCCCGCAAACATCCAGCAGACGGCGCGTGACGGCCTCCTGATTCGCGACGAGTTCTTCATAGCAAACCGCATGGATCGCGTCGGGAATGACCGAGTTCCAGTGGGCCATCAGTCGCTCATACAGCAAATAATACCGGGCAAGCTCAGACTGATCGAAAGAATAGCTGTGACCCCGCGTTCCGAGGAAGTTCTTGTAAATTGACCAGCTTGTTGCGACCGGATGCCTCTGACAGTGAATAATTCTGGCCTCCGGCAAGGCCAGACGAATCAGACCGGCATGCAGAAAGTTCGCCGGCATCTTGTCGACTACCCAGCCACTGTCCGGCGCCAGTGCCTGAATACGCGTCCGATAGACTTTTCCAATTTCACTGAACGCATCGGAATCCGCCGTTTCCAAAAGCACCAGCAGATCAGTATCGGCGTCGTGTGCCTGGCCGCTGTTCAATACGCTTCTTGCACTGCGTTCCAGCCAATCCAGCTCACCGGCACCGTAGACATCCGGGTGGCTGGCCATTATTTGCTCAAGCAGACTCGTCCCTGACCGCGGCATGCCGACAATAAAAACAGGGATTGGCCGGTCAGGCTTGTCATATCCGCTCTGCTCGCGCGCCTGAATGAAAGCAGAACCAAATACGGACCTGATTCTTTCCATCAACGCCTGATCACTCTCAATGCTGTACCGAATACTGTCGCGATGAAGCCGATTGGCCTGCCTGATACATTCGAACGCCGCAGCATAATCGCTGCAGTCTTCGTACGCCTTACCCATCGCAAAACACACGTGCTTGCGCTGGTCATCCGGCAACTCGGGACTGGTGAGTATCTCGCGCATCTTTTCCATATGCGCTGTATCCGGTTCATAGCGTGTCAGGGATGCCAGTACGCGATGCGCCTTGCCATGACCTGAATCCTGCGACAGCACACGTTCAAGCGCGCTCCGCGCGCCATCCAGATCGCCTTCATCCTGGTACAGCAAACCCAGCGCGTACCAGGCTTCAGTACTGCCCGGATCAATCTCAATCGCCTGCAAGTAGTTCGCTCGCGCCTCATCCGGCTGACCGAGATCGCGATAAACACCACCTAAGCTCACATAGGCCGGAGCAAATCCTGGCGCACCTTTTACGACCTGCGCGAACAGCTGCAACGCCTCATCAAACCTGCCCAGCGCCACAAGAATATTGCCGCGGGATAGCAGTACGGGCAGTACGTCCGGGTGTCCCTGCCTGGCGAACTCTGCCGCGGAGCGCTCCAATGCCTTCATCGCTTCGCCAGGCTGCTCCTGACTCAGAAGACTGTCGGCGAGGGTACGCCAGACATCGGCAAGCGCGCCGTTGAGTTTGAGTGCCTGATGATAAGCTGACACGGCCTGTGGCGTCTTGCCGAGCGCTGTGCATGTGTTTCCGTAGCCGGCCCAGGTCTCCGCCGAGTTGGCATCGTTCTGCAGCGAGCGCTCATAGGCGGCCAGCGCTTCGGTCAAACGCCCCTGGGCAAAATACGCGTTCCCGAGATTGGCCAGAATCTGTGGGTTTGCCGAGTCCACCGTACTTGCACGCTCCAGTAAATCGGTGGCCGCCGGCGCATTGCCCGATTGCAGCTCCAGCACGCCAAGCAGGTGTAAAGCCTCAGGGTCAGTGCCATCCAGAACCAGCGCCTGTTCATAAAACGCGCGCGCTTCGTCCAGCCGGCCTTGCTGATGGAAGCTGAATGCTTTGCCGATAAGCATCGACTTGCTGTCTGTCATACGCTATCTGTCCCGATACCCTGTCAACCCGGTCTGTCAGCGAAACCCGGACAATGCCAAAAAAAAGCCCCGACAGAGCGGGGCTTTTTACCTCGTTCAGTGCGTTAGTCTACAGGAACGCAAGCGTTTGCACTCGGTCCCGGCGACTCAAGGAAAAACTGAGTCAAAGTCACGAAATCCAGGAAATTGATAACACCGTTGTCATCCGAATCTATGTCCGGATCATAGCCAGGGTCGCCGACCGACGAATTAAACGCCGGACTGAACTGCACAATGTCGACGAAATTAACGACGCAATTGTTGTCGTAGTCCGTATCACACGCGTTACCGATTCCGTCGCCGTTGCTGTCTGTTTGTGACGCATTGGAAATCAACGTGCAGTTATCCACCAGATCGAATACCCCGTCACCGTCAGAATCCGTATCCGGTACATCCATCACAACGGCATCGATGCACCACTGAAAAACCAGACCGCTATCACCATCGGCCTCATCACTGATCGAAAGCTGCCATTCACCGTCTATCAGCTCACCGTCAAAGGCGTCGAGCGCTTCGGCCGGCGTCAAACTTCCGCCGATGGCGGGGCTTGATGGGCTGCACGTACTCTCGGCAGCACCATCGGCACCTTCGTCATCAAACGACGCGGAAATGTCAGGGCCATCACAGCCGCCTGGAGACGCCGGTATGCCGGCACGATCCAGTAGCACCACCGAGGTGGCCGTATCCACGTGCGTCGCGGTGATCACCAGATCACTGACAAACGGATGATTGACCGTAACGCTAATATCCAGATCGACAACAGCCCGCAGATCACTGAGGTTTAGTGAATCAACGAACGGAGTACCGGTATTATCCGGAATGGAAGCTATCGGCGTCCTGCACTGGCTGATGAGCCCGATACCTTCCGACAAAACAAGAAGCTCAAATGAGGCTTGAGTGGACAGGACAGGGTCGCCATTATCAGACACGATTACCGTGATGGGATACGTTCCGGCATCACCTGGCAGCGGCGAGCAGTCCAAAGACCCCACACCGTTACCATCGTTAACTATCTGACAAAAAGAAGGGGCGCCAGGAGCACTAAACGTTAACAGGTCGGATTCGTCGGCATCGGTCGCGCTCAATGGAATGGATACGTTGCTGCTCTCGTTGGTCGTGACATCGTCAATGGGGTCGATGACGGGGGACATGTTCACAGGATCAACCGCCACCTGGTTATAGAACCAATTCGTGTTCTGATTTAGCCGAACCGTCCCGCTTGAAATTCTGAAATGATCGCCCTGTACACCCTGAAAACCCACTTCACACTGGGCGAACCCGGTGTTGTTATCGACCACCACGGTCACGTCACAGTTGCTCGATGTGATTCCGTTATAAACGAGAGTCAGCGTGTAGTCGTCAGCCGTTCCGGCAATCTCATCCACTCCGCTGGCGCCGTATGCCAGCGTGGCCACGCCATCTGCGGTCAGCGTCCGCTGTGCTTCATCGGTAAACTGCCCCTGCTGCATGACGGCTTCGGTACCGGCAACACCAAGTTGTGGTGCAAGATCACGAGAACCATTCGCTGCGTACGTACCGGCCGGCAGATCTGCCAGATTGCGGCTATAAGTCGTCGAGTCTATTGTGCCAGCCAGCGTAAACGGGTTGTTATCCACCTTTTTAAAATAGTGCAGATTGGTGTCGTCATCTCGCAAGTCGTCGGACGACCCTTTGATATTATCGGCACCATCGTTCAGATCGTAACTGCCGTCGACTCCCTGGGTAGATTTTGTGTATTCACGATTACTGCCGACAATCCGGATTCGGTCGCCAGGTTAACGTGAGCCAGACCGATACAATGGCCAATCTCGTGCAAAACGACGGACTCGGCATCAAGCTGACC
>CAWUKD010000059.1:0-20000 GCA_963922815.1 uncultured Gammaproteobacteria bacterium
ATCACGAAGAGTTAGTCATCGCCAGTACCTGGGCTTTTTGAACATAACCTGCAATTAGGCGCGGCAAGAAACCGGTGGTCATTGCTGCCATCCGGCGTTACCGCACCCTGTCGAATCGGCAGCTTCAGGTTCAGCCTCGTCACATGATCGGCCTCAGGAACTAACGTCGGTCGTGCTGCGGCGATAGTGTGCGTTACCCCATTCAATTCTTGCGACCGGAGTGGTAACTTGAGTCACTCAAGACAATCCATCCAGACGCCTTACTGCACAGGAACAGCAACGATTCAATGATGAGCAAGCTTCCCGTTTTCTACCGGTTATTGATGGTTCTGCTGGTCTGTATGCTCGCGGCCTCGTGTGAGCAACCGCCGCCTCCGCCGGAACTTCCTTCGGTACCGGCCTTTGAAGAGCTCGGTTTTGAAGACGCACTCGACGCCGTTCGGCGTCAAATGCTTAACTCTTACGAGCGCTGGCAGCAGGAACCGGAAAACGCCGAACGTAACGGCTACTACGGCATGCTGCTATCGGCCTATGCCAAATACGCCACCTCGGAAGCGTTCTTTCGCCGTGCCCAACTGCTCGACCCCGCCGAGTTTCGCTGGACGTACTATCTGGCGATCAGCGTGCAGCAGCAGGGGCGTTATCAGGAGGCAGCGACGCTGTTTCGAGAAGCGCTCTCGATTGACCCCGACAGCGTCGAAACGCGCATGCGTTTAGCCAGCGTGCTCTACGAATCCAATGACACTGACCAAAGCGTTACGCTCTACAAAGAACTGACTCGCGAGCTGCCCGAACGTATCGACGCCTGGCTGGGTCTTGGTAAGGCGCTTGATCGACAGGGCAAGCACTCCGCTGCCATTCGTGCACTGCGACGGGCCAAAGACCTGGGTAGCCAGATCGGTGACGTCCGCTACGCGCTGGCCAGTGCACTCAGTGCTAATGGTGAAAAGGACGATGCCGAGCGTGAATTTGCAGCCTATGAAAAGCGGCGTAATAACAAGATCGGAACATCCGACCGATTTATAAAGGCGGTGGTTCGGCTGAACGCAAGTGATGGCCCGTTCCTGGCTAAGGCGGACTATCAGATTGCGCGTGGCCAGTTCAGGGAAGCCGCGGGATTTTTTCGTCGCGCGCTTGAGATCAATCCGATGAATCAGGACGCCTGGGGTGGCCTGGTGTTCTCGCTGGGCAAGCTTGGCGACAAGGAAGCCACCAGACAAAGCTATCAGGCGGCGCTTGCGGACGGTATTCACTACAAACGCCTTCATTTCGCGTATGCCGAAGCATTGCGCAGCTGGGACGACATCGACGGTGCCCGTGACGTTCTGGGCAAGGCCATTGAGCTTGATCCCCGCTATACCGAAGCGCTGCTGGAAATGGCAGATCTCGATCTTGAGAGTGGCAATGCTGAAAACGCTGTTACTCACTACGAACGCGCTGTCGCCGTCGTGCCAAACGATCGGGTCATTCGGTTTTCACTGGCTCAGGCCCTTAATGCCGCGCAGCGGTTTGATCAGGCGGTGGTACAACTCGAACCTCTGGTCGACGATCCTGAACAAAAGACGGCCCAGGTACTCCTGGAACTGGCCCTGGCCTACCGTGGAACCGGCCGGACCGCCGACGCCGCCGACGCCCTGCAGCGAGGCAAGGAGGCCGCTCAACGCGCCTACGACACGATCACCGAAGAGCGAATCGATGAACTGCTTACCAACTGATTTCAGCTTTTGAAGAGCGGTGTTTTCTGCGGTCACACCAAATCAATACGATCGCATGATTTACATATTAATTTCAATTGGTTAGGACTAATACCAGGGCTGCAGCGCCGGACCATACCGGGACACTCCCTTTATTCAAGCGAACCGGTCAGGTTCAAACCCAGGTCATAGAATCCTGTCGCTTTGTGCTTTAAGATTCATCGACTGAAATCCTGGAGACTTCCTACATGACCCGACCGTCCATTGCATTCGCAGAGGATTCTCTGCCGTACCTGGTCGACGACGCCGATTATCCAACCGGCGGCTGGGCGGTGGAACTGCTGGGCTGGCTCGAGGGACTCAGTCAACTCAATCGCACGGTGGTGCTCACCTGGGACGGCGCCAATAAAACGGCTGGTCAACAAAAACAGGTCGAATTCATAGAAGCGTGGAACGCCCAACTCGACCGCGGCGGATTTCGCCACTTCTACCGCTTTATGCCGGCGGTCAGCCGGACGCTGCGCAAACAGAATATCGATATCATGATTCAGGCCTGCGCCGGTATGGCGACCTTTGTCTACGCCTGGGCTGCCCGGCGTGCGGGCAAAAAATTCGTTTACCGGGTGGTCAATGACGTTGACGTAGACAAACGCATCAAGACCCGATTGAAGCCCTATGAATACTACACGTACCAGCTGGGACTGCGCATGGCGGACGCCTTTATCTGCCAGAACGACTATCAGGCGACCCAACTAAAACAGCGCTTTCCGGACACGCCCCAATTCACCATTCACAATCCCTACAAGGCGCTGGCATCGCCAGAGACGCGCCAACAGGACAGACCCTACATCGCATGGCTTGGCGTATTCAGCCAGCAGAAAAACCTCCCGCTGCTGATCAAACTGGCGTCACGCACACCCAACGTGTTGTACAAGGTTGCCGGCATGCCCGCAAAGCACACGGATGCCGAAACTCTGGCTGCTTTTGAAACGCTTAAAACGCTCGAGAATGTGGACTATGTTGGCTACACCAAACGAACGGAAGTTCCGACGTTCCTGAACAACGCCACGGCGCTGTTGAACACCAGCCACTACGAAGGCTTTTCAAATACGTTCCTCGAAGCGCTGGCCGTAGGCACCCCAATCATCACCTCGGTAGGCGTCGATCCCGACAATATTGTGGTCGACAACAACCTGGGCTTCGTGGTTGACGGGGCCGACGCCTACGTCGAAGCGATTAATACCGTTTTGGCAGGCCAGGGAATGTCAGGTGAAGACCTCACTCGCCGCTGCCAGCAGTTTGTTCGCGATCATCATTCCCCGCAAACGCAGGCCGAGAAGTTCTTGACCCAACTCGAAAACGCTCTGGAACTTTAGACACGTGGCGACAACCACCAACATCCTGTTTGTCATTCCTTCCCTTGGTACGCGCGGAACCGAACGGCAGCTATTCGAACTGTTACGCGGACTCAATGAGCCGGACTATCAGCTACATGTGGTCACGCTGGTTGACACCTCTCCATGCTACACCGACCAGGTCAGAGCACTGGGTATACCTGTAACAGCACTACAGTGTACCGGGCGTCTCGGCTATCTTGGCGCGATCGGGCGCGTGAAAAAACTGATCAAAGCTCACGATATTCATATTGTTCACGGCTTTCTGAACCTGGGGAGCTGGGTCGGAGCCATTGCAGGACGCTGGTGCGGAGTTAAAGTCATTGCCGCCACGCTACGCGATTCGCTCGACCAAAAGCAATCACTTAAATACTACCGTGCTATGACGACAAGACTGGCTCATGTGTTCACGTCCAACTCCAGGGCTGGCTTTAACAATCGCTACTCCAAATGGAAGAAAAACTTCCGCGTGATTTATAACGGCGTAGACACCTCCCGCTTCGCAGCGCGACATACGCTGACCGACACATACCGCAACGAACTGGGATTAAAACCAGGACAGCGCTGTGTTGCCATGGTGGCAGCCCTTAGCGATCACAAAGACTACAGGACCTATATTGACGCCGCCGCACTGCTTGTGCAGCGACGCGACGATATCTTGTTTATCAGCGTGGGCGCCGGACCAAAGCAAGACGACTTTCATACCTACAACGCCCATATGGGCAATCCGGTTCGGTTTCTGGGTTCTCGCAATGACGTTGACACGCTATGGTCGGTCATCGATATATCGATCATGTTGAGCAACATCAGCCTGCACGAAGAAGGCCTGCCCAACTCTGTTCTGGAAAGCCTGGCTTGTGGTGTACCTGCGATTGCAAATAACGCCGGTGGCACGGTAGAAGTGATCGATCATGAGCAAAACGGCTATCTGCTCGACTCAGCAGATCCACAGTTGATTGCCGATCTGGTCGTCCGCTGGCTGGATGACGCCGATCTTTATGCGTCACTGTCGAAGTCGGCTGTTGACAAAATTGAAAGCACGTTTTCCTACGAGCATTACATGCGCATACATCGCGCCCTTTATCAGGAACTGCACCCCGTTCGCTAGACTACCCGGAAGCACGTGAAGTTCATCAAACGAGCACGTCTAACGGACGGACCGCTAGTCGCGCGCCGACAGATCCTGAAATCTCTGCCACATGTTTTCGCAAAGCGCTTCGATTTCCGGGTTTAACTCTAATTCTTTGCCGAGACCGACCGATTTCTTGTGAATATCCGCGACGATTTTATCCCCAGGATACTCGACGTCGATAAACTCGTAAATGCCGCGCATGATGGCTGATGGCTGACTGACAATCGCATTGTACTGAAGCAACCTGACTCGCGGATTGTCCTGCAGCTTCTGATCAAAAAACAAGCTGTTTCTGACAAACCAGATCAGCGCCTTGCCGTCCAGCGGAGGCATATCGTCCGAGTAGTACTTCCGAACAATTTCGCGAACCTCATCGGAAGCACCTTCGGACATCCAGTGCGTATTGTCGCCGCGAACCACGGCACCCAGATTCACCTGCGTCGCCTCTACGCCAAATTTCCTCAGGCTGGAATTTGCCACGTCCTTGTAGTGCCGCACCATCCAGATTGCTGACGAACCCGGAAAGTGGTTCAACAATTCAATGGTTCGATGACTTTCAACCAGCGGCTTGAACACCATGACCGGCGCGTGCTGCCGTTTGCCAATCTTTTCAATCTCATCCAGGGGAAGAATACGTAGCCCGGTCTTTGACAGCCCCCATTCGCCGTATTGAATGACCTGACTATCGCTTGAGAAGCATCGGCCAAGCATGGTCGTTCCGGAGCGCTGGCAACCCACAATAAACACATGTCGATTGATGCTGCCTGGTCGGTACTTGACGAACTGGTAGGCCATTCGTGAGGCTGTCCGAAATTTACTGCGCAGTTTCGTGAAGGCAGAATTAGCTTGCATATAGTCGGTCCTGGTTCGGATTGGCCTGTGCTCTCAACATGAGATCGTAGACACGGGCTCGCACAGTGGAAATTTCTCAGTCCGCGATGGTATCAGAGTAAGAATGGGGAGGCATCATCTGTACGTCACATTTCGCGCACAGGTAATCCGCGGCTGAACAGACGGGCTTCCCGGCATTGAACGTAACGAACCGGCGGGCGGACACAGCCTCAGTCGCGACGAAGCGGGATACGGTCGGAGCAATTCACTGGCTTTTATTCTGGAGTGAGTGGGCACCGGCATCAGCTGATACTGGAGCGCTATTAGCTGCCAAAGGAGTTACAGAGCGCCTGGCCCCGGGGGCATCAGGAAGAAATTGGTGAATATATCAAAGTCGAGAAAATTGACCGCGCCATCCCCGTTAAGATCCGCTTCGGCATCGCTCGACAGGAATCGCTCACTGAAAATCTGGAGGTCCAGGAAGTTCACGGTCAGGTCGTTATTAAAATCCGGATCACAGCGATTACCAAACCCGTCTCCATCAGTATCAATCTGTGCAGGATTGCTCAAAACCCGGCAGTTGTCCTCACTGTCGGACACGCCGTCTTCATCGGTATCCACTGACTGAACAATCGTCAGAATCTGATTCGCTGCCACCGGCCCCAGCAGCTGCTCCTGCCCACCCGGCCAGCGCACACGAATCGAATCCACGGTCGTATTGCTCCCAAGGCCAAAGTGAATGCGCTGATCGTCCTGCCCGAATCGCTTGCTGCCGTTATCCTGCAATCTCACCTGAGTAACGCCGCCAGCGTCGACTTCAACCCACGCGCCTATGCCATCGCGATTGGCAACAACACCCACAAGATCAATATGCAGCCAACTGTTACCGTTACCGCTATTTTTGAACAACTGGGTAGGACCGTTGGCAAACGGCTGGTTTCCCAGTCCATTCGACACCAGTATGTCCAGGAAGCCGTCGTTATCATAGTCTGCAACGGTGACCACGTCGGTACGTCCAAGATTCGTACCTGCTGCGCCGGCGGCGTCAACAACTTCTGAAAATGAACCCGTACCATCGTTTTCAAGCAGTACGTTGGGTCGATTAACAGCCCCGCTGGTGCAGCCCATATACACGTCAATGTCCATGTCATTATCGAAATCAGCCGCGGCACCGCTTCGACATGGATACCAGGTTTCCAGACCAGACTGAGTGGGGAACGTCTCGTACCCCTGCGGGCTTTGATTGTATTTCAACGCCGGTCGACCGCCATCCGACGACGAGAAACCCACGGTCACAACGTTATCAATGGTGGTTTGAGAAAATATCTGTATGTTGGGTCGCAGTCGATTGGTAACAGCAATATTCCAGAGCTCTTCCACGTCGTCGTAGTGAATATAGAGCTGCGAGCTTGCTTCATTGTGAATCGCTGCGCCCACCACGTCGGGATCGGTTGGGTCGAGCGTAAACGTATGGCTGACGGGTGCAATCTCATTCGGCCCAATATTGATCGCGGATAGCGCAACGCCAAAAACCGGGCCGACTTCAATATCAACAGGACCCTGCGTTGCGAAGGTGAAGCTCAGTTCACCGACGCCTACGCCATACACTCGACTACGAAGCTCGGTATCGCTGAACAGAACGACCTCATTGGCGTCGAACTGGCGAACGAAAAACAGCTCATGGTCGAGGTTGCCATCAAAGTCCTCGGCCATGTAGTCCCAAATAGCGCTGATGCTCGGCAAACCCAACGTCTGCTCGAGAGGCAGAAACGGAAGATTCGTCATGTCGTAATAGCCTTCAGGAAAACCGAATACGGTTTGTACTAAAAGCGCGGGTTCGGGCATGCCGTTAACCTGAACAAGCGACATGAAATTGTTGCTCAGCGATGTTGAAAAACCGAGATTGTCGTTGTCGTAAGTAAACGATGCAGGCGAACGGGTAAAAATAGCGGTTGGCGCCTGACCATCGGATCGCGGCCAGTTGGCCAGCCCTACGTCCAGCAACCCATCCTGATTCCAGTCGAACCAGCTGGCCATGCGACCGCGGGCCAGAGGGTACTCAAGGCCCCACAGGCTTGCCTGGTCAACAAAAACGCCCCCGTTGTTTACCAGCAGTCGATTGGAAGCAGAACCGGCCCCCCCGCTGGCGCCTTCGATAAACAGCAGATCACGATCACCGTCGTTGTCAAAATCAGCCCAGGCCCCTCCGTGAATGTCGCCCGTCAAATCGGCCATGAGCTGAGCGCTCTGATCAGCAAAACTCAATCCACCCATGTTCTTGAACACAGTGGTCGCGAAACCATGATTGCTTACATACAGATCTGCGTAGCCGTCGTTATCGTAGTCACCCCAAGACTGACCGAACGTCTGACCAAGGTAGTCCAGGCCCACAGCGGGCGCAACGTCGGTAAATGTAATATCGATGGCCTGCGTCGCTAAACTTCCTGTCATAGCGACAACCAGCGCGAGACGCCGAAAACGTGTCATGAGCTGCATTTCCTGCTCCATCTTTTTACCGGGCACCTGCTGACAGCGCCGCTGAACAACTACTCGTGACGCCGCTGGGACCAGGCCCTGCCAGGAACACCGATGAAAGATAAGACAGGTCCAGAAAATTGACCGACCCGTCACCATTAAAATCGGCCGTTTCGCTCTCGCCAAGGAATACGTTGCCAAATGCGCTGATATCCAGAAAATTGATGACGCAGTCATTGTTAAGATCGGCATCGCAGTCATTACCAAACCCATCGCCGTCGCTGTCGCGCTGGTCTGCATTGGATACATCCGTGCAGTTGTCTTCGTTGTCCAATACGCCGTCGATATCCGTGTCGGCGAACAGGCTGCAGACATCCGGCTCGGATATCCAGTCTTCAATCAACTGAGTCCCTACCGTATCGATCACGGCGGTGCCGAGCGGCGGCATCCGATTACTGTTAAGCGACTTCATCCGCAGCGGAATAACCGAAGAATCCGGATCTCCAGGGAACAACAGCTGTGCACCCGGTACGCCAAGGTCGCCGTGGAACGGAGTGCCTGAACATATCAATGTCGAGGTGATTGGAATTTGGGAGCGCAGATCCATGATGGCCGGAATGCCCGTACCGGGTCGATGGCATCCGCTGCAGTTGCTGTGCAAATAAGAACGGGCGCGAGTGGCAAGCGCTTTGGCCCCATCATCCTTGGCAGCAAGTGCCGGCAAATTTGCGGGCACATCGGGCAGGCCATTAGTAAACAATCCGATGTGTTCCAGCGTTTGAAGCTGATTGGCTGTAACGCCAGAAGCCGGATACGTCAGCGATCCGTTGAGTTGGGAAATTTCGGGGCCCAGACTCACGTTCGCGGCGCCGGTATGACATTGCATGCACTGGGGTCGACTCGGATACGTCCAGGTCGTGTCCACGTTAATCATTTTGGTCTTACCGGCGGGAAGCAACAGCGCATTGGACAAGTCATCTTCCCACTCGTAGCTGTAACCACCCCACAAACCGTCATCATGGCGCACCAGCAAGCGCGTTTCGATCGGCGTCGAGTCAAAGCTGAATTCCTTTACCAGTACTGTGCCGATCGGAAACAGAAAATCACCGTCCGTATCAAGGTCGATGGTGGCGCCATCCGGCAGTGCAATCCATCGACGCTTGCTTGCATCATCCGACCACAGCTCGGAATTAATGTTGTAAGGAATGAGGCCCGCAGCAGGTTGCGTCGGGTTGGCAACGTCAAAGCACCCGGTATCGGTCAGCGTCTGTGGAAACTCCTGCCCCGACTCCTGAGGCGCAGAGCCTGGCACCAGGCGCCGAATCTGTGCGAACTGGGGCACGTTTTGCAGGGATACAGAATAAATCAGCACCTCACCATCGTTGCCTTCGGCAAAGCCGGACGTAGTACCCGGAAACGGCGCCACCACTTCCATGACGGGCTGCCCCATCGCGTCGTAGTTGAGCGCCCATATGGGAGCCGAGCTTTGATAGTCTGAAAACAGATACAAGCCCTGCAGCTCGGGAATTTGCGTGCCTCGATAGACAACACCGCCGGTTACTGCAACGCCCACGTCGTGCGTATACTGGAAAAACGCCTCATCGTATCCGAGCGGATCACAGCCGGCGGCGAAGCAGTCGGGGCCTTCAAGCACTTCCCAGCCATAGTTGCCGCCGTTCTCAATAACGTTGATCTCTTCCCACGTGACTTGCCCTACGTCTCCGAGCCAGATATCCCCGGTTACCTGATCAATGCTGAATCGCCAGGGGTTGCGTAATCCAATGGCAAATATTTCGGGTAACCCTCCTCCATTAAAATACGGATTGTCGGGGGGACTGGTGTAAGGCAGGCTGTCCACATTAATACGCAGCAGCTTGCCACCGAGGGTGTTTGTATCCTGCCCGGTCGTGCTGCCCGAAGAACCGGATGAAATGTACAGCATTCCGTCAGCACCAAAGCTGATGTCACCGAACAGATGAAAGCGCCCCGGTTGAACAAAGGAAATCACTATTTGTTCCGAAGCCGGATCAAACGTCAGGCCACCGTCAGTACTGGTGAATCGGGATACGTAAGATATCCAGCTATTGGGCGCATCGCTATCGTTGTACACCACGTACATCCAGCCGTTGTTGGCAAAATCCGGATGAAAAGTAAACGCGTTTATGCCCCACTGCTGAAAATAGTCTATGCCATCGAAACGCGACGTCATGTCAAGAACGGTCGTAAAGGATGTGGCGCTGTCATCATCCAGCACCCGGTGAATCTTGCCGGCGTGCTCCGCGACATACCAATGGGTATCCACGCCCGGGATTTGCATCAGGTCAATCGGGCCGTTTCGATGATCGAGATCATCCACTGTAGGTACGGTTATAAAACTCAGGTTCGGCCAGGCCACCTCCGTTGCGGCACTGGTATTAATTACCGGTCGAGGCGGCGCGTTACAGGTCAGATTTGACGGCCGCTCGTCCAGACCCGTGGGGGCTGCCTGTGCGAACGCAGCTCCGAGACTGATCATCATGATCAGCGCGGCATGCAGCCATAAGTGGATTCGACGAGGTGCGCGTTTTGTATGCATAGTTATTTTCCTTTCCCGACGTCTGACCATACCATTTTTCGCCTGGTGCGGTGTAGGTCCGACGCTCTGAATTCTTCTCAAACCACACGTTTTTCTTATGTAAAATTAATAGCTTGCGCGACCAATGTGAGGCTACCGGAGCGGCAACGCAGGGGCGATACCGCAACACTGCGTACTGCATCAAGACGACATAACGGGGAACCCGGTGCGATCGGATTCCTGCGTTAACGCGGCACAATCTGCGGCGTACCAGCGGGACGAGGTCCACCTCACGAACCGGCCAGGACCGTTTTCGTGCGCTCATTGGAAAAGGCCCCTCAACGTGGCGACATCTCTTCGGTGAAGAGGTTACAATCGGCGCTGCCAAATTAATAAGAAGCGACCTCAGCGACCCATTTGCATGACTCAGCACACGCCCACCAATCCAGCACCTGTCGACCTGCACGGCCAGCTTTACGGCTTTGCGTTCACCTCGACTGACGGCGAGAAAGGCTAGCGATGCTGTTTAACAGCGGCGAGTTCCTGCTATTTTTCCTGCCCCTGACCCTTGCACTCTTTGCACTGGTTCGAGCAGTCAGTTCTGGCAACACCGGACTGATATCGGTTCTCGTTCTGTGTTCGCTGTTTTTCTATGCGTGGTGGGAGCCCGCGTATCTGGTCCTGCTACTCGGGTCTGCGCTTGGCAACTACGGCTTCTCGCGGATTCTTCACAAACACCCTTCAAAGGCGCTTCTTGCGCTGGGCGTAAGCGCCAATCTTGGCCTGCTGGGTTTTTACAAGTACGGCGATTTTTTCATCGCAAATTACAACTGGCTGAGCGGAAGTGGCACTGATGCGCTCGGACTGCTGCTCCCTCTCGCCATTTCATTTTTCACCTTCCAGCAAATTGCGTATCTGGTCGATGTCTATCAGGAGAAAGCCCGGCCGGGACAGCTAACCGAGTACTTGCTGTTCGTCTGTTTCTTTCCACAACTTATTGCTGGTCCCATCGTTCACCACAAACAGGTGATGCCGCAGTTTGAAGGCGTCCGCAGTCGCGCTCTCACCGCAGCCTGGTTAGCGCCAGGGCTGTTTGTTTTTTGCCTTGGCTTTATCAAGAAAGTCTTTTTCGCCGATACGCTGGCGCTCTATGCCAATCCGGTTTTTGACAACGCATCACTCGGCTACGCGCTGTCCCCACTGTCTGCGTGGCTGGGTACGCTGACCTACACGTTTCAGATCTATTTTGATTTTTCCGGGTACAGCGACATGGCCATCGGCCTGGCCATGATGTTCGGCATTCGCCTCCCCGAAAACTTCAACTCTCCATACAAATCGATCAGCATCACGGATTTCTGGCGTCGCTGGCACATGACGCTAAGCCAGTTTTTGCGCGACTATCTGTACATTCCTCTGGGAGGCAATCGCAAGGGTCGCGCACGACGCTATGTAAACCTGTTTGCAACCATGCTGCTGGGCGGCCTGTGGCACGGAGCTGGCTGGACCTTCGTCATCTGGGGTGGATTGCACGGCCTGTATTTGTCCGTCAACCATTTCTGGAATCACCTGTGGCGAGCCAAAAACCCGCCTGGCTGGATGAATGGCCGACCCGTTCGACTGTTTTACTGGGCGCTGACCTTTTTGGCCGTAGTCATCGCCTGGGTGTATTTTAGGGCCATCGACATGGCCACTGCCAATCACATACTGCTTGCCATGTTTGGTGGTACAGACTGGCAGCAACCTGTATTAGTCGGTAGCGCGGAGTTCGGGCAGTTTCTGTCGAACCGCGACACCGGTGTGCTGGTCTATGCCGACCACCTGTTTTGGCTCACCCTGTCCGCCGTAGTGGCGTTTTTTGTACCCAACAGCCGGGAAATCACTGAGCGTTTGAGAAACGTTAACATTCGCTGGCTGCCGCCCGTCGCACAAATTGGTGCGCTACTGGCGTGTATCGGTTTACTCGCAGCCATTGGAGTCTCCAAGAATGTCACAGAATTTATTTACTTTAATTTTTAAATTCCTTGCCGGTATCGTGGCGACGCTCATCGTCTTTGAGCTGGGTTTGCGCGCCCTGCCCGTTTACGATGTAACCCGCCTGTCCGACGGCGGTGAGCTCACTCATCTGACGCCCAATGGCACTTACACGTACAGCAAGGGCTGGCGTTTCCTGAATGCCCGCCGTGGTGTCATCAACAAACAGGGCTTTAACGCCACCTACGACTATCAGCCGCTCGGTCACGATGTTGCCGTCATTGGCGACAGCTTCATGCAGGCGCTGATGCTGGACCCCGACGATACGCTGGCTGCCCACATGGGCACTACTGAACGACCGGCGCTGGTGCTCGCGGACGGCGGATACAATCTGGCCGACTATCTGGTTGCCAGTCGCGTCGCGACCGAACGCTATGGCGTAAGGAAACTGGCGATTCTGATGGTTAATGGCGATGTGGATGAGGCTTTCACCGACAGCTATCGCGGGAAGAATGCGTTTTCGCTCACATCCGACGGCATCGAGCAGCGCAAGTCGACGCGACGTCTAAGCAACCGGGAAAGGCGTCTGCAATGGCTCAGTCAAAACTCGCGGCTGGCGGGCTATCTGGGACAGAACCTGGTTTTGCAGGTGCAGTTGCCACGCATGTTCAAAGAGATAGCCAGCCGCTTCCGCAGTAGTCCACCCGCGCCGAATGACGAGGCACATGCGGACCGGTATCGTCAGGCCACCGCTTTTTTTCTGCAGCGGCTGGTAGCTGATACGGGACTGGCACCGTCTGATATTGTGCTCCTGTTTGACGCCGACCGACCGAGCATCTATCAGCATGAATCCCCGATCCTCGACCCGAGGGAAGAGCGCTTCAAGCGCGAGGCCTCGCACGCCGGCTTCAACGTCGTGGATTTGAACGTAGTCTTTGGCGACGACTATAAACAACATGCGAGGCGGTTCGACTTCTCGCCGGAAGACGGCCACTGGAACGAATACGGCCACTATCTTGCGGCCAGATCGGCCCTGGATCTGCTGGCCACGGGCACAGCACCCTAGTCCCGGTCATTTGCCGACTCGATGCGCCCTACTCCGTTTTCCGTACTTGCAGACGCTTAAAAATGCGATCATGTGCCGCGTAATCAGAATGTCGAAGACGGGAAATAGCGTCGGATTGGTCTCGCTGTGCAGAGTCTCGCGCTGGCGTACAGCCGATCCATTGTCAGGTATAGTGATTGCACCTTCTCTTGCGCGGTCCGGATCAGCATTAACGTGATTTCTATTTCAGGCAACATCAGACACGCTGTGACGGTCAGGTCTGAGGACTCTGGTTCGTGAACATTCTGGTTGTCACCAACATGCTGCCGACGGATGCAAGGCCGTACTACGGCATTTTCGTTCAGGAGCAAACTGATTCGTTCTCGGAGCAGTATCCTGACAGTCAGCTCAAAGTTCTGGCGTTTAACGAAGGCGGCTATTTCAGACGCTATGTGTTTTCAGCCTTCAAGCTGCATGCGGCTTTGCTGAGGTTTAAGCCGGATGTTGTCCACGTGCACTACGGACTGACCTTCTTGCCCGTATTGTTGGCTCTGCCTCTATGCAAGTTAATGAAGATCAGGATTGTCACGACCTTTCACGGCTCCGACATCATGGGCGATAACCGGGTAACCCGATTCGCCTCCAGACTTGCCGTGCGATTCTCCGACGCCGTGATTGGGGTCAGTCAGCAGATCAGCGACAAACTGGCGCCAGGCCACGATCGCGTGGAGTACCTCCCGTGCGGCGTAACGGCAGAATTCCATGGGCTGGCCCGGTTGATCAAGAGCGACCGGCAGCGCAAGGTCATATTCCCGTCCGCGCCAGGCCGTCCCGAGAAAAATTATGCGCTGTTCGAACGACTGACCAGGCAACTCGCTGAAGACATGGGCGATCTGAAGTTTGAGACCGTAACCATGGAAGGGTTGACCAGAAAACAGGTCGCTATGCTGTTCAAGACCAGCGCATGCCTCCTGATGACGTCGAACTATGAAGGTTCACCTCAGGTGATTAAAGAGGCCATTTTGTGCGACCTGCCGATCGTTTCTACCGCTGTGGGTGATGTACCCCGGCTACTGGAGAACGTACAGGACGCGGTCGTCAGTAATGACGAAGCCGAGCTGCTCGCAGGTATCCGGCAGTTTGTCGCAGCGGAACAGCTGAAAGACGCGAGCTTTCGTTCAGAGCTGAAAAACTCGGTGCTTAATGACGTTGTCAGCCGGAGGCTGGATGCGGTTTATCGCAGCATCGTCTTGCCCACGGGCTCATCGAACCGCGAGTGACCCTCCTGGAGTTCGCATACCGATGGATGGGACGCTCGATTGTTCTCATCTATCAGGCAAAGGCCCGAGAGACAATCTCCGATCGTAGAGGTCCTGTCATTTTTCCCAGGGCTGCCCTGTACCTTCGGTCAGCTCAACCTGTCCATTAACGTCGAGGTTAGTCCAGATCTCCCGGACCCCTGTCGGCCAGATCACGCCGACTCCCTGAATGGAGTCGTCTGAACCCAACCCGAAATGCACGCGTATGTCGCTGGCCGACAGGTAGCTGCCGTCGGTGTGAGCGCGTCGCCAGATCTGGTCGCCATTGCTTCTGATCACGGCAACCCGAGCGCCCGCCCCGTCGCGGTTGGAGGTAACGCCGCGTAGCCTTACCATCAGCCAGCTGTTTTTTGTCTGATTCTGGTTGATCAACACTTCGGCTAAGCCGTCGGTATTGCTGACCACAGTATCAAGGTCACCGTCGTTGTCGATGTCCCCAAGAGCCGCACCGCGACTGATGCGGAATCGATTGAACGCCTCGCCCGCAACGTCCGTCATGTCTTCGAACCGCCCGGTTCCGTCGTTGCGATACATTTGATTGCGCTGCGCGTAATGCGCCATCCGGTCGTAGTCGCTGCTTTCCTGGGCCAGCACCGCGCCATTGGCTATAAGCAGATCGTGGTCGCTGTCATTATCGTAATCAATCCAGACCGTGCCAAAGCCGGTGAACTGCAGGCTGCTGACGCCCAGGTTCATCATAGAGGTCGAATCGCGAAAGCGACCGTTACCGTCGTTCAGGTATAGCGTATTGGTTTGCCCGTTGAGATGGGTCATGAACAGGTCATCGTCGCCGTCACCATCCACGTCGCCGGCCACCACGCCCATGCTCGCTTCGGCGATGCCATCGCTGTTGTAGGCCGTCCCGGACATCAGGGCGTCATTGGTAAACTGCCCGTTCCCGTCGTTGATCCAGTAGGCGTTTGCCATTTTGTCGTTGGCGACGTAGATATCAACCGCGTCGTCATTATTAAAGTCTGCCGCAATTACGCCAAGTCCGGTCCCGAGGTGTTCGTTAATGCCTGCCTCGGCGGTCACGTCTTCGAATTGTCCGCCTCCGAGATTGCGATACAGCTTGTCGATTCCCGGCTGATAGGCGAGCGGATCGCAGTAGTCCTGCGGTCCGGTGTAGTTTCGACAGGCCTGATGATTACTCAGTGCAAAGGTGTTGTAGTTGGCGACGAACAGGTCGAGCAGCCCGTCGGTGTCGTAGTCAAAAAACGCTGCGCTGCTGCCAAAGCCATCGTCTTCGGTTCCAGAGTTGGCCTTGCGACTGAACGTGCCATCGCCCTCGTTGAGATAGAGCACGTTGGGTCCAAAATGCGTGAGATAGACGTCGGGATCACCGTCGTTATCAATATCGCCGACCACAACTCCCATACCGTAGCCGCGGTCTCCCAGGCCTGAGGCTTCGGTGACATCGGAAAACGTCAGATCACCGGACGGCACCAACTCATTGCGATACAAACGATGGCCCGGCGTCGCACCCGGATTAACCGTGTCTTCCGTCACGTCAGGGTCAAGAGGTTTTCCCTGCAGGACATAGACATCCAGATCGCCATCCACGTCATAGTCCAGTAGCGCGATTCCGGCCCCCATGATTTCCGGCATGTAGTACTGACCGGTTGCGCCCGAATCATGCATGAATACCAGGCCTGCTGTTTCGGCAATGTCTTCAAAAACGGGAACCGCCTGCTCCGCAATCGGACCGGGCGTTGATACCGCACCTGATTCCCGGGACGCCGAAGAATTCAGCGATCCGGTTGAATCGCAGCCGGCAATAAAACACAGAGACAGAACTACCAAAGCACGTGAATACAGGCAATTGTCCTGCCAGAGGCTGCGGAACGAGGTAACGAAAAGCTTCGGGTGCATTATTCTATCTTCTTAAATCAAGGTGGCGGTATTGTACTACCCCGGCACCCGCCGCCCAACGAATACCTATGGATAAACACATCTAAACGATACTGTCCGACAGCACGTAGCGCGGCACTAGCCGAATGACGCTGAGCGCGCCTGGCCTTAGCCTTGCGAGTCGCCCTGCCCGTAAGCGCTCAACCTGCTGGTCCTGGCATTAAAAAAGGCCAGACCGCGGTAGCGGTCTGGCCCTCTTTGTCTAGCACTATGTCTGTGACTTAGGCTGCGTTTTTACGACGCATTCCCATCATGCCAAGCATAGCTGAACCAAGCAGCCAAACAGCCGCAGGAACAGGGATTGGAGCTGCGCGGTCGAAGTAAGCAGCGTCATATCGACCTGCACCACCACCACCACCGGTGGTGAAGACCTGGAAGCGAGCAGTAACGGTACCGACAGGTGCTACACCAGCAACCGTCAGTTCCATCCACTCATCAATGTTGCTTGAAGCATCCAGCAGGTTGCTGACAACATCAGAGATTACGTTGCCGCCGGCATCCAGAAAGATGATTGCAGCTGCGCCAATCTGGCCGCCGTTCAGCTGGTCAGCGTTCTGAGGATTAACCGCCCAAACGCCACCTTCGAAAGATTCGCCTTCAGTAGCAGCGAAATCCTGGTAAGCACCAGCGTCACCGAAAATCTTCAGTGAAACGGTACCTTCATAAGCACCAGCACAGGTGATTGGGTCACATCCACCGCCAGCTTGCTGAACGCGGAAAGGAGCGCCGTAAGTTGTCCAACCAACACCAGCACCGGCTTCTTCAGCACCGCCGAAAGGCGTGTCTTCGAATCCACCGTTAACGAGCAGGCTGGCCGAAGCCGTGGTTGCAAACATTGCAGTTGCGAAAATACCGAGAGCTACTCGGAAAAACTTGTTGTTCATTGTGTCTCCCCCTTAAGGAAATGCATTTCTAATTGTCGTTTCTTTATAGGCATTACTGACAACGTTGTCAAGCCTGCGCCAGGAATATTGTTATCACCGCCTTAACTTTATGTAAAGACTCGCAAAACAAGATCAGAAAAACGCCGGAACTACGTTGCGTTGCGTCGTAGAAATTACCGTACGCAGTTCACCTTGATGCGTGAAAACTAAGGAATTCCTTGGGTGGACGCTCTGGTGTTGCAGAGCATCAATCTACCAGAACTCAAGACCTCCCGCATCAGGGTATGGCGCATTCACCACAGGCTGGAAAATGACGCTGCAACGGCCACAAACACTACTTAGACAGTTTTTAGTGCGCTGAATACAAGCCTGGGAAGGCACCTAGGAGCGATTCACGGAACCTGCCGACTATAAAACGGTAGCTGCGGCTATCCGGCCCGATCCCCGGGCGACGCACGTTGGTTCACTCGTTCCAGTCAGCTCTCACCGCGCAGATTGGCAAGGTCAGATCCTGCCGGCTTTTGGAACAGGCGCAGACCAAACTCCGGAACGATGGCCATCAGATGATCGAAGATGTCGGATTGAATACGCTCATAGTCCGCCCATACCGTCGTGTTGGTGAAGCAATAGATCTCCAGCGGCAGTCCATCAGGTCCCGGTGCCAGCTGCCTGACAATCAGCGTCATCCCCTGCTGAATATCCGATCGGTGTTTCAGGTAGTTGAACGCGTAGGCGCGAAACGTACCTATATTGGTCAGACGCCGCTTGTTCACTTCTGTATTTAACTCGGATTCCAGTCTCCGGTTGTAGTCGGCCAGGTTTTCTTTCTTGTCTTTAATATACGACTGCAGAAGAGCGAACCGGTTGAAGTGCTCAACCTCGCTGTCTTCCTGAAACCGGATTGAGGTGACATCGATGTACAGCGCCCGTTTGATACGACGCGCGCCCACCTCCGACATGCCGCGCCAGTTCTTGAACGACTCGGCAATCAGTCGATGCGTGGGAATGGTCGTTATGGTCTTGTCCCAGTTCTGCACCTTCACCGTGTGAAGCTGAACGTCAACCACATCTCCGTCGGCGCCAAACTGAGGCATTTCAATCCAGTCGCCCACGCGAACCATGTCCTGCGCGGTCAACTGAACGCTGGCCACCAACGACAAAATCGTGTCTTTGAAAACGAGCAGCAGAATCGCCGTCATCGCACCAAAGCCACTGAGCAGCAGCAGCGGCGAGCGTTCAAGAACCGCAGCAATAATCAGTACGCCGCCGAACACCCACACCACTATTTGCGCCAGCTGGACAAAGCCTTTCAGCGGTCGCTCTTTGGCAATCGGTAACGCCGAATAAATCGTGTTGGCGGCACTGAGCATTGCCGATAGCGACATGGTCAGCATCAGCACCATGTAGCCCATCGCCACATTGCGAATCAGCTGTGCGACGGCGTCGGGCAGATCAGGGATAAACGGAACCCCAAGAAACACAATCAGCGCCGGCAGTACCTGAGCCAGGCGTCCAAACACATTGTGGTCAACCAGCGCATCGTCCCACGTTACGTCGGAACGCTCGGCGATCACGTGCACCGTGCGTACGAGAATTCGTTTGGTAATAAAGTTGACGATCAGGGCCGCAAAAACCAGCGCGAACAGGCCGGCGGCCGGAAGTACCAGCGGATGGATGGAGGTCAGTGTTTCAATCATTCAAGAATTCCTGCACGGATGCACCCGGACCTGGGTTGACGAGAACCGCAAGTGTAAATTAATTGGGGGACGAGCGTGGCGTAAATTGGACTCCGTCAGCTACGGAAGATGGCACAGCGCTCAACACATCGGCCTGCACGCTGCCCCGACCGGCTATTGGATCCAGCGCTACAGGCTCGACGAATCGCCCTCCGAAGACTGGTCGGAATCCGAACACAAACGCCCTGCACGCCTGAGCGCATCGCGCAGTACGTACTCGATCTGGGCATTTACTGAACGCAGCTCATCATCCGACCACTTCTTTAGCGCCGTCAATATTTCTTCGTTAATCCTGAGCGGGTAGGACTTTTTAGTGGGCACAATATTTCCAGGGCTGATTAAGGCAGCGAACGGCTAGTACAATGATCCCGTATTGACGATTGGCTGCGTCGCTTTGTCGGAGCACAGGACCACCAGCAAATTACTAACCATGGTTGCACGCCGCTCCTCATCCAGGTCGATCACCCCTTTTTCTTTCAGCGAACCGAGCGCCATCTCTACCATGCCTACCGCGCCCTCTACAATACGCGTACGCGCGGCAATAATAGCCCCCGCCTGTTGCCTTTGCAGCATCGCCTGAGCAATTTCGGGCGCATAAGCCAGGTGACTGATGCGGGCTTCGATGATACGAACGCCCGCTTCAATCACTCGATCCTGAATCTGCTCCAGCAACGCACCCGATATCACCTGAGGATGACCACGCAGAGAAATCTGCTCATCTTCGTGATGATCGTAGGGATAGCTGGTTGCCATTGAACGCACCGCTGACTCAGACTGGATTTGAACAAAGCTTTCAAAATCATCAACGTTGAAGACCGCTTCGGCGGAATCGACGACTTCCCAAACGACAATGGCAGCGATTTCGATCGGCGATCCTTCGAGTTCATTGACCTTGAGCTTACCGCTCTCAAAGTTACGCACCCGCAGACTGACCTTCTTCTTGGTGTAAAAGGGATTGTTCCAGCGCAGACCCGATTCCTTCACGGTACCGACATACCGCCCGAACAGGCTCAGTACGGCCGACTGGTTGGGTTCGACTTTATACAAACCGACC
>CAWUKD010000060.1:0-19831 GCA_963922815.1 uncultured Gammaproteobacteria bacterium
CGCACCAATCAGGAGCTGTCGGACAAAACCCACAACCTGACCCTGAATCTCATGCGTGCCGATACGGTGCACCAGGCACTTCAGGTCATTGAAGCGTCGCTGCGGGAAGACTTTGGCTCCGAACGCGCTGCGCTGGTGCTGTTCATGAACCCCGACTCCAGCCCGGATATTGTGTCCAACAACTTCATGCGCCGCATCGGCCATGACGACCCGGTACTGAAGGCATTCAGCACTTTCCTCGAAGGCGGCAAGCCACGCTGTGGCCAGATTCGCGATGCGCAAAGAGAGTTTCTGTTTGGGCCCGACAACACGGAAGTCGGCTCGGCTGCGCTGCTGCCTTTGAAGCACAACACCAACCTTGGCATGCTGGCCATTGGCAATCGCAACGCCCATCATTTCCATCCCGCCATGAGCACGGATTTTCTGGTACGGCTATCGCAGTCGGTAACGGCCTCACTCCAGCGATTCCGGGACCAGCTGCTCTAACACGCCGTCGCCATGCAACCGCAAACGCAGGAATGGGTCGATGCGTTTTTCGATCACCTGCGATATGAACGGCGCCTGAGCGCGCATACGCTGTCCGCCTACCGGCGCGATCTGCGCGAATTTATTGATTACTGCGAATTGCAGGCCATTGACGATCTGACTCAGGTCACCAATGTCGACGTACGGCAGTTTGCCGCGCGGCTCAACCGCAAAGGGAAAGCGCCGGCGAGCATACAGCGCCAGCTTTCAGCGGTTCGTGCGCTCTACAAATTCCTGTTGACTCAGAACCTTATTACCGCCAACCCGACAGCGGATGTACAGGCGCCGAAGAAGCGCCGCAAACTGCCCACCACCCTGGACGTGGACACCATGACGGCCCTGCTGGAACTCGGCGCGGATGAGCCGCTGGCGATCCGTGACCGAACCATTATGGAGCTTTTGTACTCATCGGGCTTGCGACTGGCGGAGCTGGTCTCGCTAGATCTTGGCCATATCGATCGGGAAGAGCGCAGCCTGATCGTTCTCGGCAAAGGTTCTAAAGAACGCCAGCTGCCCATAGGAGCGCGCGCGATTGAGGCATTGGACGTCTGGTTAAAAACCCGCGCCCTGATCGCCGCCCCGGACGAACAGGCCGTTTTTGTCGGCCAGAATGGTACGCGGCTCAGCCGCCGATCGGTGCAGGCGCGGGTAAAATACTGGGCTCAGCGTCAGGGCGTCGACCTGAACGTTTACCCTCACCTGTTTCGTCATTCATTCGCCACCCACCTCCTGGAATCAGGCGGCGATCTCAGAGCGGTTCAGGAGCTGCTCGGTCATGCCGACATTTCCACCACCCAGGTCTATACGCACCTTGATTTTCAGCATCTCGCCCGCACCTATGATAAAGCGCACCCACGCGCCCAAAGGAAACGCAGCCCGAAAAAGGCGGTCTGACGAGTGATGCGCACGTAGCGCCTGACCCGCCGGAACCCACCGGATTCCGGGCTAAAACAACCCGCTTTACCGGTTGAACAGGTACAATAGCGAACCCGCGCGGCGTCAATCTGCCGCCAGATTCAGGAGCATTCATGGAGCAGTTCCGAGGAACCACCATTCTTTCGGTCCGTCGCAACGGCAAAGTTGTCGTCGGCGGCGACGGGCAGGCCACGCTTGGCGACACCGTCATGAAAGGCAACGTACGAAAAGTCAGACACTTGTACAACGGCAAGGTCCTGGCAGGCTTTGCCGGAGGGACCGCCGATGCCTTCACCCTGTTCGAACGGTTCGAAGGCAAGCTTGAGCAGTATGGAAATCTGACCAGAGCGGCGATTGAGCTGGCCAAGGACTGGCGCACCGACCGCATGCTGCGCCGCCTGGAAGCCCTTTTGTGCGTTGCCGACGCCAAGACAAGCCTGCTGATTTCCGGAAACGGCGATGTGATTGAGCCGGAATACGACCTGCTCGCCATTGGTTCCGGGGGCGCTTACGCCAAGGCCGCGGCTCGGGCGCTCATGGAGAACACGGATTTGAGTGCTCGCGAGGTCGTCACCAAAGGGCTTTCCATCGCCGCCGATATCTGCATTTACACCAACCACAATATTGTGATTGAAGAACTAGACACCGAGTAATCCAAACATGTCCCAAATGACCCCTCGAGAAATTGTGCAAGAGCTCGACAAGCACATTATTGGCCAGTCTGACGCCAAACGCGCCGTCGCTATCGCGCTTCGAAACCGGTGGCGCCGGGTTCAGGTCGAAGAACCGCTTCGCAATGAAATAACCCCGAAGAATATTTTGATGATCGGTCCGACGGGTGTGGGCAAGACCGAGATCGCCCGGCGCCTGGCCAACCTTGCCAACGCGCCGTTTATCAAAGTGGAGGCCACCAAGTTCACCGAAGTCGGCTATGTAGGACGTGAAGTCGATTCAATTATTCGCGACCTGGTAGACGTTGCCGTCAAGCTGACCCGTGAACAGGAGATGGACAAAGTCCGCCACCGCGCGGAAGACGCCGCCGAAGATCGGGTACTCGACGCGCTTCTTCCCAAACCAAAAAGCTGGGACGAAGATAACGCAAATACCGACAGCAACGATACCCGGCAAAAAATGCGCAAGATGCTTCGCGAAGGCAGGCTCGACGACAAGGAAATAGAAATCGAGACCGACACGTCGGCCATGGGCGTGGAAATCATGGCCCCTCCGGGTATGGAAGAAATGACGCAGCAGCTTCAGGGCATGTTCGAGAACATGTCGGGAAGCCGGAAACGGTCGCGCAAACTCAAGATCAGGGATGCGCACAAGCTTCTGCTCGATGAAGAAGCGGCCAAGATGATTAACGAAGAAGACCTGAAGCTGCGCGCTATCGAAAACGTGGAACAACACGGTATCGTCTTTATTGACGAAATCGACAAGGTGGCCCGGCGCTCCGATGCACAGGGAGCCGATGTGTCGCGCGAAGGCGTCCAGCGTGATTTGTTACCGCTGGTAGAAGGCAGCACGGTGAGCACCAAGTTTGGCATGATCCGCACAGATCACATTCTGTTTATCGCGTCAGGTGCCTTTCATCTGGTCAAACCTTCTGACCTGATCCCCGAGTTACAGGGCCGCTTTCCGATTCGCGTGGAACTCGGAGCACTGTCGGCTGACGACTTTGCCCGAATCCTCACAGAGCCCGATGCATCATTGACCGAGCAGTACAGCGCACTGATGGCAACGGAGGGTCTTGGCCTTACCTTTTCGCAGGACGGCATTGACCGAATCGCCCGTGTCGCCTTTGAAGTGAATGAAAACACTGAGAATATTGGGGCTCGCCGGCTGCACACCGTGATGGAACGTCTGCTCGACACCATTTCGTTCAGTGCGTCCGACCAGAGCGGCCAGCAGGTCAACATCGACGCCGCCTATGTCAACGATCACCTGGGCGAACTGGTCCAGGATGAGGACCTCAGTCGATATATTCTTTAGGCAGAGATATGCAGCACCACCCCACAGAAATCAAAGTACGTAAATCGTCAAGAGTGCTCGAGGTGGCCTTCGGAGAGGAACACTTCGTGCTGCCTTTTGAATACCTTCGCGTCTTTTCGCCTTCTGCCGAAGTGCGTGGACATGGCAAAGGGCAAGAGGTTTTGCAGTACGGCAAGCAGGACGTCACTGTTACGCGCATCGAGCCGGTTGGCAGTTACGCCATCCGATTGGTGTTCAGCGACGGCCACAACAGCGGCATATACTCGTGGGACGTACTCTACGATCTCGGTTCGAACCGGGAACAGCACTGGACCAGCTATCTGGAAGAACTGGCCAGCGCCGGACGATCGCGCTCATCGGAGGCTTCGACATGACCCAAAAAGAAAACCATTCCGAATCCGGCCCGGCGCAGGTTGCCGACCCGGCGTCAAAAAAGCCGAAGGCGGACGATACCACCCACTTCGGCTTCACGGACGTCCCTCTTGAAGAAAAAGCTCAGCACGTACGCGGCGTGTTTGATTCGGTCGCCAACAAGTACGACCTGATGAACGACGTTATGTCGGTGGGCCTGCATCGCATCTGGAAGCGGTACACGCTGGATATGGCCCGACTTCGGCCTGGCCAGCACGCGCTGGACGTGGCCGGTGGTACCGGAGACCTGGCGATCAAAATGGCGGCCATGGTGGGCGATAAAGGGCGGGTTGTACTCTCTGACATTAACGAAGCGATGCTCGAGCAGGGGCGCCGCCGCCTCATCGACGAAGGTATCGTAGGCAACGTCTCCTGCGTGCTCGCCAATGCCGAGCAACTGCCGTTCGAGGATGATCAGTTTGATGTGGTCACCATCGCCTTTGGCCTGCGTAACGTCACCAGCAAAGATGTCGCCCTAAGGGAAATGTACCGTGTGCTCAAGCCGGGCGGGCAGCTTCTGGTGCTGGAATTCTCGAAGATGGTCGTTCCGGGTGTCGACAAACTGTACGACTGGTATTCATTCAACATCCTGCCAAAGCTCGGAGAGGCTCTGGTGAACGACGCCGACAGCTACCGCTATCTGGCGGAATCGATACGCATGCACCCTGACCAGTCAACGCTGCTGAGCATGCTCGACGACGCCGGCTTCGAACAGACGCGCTATCACAACCTGAGCGGCGGCATTGTTGCTCTGCATCGGGGATACAAAACATGAGTGATGAAAACGGCCCGAAAGCCGGCGTAAATCCGCTCACGGGCATGCTCGGTGCGATCGAATCATTGCTCGCCCGGCAGCTCAAGGCCTCATCAGCCGCGCGCGCCGGCCTGGTACCGCTGTATGGCAAATCGCTTGCCCTCGAATTCACCGGGATCGGCCTGAATCTTTACGTACACTGCACGGAGGAAGGCCTCAATCTGTCGTCAGAGTTTGACGAAGAAGCCGATGTGATTATCACAGGCTCTCCGCTGGCCATGCTGTCGTTTGCACGTAGCGATGCCCAGGACGGCATCCGGGGCGGCAGCGTCAAGTTTTCGGGTGATATCGGCGTCGCGCAGGATTTCCAGAAGCTGTTCGCCGCGCTGTCTCCCGACTTCGAAGAAGAGCTGTCCCGTCTGATCGGCGACGAAGCGGCCTACCGGGTAGGTTCCGTGGTTCGCGACGCGTTCAAGTTTGGCATGCAAACCTTTGACTCTTTCACCCGCGGCGTCAGCGCCCACCTCACAGACGGTAGTCGCGATGTTCCGGCGCAGGATGAAATGGATGAGTTTCTCGAAGACATAGATCGGCTGCGGGCCGATGTGGAGCGTGCCGAAGCGCGCATCAATCGACTGCCCACCGACCCCAACTAAGGATTTAGCATGCCCAGACTCCGGCATTTTTTCCGGCTGTTACTGATTTTTCATATCATGAAGCGCCATGGCCTTCATGACATCGTAAAGGCCCTGCGCCCGCAGAACCCGCTGAGTCGACTGCTAGGGAGCCGCTCAAAACCGATGCGCCCGCATTTGGGCCAGAGAATCCGTCTTGCTCTACAGGACCTGGGTCCGATATTCGTCAAGTTTGGCCAGGCGCTGTCCACTCGCCCCGACCTGCTGCCGCCGGATATCGCGTCGGAACTGGCGAAACTGCAGGACAAGGTGCCGCCGTTCTCGAACGAACTGGCGCGCGAAACGGTGGAAACCGCGTTTGACCAATCCGTGGACGACATCTTCAAACGGTTTGATCGCGAACCGCTCGCGTCAGCATCCATCGCACAGGTGCACGCCGCCCAGCTCAAAGACGGCACTGAAGTGGTGGTAAAAATTCTGCGGCCGGGCATCGAGCCGATGATTGAAAAGGACCTGGAAGTGCTTCAGGTACTGGCGGACCTGGCTCACCGGTACTGGCCCGATCTTCGCAGGCTGCGTCCGAAGGATGTGGTTGATGACTACAGCCGCACCATTCGAGACGAACTGGACTTCATGCGTGAAGCCGCCAACGGCGCTCAGCTCAAGCGCAACTGGGAACATTCCCATATTCTGGAACTGCCTGAAATCTACTGGGACTACTGCCATCCCAACGTCATGGTAATGGAGCGCATGTACGGCGTACCGGTCAGCGACATCGAATCGCTCAACGCAGCGGGCGTCAACATGCAGGTACTCGCCGCCCGCGGCGTCGAGATTTTCTTTACCCAGGTGTTCAAGCACAACTTTTTCCACGCCGACATGCACCCGGGCAATATCTTCGTCAATATCAAAGACCCGGAAGATCCGTGCTACGTGTCCATCGATTTCGGCATTGTGGGCACACTGGACCCGGGCGATCAACGCTATCTGGCCGCCAATCTTCTCGCATTTTTCAACCGCGACTACCGCAAGGTTGCCCAGCTTCACGTCGATTCCGGATGGGTCCCGGCGGGTACACGCGTTGATGAATTCGAATCCGCCATACGCACCGTGTGCGAGCCGATCTTCGACAAGCCGCTAAAAGACATTTCGTTTGGGCAGTTCCTGGTGCGCCTGTTCAGCACCGCGCGACGATTCAATATGGAAGTACAGCCGCAGCTGGTTCTCCTGCAAAAAACGCTGCTCAATATTGAAGGACTGGGACGCCAGCTATACCCCGAGCTCGATCTATGGGCTACCGCAAAGCCGTTTCTGGAAGACTGGATGGCTGAGAAAGCCAGTGGCAAAGAGCTGATGAGTCGGTTCCAGGACGCGCTGCCGGAGCTGGCGACCTCACTGAACGACGCGCCCCAGCTGCTGGCGGGCCTGATCCAGCAGATGTCCGACGGCTCGCTCAATGTCGCGGTATCTGCGCCTGTTCTTGAAGCCTTCAGGGCCGAGCAGCGCGCGTCCGATCGACGCCGAACGTCGGCGATTGCCGGGGCGGGATTGCTGATCGGTGCCGCCGTACTGGCCGGCACGGGCTACGCTTACGGCTGGGTCAGCGCAGTTAGTGCCGCAGCCGGGGCCCTGTTTCTTTGGCGATCGAGAGCGTAATATTGTATACATTACAAATGTTTACGCACTCGGCAGCCTTGGGTACCCGAAGATGTGACGAGCTTGGCAGTTGCACCGGACAGCCGAGGTAAACTTGACGCAATGAATCGTCCATTAAAGCTTACAAAACTGGTCGTTCTGATGCTCGCGTCTACGCTGGTGGTTATCGCCGCCGCTCAGACGCTGTATCGCTACAAAGATCAGGACGGCAACTGGCAGTTTACCGATCGGCCGCCGGAGGACTCGCGCGAGGTTGAAACGGAACGTTTGGCCACCCGCAACTACGAGCCCCAGGTCATCCTGAGCCAGACCAAAATCGATGGCGGAACCCGACTCACTGCCACCAATGAATGGCACTGCCCGATGGAAGTGTTTATCGATTTTGACAAAGTCAGCAACCTCGATCCGGAACTGACCAAAGATTTCACCATCGTTCTGGCCCCGAACAGCTCAATAACGCTGCACGACTATTTCCCGGTCGATATCACCGAACCGTACAGCTACGAAATGGAATATCGCTACATTGCCGGCGATCCCACCAAGACGCCTGACAATTACGTTTACGCCATGCCCTTTGCCAGGGGCACCCAGTACGAAGTAACGCAGGCTTACCCGTCCAGCGTCACACACAACGATCAAACCAGCCGCTACGCCATCGACTTTGCCATGCCCGAAGGCACTCCGGTCTACTCGGTGCGTGATGGAACTGTTTACGCAACGGCCTACGATAACTATGCCGGCGGTACCGATCGCGAGCGCGACCTGCCCAAAGCCAACGTAGTCAGAATTGTTCATGATGACGGTACCATCGCGGTTTACGCCCACCTGTCGTGGAACGCCATTCGCGTTAAGCCAGGTCAACGCGTGCGCCGCGGACAGTACATAGCCGACTCGGGTAACACCGGATTCAGCAGCGGCCCGCACCTGCATTTTGCGCTGCTTGCCAATAAAGGCATGCGCATTGAGTCTCTGCCTGTCGTCTTTGAAGGACCGGGTCAGAGTGCCGTCATTCCACAGACCGGTGAGATCCTGTTTAACATTGAATAGTTGCGGAACCTCTGACAGCTCACGGTGACGGCTGAAGGCATCGTCCATGAATTCAGACCGCCGTAGAATGATTCGAAGCGGTGGAAAAAGCCGCATAAATCAGGCAGATCCCAGCGCTGATTATTCAGTCTGCATTAGCTCATTGCGCCGCATTCGAGTCGACCTGTCGCGCTGAACGGTTACGCTCGCCCGCGCTTATTGTAAAGTCTGACCCTTACGCATTATCTCCGACGGTATACCTGTCTACCTCGAACCGACTATCCAAATTGTGGACTCGTTCAAGGCAAGACGTACGGTCAGACGATATACTCGTCCTGTTTTACTCGATGTGGTTTACGTTTATGAAATCTTGCGCGACGATTATTCTCTTGCTGTCATCGCTGTTGCTGTTTGCCCCGTCCAGCAGCGCCAGCGAAAAGCTGTGCCTTGAAGCTGTTCAGGAACAGCGCTACGAGAGACTCACCACGGTATGCATCGACTTGCCACACCGCAATCGTCTGGAGAAAATGCGTCGCATGATGTCGGGTGACTTCACCCACTACCTCGGAACCTATTCCTGGCCTTCCGAGCCATCGAGAATCCTTAAACAAAACGCAGAATCCGGTGACCCCAGCGCGCAGTACATGTACAGCCAGCTGTTTGGCACTGTGCACAAAGCCGCCGCCGAAGCCTGGCCACAGCATCCCGGCAACGACGGCGAGATCAGCATGGATGAATACAACGCCAATGTGAGAGCGGAAGCTGATCGATGGTTGCATCGTGCGGCCGAGAACGGGCATACGCTGGCGCTTCTGGAAACGGCCGAAGCGATGTTACTGAGTTCTTACACCAGTAAGGAAATCGATCTTCGCGATGCCCTCTCCATTGCCGAGCGCGCGAATGAGGACAATCCGGCGCTGGCTGCCAGCCTCATTAACCGACTCAAAAAACGCATCAGCGAATACTGAGAACCACACCAATCGCGGTGAACGTTCGCGCGATGACCGGTGCGATCGAACGCGATGGCGTCGTCTACCGTGTCGCGCTGCGCTAAACCAACACCCGTTTAACGATCCGGCACCACACCGAGCGGCCTGAGCTCTGCGCCTCGGCGCACTACGAACAGCGCAACAATGACCAGCACGACAGCCGGCACGGTGGCCGAGACCGTAACCGTCCAGCCAAACATGTTGATCAGCACGCCCGCCATCAGCGATGCCAGAGCAGACACGCTGAAAATCGTGAAGTCATTGAAGGCTTGTGCGGTATATCGCTCAGACGGCAGATAAGTGCGCGTGAGCATGGTTGTGCCGCTGGTGTACAGAAAATTCCAGCCCACTCCCAGCAGCAGCATCGACCACCAGTAGTGCATGTACTCGTGTCCGGCAAGTCCGATGACAATGCATACAACAAAGGCCCACGCCCCGGCCTGAGCCACCTTCCCGGCTCCGCTCCGGTCAATAAACCAGCCGGCAAAAAGAGCAGGCACGTACATGCCCAGCACATGGGTTCGAACCACGGCCGCCGTCTCTTCCAGACTGAAACCGTCGATGATGTGCATGCTCAAAGGCGTCGCGGTCATGATCAGACTCATCACCAGGTAGCTCACCACGCCGCACCAAACGGCCACCGCGAACACCGGCTGACGCAGCAGCGTCATGAACGGCCGAGGCTCGGCAGTTGACGTGTCCGCATCGGCCAGTTCGGCAACCCGGGTTTTTTGTAACCCTAAAAATCCTGCCGCCAAAACAAGAAACAGCAGAGCCTGAAAGCCCAGGCCTCCGGCGTGGTCGATACCTTCTATCCAGTCGACACCGCTACTGGCCAGAGTCGGACCCAGTACTGCACCACCAATGGACCCGGCGAGGACAAAACTGATGGCGCGCCCGGCAAATCCTGGCTCAACCGATTCGGCAGCAACAAATCTGAGCTGACGTGCAAATGCCATACTCATACCCAGCACTGACGTTGCGCCGACCAGCCACCAGAAGCTCTGAATGTGTATCGCGTAGATCAGAATCAGAAGGCTGGCAGCACCAATGACGGCCGATGCGGCCAGACCTTTCGCGCGCCCAATGCGGCGCATAACCATGGCCGAGGGTATGGTAAACACCGCAATGCCCAGAATATGAGCCGTGATTGGCAGAGTAGCCAGGGTCTTGTTATCGGCCAGTCGCTCTCCGATGATGCCGCCCAGAGTCACGACCTGAGATGAGCCTGCCACGGATATCAGTGACCCGAGAAACAGTATCCACAGGTTTCGGTTGTTTAAAAAAACACTCATATCCGACCCTGTGTCAGTGCTGTGCGTGGAAGTCACGCGGAGTCAAGATAGCAAGACTTCCCCCGATCATGAAGTCTTGTGATCGAAAGCTCTAACCCGCGCCACAAACTCTTTCATGCGGCGATGATCTTTCGCGCCGCGTTCGCGCTCAATGCCGCTGCTGACATCGACCCCAAACGGAGCAAGGGTTTGCATGGCGTCGGCCACGTTGCCGGGATTCAGTCCGCCGGCGAGAATCAGTTCACGCTGATCAGCAAACGGGCGAACGTCAGGCCAGCGGACGGTTTCACCCTGGCCGCTCAGGGCACCTTCGTACACAAAACGCGGCGGCGTATCCTCAGGCGAAACACCATCACCCTGCCGATAGACCGGGAGCGCGCGCACGGAGCCAGGTAGCGTCAGACCAGCAAACACCTGCCAGTCCGCCTGAATGAAATCAGGTGTGAATTGCGACAGTACCGCATCGACGTCCGACTGTTCGGGGCGCAGCATGACGGCGACTGTGGCGATTGTATCCGGAACGCCTTTCGTCAGCGCGGACGCTTGCGCGGGTTGTACACAACGAACGGACTCCGCAAACACAAAACCAATGGCCTGCACATCACAGGCAACTGCCGCCGCAACATCAGCGTCGGTCGACAGCCCACACAGTTTTATCCAGGTGGTCATTCAGCAAGCGCACCGGTGGCCGACACGATGTCGGCAATAACCGCCGCCGGCTCCGTGGTTTTCATCAGCATCGTGCCGATCAGCGCCATGTCGTAGCCCATCGCGTGCAGCTCTACCGCGTCGCTGACGCTGTGAATACCGCTTTCCGCAACCTTGATTGAATGAGGAGGAAACTGACCGGCATAGACACCAAACCGCGACGGATCAATGTTTAGCGTGGTCAGATCCCGGCAGTTCAGTCCGAGTAACACGTGCTCGCTGGCATACGGCGCCATTCGCTCAAGGTCTGCCTGATCAAAGCCTTCGAGCAGTACGAACAAACCCAGCTCGCGAGCCGTATTCAGCATGGCCACCAATCCCGCATCATCGAGCATGCGGGCAATCAGCAAAACTCCGTCGGCGCCGTGAATTCTGGCTTCGTAGAGCTGATAGACGTCGGTCAGAAAATCTTTGCGCATTACTGCCGCGCATTGACCCACGTGCGCCTTTACGGCGGCCAGATACTCCAGGCTGCCGTCGAAACGATCGGGTTCTGTAAGCACCGAAAGAATGCTGGCGCCCCCGGCGACATAGGCCGAAGCGCGCTCTGTCACCGATTCGATGCTCGCGCCTTCAGACAGCCGACCTTCAGCGGGTGAGCGCACTTTGATTTCGGCGATAACGCTCATGCCGGATGCGGCGTATCGAATCGGGGTTACCGGCGCCAGATCCAGACAGCGCGCCTGCGCCTCTTCCAAAGAACACACCGCTTGAGCCCGGGCGCTACGCGCTCGTGAGCCGGCTGCCATGGTGTCAAGAAAGTCGCTCATTAACTCGCGCCGTGCTCCGACGCACCGGCCAGACGATCCAGTAGCGACGCGCCGCGTCCGGCATTGATGGCTTCCCGGGCGTGCGACATTGACGCGCGGAACGACTTGGTCGTACCGGTAACTTCCAATGCCAGCGCCGCTCCCAGTACCAGCGCATCCAGATGAGGTCCACCGTCCTGCCCACGTAAAACCTTTGACAGCGCCTGTGCGTTGTAGTCGGCGTCACCGCCGGCCAGGTCTTCCACTGCGCACCGTCGAATTCGATAGTCCACCGGATCACGAACTTCGCGAACCACCGACCCCGGCGTCACGTCAAACAGCACAAACGGGCCCACCGGCGTGGCCTCGTCCCAGCCCGGTTCGCCGTGAATCACAAAAACCCGTTCTATATCCATACCCGACAGCGCTTCGGCCATCAGTTTTGCCATGGCTTCGCTGTAGGCCCCGATAACACCAAACGGCGGACGCATCGGGTTCGTGAGCGGACCGAGAATATTGAATACCGTGCGTATACCCATCGCCCCGCGCACCGGAGCGACGTTTTTCATTGCCGGATGAAAATACGGTGCGAACAGGAAGGTGAAACCATACGTAGCCAGAGTGGCCACGACCTCATCTTTGGTCGCGGGCAGCTCAACGCCGAGCTTCTCCAGCACATCGGCACTGCCGCTCTTGCTCGATACCGATCGGTTCCCGTGCTTGACCACCGTGAGTCCTGCGGCGGCGGCCAGAAGCGCGCTGCCCGTTGAAATGTTCACGCTGCCTGAGCCATCGCCGCCGGTTCCGACGATATCCACGGCAGCGATGTTCGACGGCAGATCAGGACGAATCGCAAGCTCACGCATGACTTTGGCAAATCCGCGAATCTCGTCCGCGTGCTCGCCTTTGCAGCGTAGCGCCGTCAGAAACGACGCCGCCAGCGCCGGCGGAATGTCCGCCGTAAGCGCGTGCATGACATCGCCTGCTTCGTCTTCACCCAGATGTTCGCCGGACAGCACTTTCTCAAGCGCCGCGCGGACATGTTTAATTTCCAGATCTGCCATATCAGTTGCTCTGTCGAATAAAATTTTTCATCAGCTGCATGCCTTCCGGCGTCAACACGCTTTCCGGATGAAACTGAACGCCTTCAATCGCAAGCTCTGCGTGTCGGACACCCATGATTTCATTGCTATCCGTCCTGGACGTGACGCTCAGCTCTTCGGGAAGCGTCTCATCCGTTGCAGTGAGCGAATGATAACGCCCCACGACAAAAGGCGAAGAGATATCGGCGTAAACACCTTGCCCGTCATGCGTAATTGCCGACGTCTTGCCGTGCATCTGGCGGGGTGCGCGAGCGATCGTACCGCCAAAGGCGGCCACGATGGACTGATGCCCCAAACAAACGCCCAGTATCGGGACCACGCCGGCCAGCGCTTTAATCAGGTCAACGGATATTCCGGCCGCATCCGGATTACCCGGTCCCGGAGAAATCACCAGATGGGTTTTGTCCAGATCGATCGCGTCTTGCAGCGCGATCTGATCGTTGCGATGGACGGCCACCGTCGCGCCAAGCCCCCTGAATCCCTGAACCAGGTTGAAAGTAAACGAGTCATAATTGTCGATCATCAGAATATGCGCGCTCATAGCTCGTCCCTTGCCAGAATCAGCGCCTGGCGCAGAATGTTCGACTTGTGCAGCACTTCCTCATACTCCAGGCGAGGAACGCTGTCGGCGACCACGCCCGCACCGGCCTGAAACCGGTAGCGGCCCTGATGAAATATCATGGTCCGTATCGCAATAGCCTGATCAAGATTACCTTCGTGATCAAAATACCCGACGGTTCCGGCATAAAAATCCCGGCGCACCGGCTCGGCCTCCTCAATCAGCTCCATGGCGCGAACTTTGGGCGCTCCGACAAGCGTACCGGCAGGAAACGCTGCGGCGAACAGGTCGAACGCGTCAAATTCTTCTTCGACGTTGCCCTGCACGCCGCTGACCAGGTGCATAACGTGACTGTATCGTTCGATGGAGCGGTAGGGCTCAACCTTGATCGTTCCGGGAACCGCCACACGCCCAAGGTCGTTGCGCGCCAGGTCCACCAGCATGACATGCTCGGCGTTTTCTTTCGGGTCCTCTCTGAGCGACATTTCCAGCGCCAGATCTTTTTCTGCGTCATCGTCCCGCGGCCGTGTTCCGGCAATCGGGCGCAGCGAAGCAACGCCGTTCTGCAAACGCACAAGGGCCTCGGGTGAGGAGCCCACCACCTGAGCGTCGCCAAGATCGAAAAAATACATGTACGGCGACGGATTCAGGAGGCGCAGCGCACGGTAGGCAGAAAACGGATCAATGGTAGTCTCGCCCGAAAAACACACCGACAGCACCAGCTGAAACACTTCGCCCGCGGCAATCTGCTCCTGAGCCCAACGCACTTTATCCTCGAACTCTTCCTGCGACATACTGGCTTCAGCCGGCGAGACTTCGCCCGGCTGGTCCTGCAGCTGTGTCACAGGGCCCCGCAGGGCTGCAACCACGTTATTTCTCAGCGCCTGTCGAATCGCCTCGCTTCCGGCGTGTAGCAAGGCCGCCCGGCGGGTCAGGTGATCAAACACCAGCATGGACGAAGGCGCGACAAACGCCGCCTCCGGTAAATCCGTCTGCTTCTCTGTGTCGTCCGGCAGTCGTTCGAAATAACGCACAATGTCGTAGCCCAAAACACCGACCAAACCACCGTGAAACGGCAGGTCATCCACATCCGGCTGCAGCTGCGGCGACAGTTCCAGCAGTGCCCGAAGTTCATCCAGCAACGCTTCTTTCGATTCCGGTCGCGCCTTGAGTGTGCCGTTGACCATCAGGCCTTCAGGCGTCAGTCGAGCCTCGAGGCCCTCACCGAAGCCGATGAACGAATAGCGACCAAGCTGGGTTCCGTGCTCTACGCTTTCCAGCAGAAACCGGGGGCGGAACGGCGCCAGTTTTAGGAAGGCCGACACGGGCGTATCGAGATCGGCCGGTATATCAAACAATGGATGCATGGTTACTCTGTGTTCCGGTTACTGTGTTAACGCGACTGCATGGAAGCTGAAACTGCGTTTCCTCTGGTCACAAAAAAACCCACCTTTATGGGTACAAAGGTGGGTTTATGTTGTTGCTATATCAGCCGTCTACAACGCGCCCACCCGGGTGTCTTGCCACCACCAAGCGTGAACATTGAATACGACTTTGCATGACGTGTTACTCATGCATTTGTTTTACGTGAATTACTCGAAAGCGTCAAGCTACAGCGTCACTGCCGCAGCACGACGGTATTACCGGTTGCTCTCGACATAATCCTGAACAAATTCCTCCAGCACTGACAGCGGCAGAGGTCCCTGTCGTAACACGACGTCGTGAAACTCGCGAATATCAAACTTGTCGCCAAGTTCCTTCTTGGCCATGTCACGAAGCTGCTGAATCTTGATCATGCCCACTTTGTAGGCCGTCGCCTGTGACGGCATTACAATGTAACGCTCAATGGCTTTGACCACATCAGCGGTTGGATTGGGCGTATTTTTGCTGAGGTAGTCAATCGCCTCTTCACGAGTCCAGCGCTTGTGGTGCAGCCCGGTATCAACGACGAGTCGGCACGCGCGCCAAAGCTCCATGGCAAGTCGGCCAAAATCGGAGTACGGATCCTGGTAGAAACCCATTTCCTTCGGAATAAACTCTGAGTACAAACCCCAGCCTTCGGTGTACGCGGTGTAACGGCCGTATTTGCGAAACTTGGGAATACCTTCCAGCTCCTGGGCGATCGCAATTTGCATGTGATGCCCCGGAATACCTTCGTGGTAGGCAAGCGCTTCCATCTGATAGATAGGCATGCTCGACATCTTGTACAGGTTTGCATAGTACGTGCCGGGGCGCGAGCCGTCGGGTGCCGGCTGCTGATAGAACGCCTTGCCGGCCGACTTTTCACGGAACGGCTCAACGGCCTTCACAACCAGATCGGCTTTGGGCTTGGTGATAAAAATGGAATCGAGCTGGCCTTTCATGATGTTAATCATGTCGGTCGCCTCATCCAGATAACGCTGCTTGCCTTCCGCCGTTTCAGGGTAGAAAAACTGTGCATCGGTGCGTGTGAACTCGAAGAAATCCTGCAGGTCCCCTTTGAATTCCACTTTGGCCATGATCTCGCGCATCTCATTGTGAATACGAGCGACTTCGGCCAGACCCAGATCATGAACCTGGTCGGGGGTCATATCGGTCGTGGTGGTATCTCGCAGCGCCATGGCGTAAAAGGTGTCGCCGTCCGGCAGCTTCCATGCGCCATCATCGGTAGATGCACGGCTTTCCATACCACGCAGGAAGGTCTGCAGCTTTCTGAACGATGGTTCAACGCTGATCAGCATCGCTTTTGATGCGCGGTTGATAAGGTCGTCCTTCGCAGCCTGATCAATATCAAGCTTGTTCACTTTCTTGGTGATGTCGGCCAGTAGTGCGCTGTCATCAGCACTCATCTGCTGAAACGGCTTTCCGGACAGCACGTTGTCGATATCGTTGATGGCATACGGGTAGGCGAATTTCGGCGCCATAATGCCTTTTTCTTCGCGGATCGAAAGGTTTTCGATGACCTGATCGATCTGCTCATCGACCCCGTTCAGCCGGGAGATGTAACCCTCGGCGTCGATCACTTCACTAATGCGGTGAATGTTGATCAAAAACGACGGAATACTCGACTGCGCACCGCGCATCTGGTTCACAGGATAGTTGTGGAACCGGTACTTGTGCCGACGGATCTGTCGCTCCGACTGTTCTTCAAACAGGCGATAGCTGATTTTGGCTTGATCATCGAGCTTGTCGTAGTCAATGGTGTCGCGCAGTTCCTTGAGCTCCGCCTTGGTAAATTCAAGCTCAATAATCCTGTTGGCATCGGAAAGGTCGTTCCATTTGTCCTGATTGTCTTTGATACCCAGGTAGCTTTGGTACGTTGGACTGCGCATGACGCCGTCATTGAACACTCGCTCAAAAAACGCATTGGCCTTTTCGCTCTCGGTCTGAGCAACCATGGACTCGGCCGCTTTGGTCATTGTCTCGCCGGCGTTGTTCATGGACGCACTGCTGCAACCACCGAGCAGTGCCAGAACCACAAATAGCCCCAGAATATTATTCACATCGTTCTCCCAATCAGCAAACCCAGTGTCGTTTGCGCTATGTAACGCCGTACATTAACGGCAATAAAATTGAAAATGCGATCCACATTACCAGCGTCAGCGGAATGCCAACACGTAAAAAGTCGCTAAACTTGTAGCCTCCCGCGCTCATGACCAGCAAGTTGGTCTGATAGCCCATGGGCGTCGCAAAACTCATATTGGCACCAAACAATACGGCCAGAAAAAACGGCTCTGCCGGCGCGCCCAGCTGCTGAGCAACGCTCAGTGCGATGGGGGTACCAATACCGGCCGCCGCAGCGTTTGACACCAGGTTGGTCAGAATCGCCATCACCAGCATCAAGCCGCTTAGTATAAAAGGTGTAGGTAAAGATTGTGTCGTTGCCACAAAAACCTGCGCAATATATTCAGCGCCACCGGTTTTCAGAAGCGCCAGCGACAGCGCCAGACTGGTCACGATAATCATAATCACCGGTGCACTCATGGCCGATAGCAGGCTGCTCCACGTCATGGTTCGGGTCACCACCAGCAGCGTCACCCCGATGAGCGCGCTGACCACGATCGGCAGCAGGCCGAACGCCGCTGTGCCGATTACCACGGCGGAAATCGCGAGAGCCCGCTTGGCCAGCTTCGAGTCGGGCAGGCTCACCGTACCGGACAGCACCAGCATGGCGCCGCCCTGCCGCAGGTCGCGAATCGCCTCTTCAGTACCCTGAACCAGAATCACATCGCCTGAGCGCAGCCGTACGTCTGCAATATCGCCATCGGTGTCCACTTCGTGCGTTTTGGCCCGGTGGATAGCGAGCGGCACCAGGTTGTATCGCAGCACAAACTTGACGGAGTTGAGCGTACGGTGGTGCAGCAACGAGCCGCGGGTCACCACCACCTCAGCCAGCGCCTGGCCCTCGGCGGTCAGAGGGTGGGCATCATCCACCGGCGAGTTTTCATCCGCGCCGTTGTCGGTGTAGAGCGTCAGTCCAAGCGCTGCCTCAAATTCCTTCAGCGCCTCGGGCCGGTCGTTGACATATAAAAGGTCACCGGGCTGAATGTTCACGGACGGCAGCTTGGTGATAAACAATGCCTCCCCAAACAGGCCCTTGCCGCGCTGAATGCGCGTCACCGACATGCGGTTATCGGTAATGGCCAGCACTTCCGAGAGGGTTTTCCCTACCGGCAGACTGCCTTCGGTCACGCGGAACATCGCGTTGAACACCCGTGGCGACGTGTCATTCATCGGTGGCGTACGTTCGGGCAAGAGTTTGGGCGCGACCAACCACAAGAACAAAATGCCCACCGATCCGGCGATCAGAACGGGCAGCGTGAAGTGAAACAGACCGTTAATCGTCAGCCCCAGGTCAGCGGCGATATCCACCGCCATCAGGTTAGTCGACGTACCAATGGTGGTCGCCATTCCGCCGATGATGGTAGCCAATCCCATCGGCATCAGCATCCCGGTTGGCGACTGGTGCGTTCGCAGGGCCGCAGCAACCAGAACCGGAAGCAGCATGACGACGATAGGCGTGTTGTTCAAAAACGCGCTGGCAAACGCCGAGACGACCAGCGTGATTAACATGGTGCTTTTCGGCCGTCGCTTCCAGCCCGAGGACATGAGCAGCACAATGGATCGCAGCGCCCCGGTTTCCTCCAGCGACTTGCCCACAATCATAAGTGCAGCAATCGCTATCACGGCCTGATTGCCAAAATACTGATACAGATCGCTGACGTCGATGAAACTGCCGTCTTCGCTTTCGTAAGGCACGATGAAAAACACGAGCACCAGCGCCGAGAGAATAATCAGGCACGACGTCTCAAGCGGGATACGGTCACGCGAAAACAGCAGGAGCGCTACCAGCGTGAGCACCATCGCAAATATGGCATGCGGATCAGGTAATGGGGGCAAGCGTACCTCGACCAGTGACTGGACCATGACCGGCGGCGAAGTGCATCACACACCACCGGCCAGTCGCCCAAACGATCGATAATGCTATCCCAAAACGCCACACCGAACAGCACCTTAGATGTGTCCGGTTCTCCTAAGTCGCTGCCCGCAAAAGAATTAGCAGAATAAATCGAAGCGCCGGAACGCGGCGACGTGCGCCCTGAAGGCCCCTTGACGCGAAAGTCGAATAATGCTCGCCCCTTTTGTCGCTGATGCCCGGGACTTAAAGACAGGGCCGCAGTCTTCGAAATTGGCCGTCACGAGTGTGTTTGACAGCGACTCAGACGCGATCCGCATCACGGCGCTTAACCCGTCATTGTCACCGCCGCCCGAGGTACTGGTAAACCGCTTACGACAGTCGCTTGATCTGGCAGCACGGACAGACGTGCCGCTTGAGCGACAGCGCGTCATGAACAAACAAACCGCTGCACTGCCCGCAGGAATGCACTACGAGTTCGTCGCCGCTTTGAAGCGCATCGCACAGGGCCCAGGCCCGCTCAAAGCAGAAAGCCGGTTCCTGACTGATGGCGACATACATCGAGTACGCCCGACAAAACCGCGTGCCGTAAGCAACTCCGCGGGTCGCCATCAACGGTGCATGTACGCTGTAGCGTGGCAACAATCCAAACTGCACCAGAAGGGCAGCGAGCGTGGCACTCTGACGCTGTGTTTCGAGGTTCTTGGTAAAGATCGATGTGCTGGTCGGGGATTTACCCCGCTGGCGTCTGACCGGAGTACCGTGGCCATCTTTGAAATAGGTGGTGTAAAGACGACGAATGCGGTCGTCTGATAACCCGGTACAGCCTCTGATGGTGTGGGTTCGGGCTTCGTAGGCGATCATCTGAAGAGCCAGTTCAATCTGGCCCTTTTCACGCATATAACGCAGGGATGTAGTTGACATAATATTTCCAAAATAGTGCTGCGGCGCAATGATTTCGGCAAAAATTTGGTCCAAATGGACCAAACTCAGCATTTAAAGTAGCATAATTGGTCCAACTGGACCAATAATCACTATTTCGGCAAGTTTGGCAGAAATAAGCGCCGGCACTGGATGCTTCGCCATTTTGTCCTTTTTGGCTCGATTTGCAGCTCCCGTTTT
>CAWUKD010000061.1:0-19316 GCA_963922815.1 uncultured Gammaproteobacteria bacterium
GTTGGCTAGATATCCGTGTCCGCGTGTTCGAGCCACTTCAGAATGGCGGAAGATTCGGCCAGTGCGAGCATGATAATCAGGTCGCCTGAATTGGCCATCTCCAGCGCATAATTCAACGACTCCCGCTCGGTATCGTAATGTGAAATGTTTTCCCGGGTGGCGCCGGCTGAGATCAAGCCGTCACTGAGTAACTCGAAGACTTCATTCGGTTCACGGCCGCGCCGATAGTCGGCGAGTTCTGAAATAAATACGTGGTCCAGCCCAATCGCCCACGCGAGTTCTCCGAGTTCGCGAATAGACCGGTCGGTGCGGTCACCGGCCTGACCGAAGCACAGCAACCGGTGTTTGGCGGGGTGGTCACGGGCAATGTCAAAAATGGCCTGCATCGCGCTGGGGTTGTGGGCGAAATCCAGCAGCACATCGACACCATCCACGGTGAAGAAGTTGCAGCGGCCGGGGTTGTCGTTAGGCTTCATTGTCAAGAGACCGCTGCGAATAGCGTCGTCGTCCGCTCCCAGACTGTGAGCCAGCGCCATGGCGCCAAGCGCATTGGCGATGTTGTGTCTGGCGCTGCCCCTCACAGTAATGGGTGCGTCGTTTACCGCGCACAGGGTGTGCCAGGTCGTTCCGTCGAAGCGACTGAAGTGTCCATCAATTACGGTGACTGCCGGCCGTTTCGATGCGATGTTTTCAAGGATAAGAGGGTTGTTCTTATCGAGACTGAACCAGCAGATCGGAACGTCCAGTGACGTCGAATTAGCCGCCAGTAGCGCATCGTCTGCATTGAGAATGGCGACGGAATTGTCATCCAGCGCCTGCGTCACGATCCATTTCAGATTCAGCAGTTCCTCAAGGTTCTCAGAACCAAAGTCACCCAGGTGATCTTCAGCAATATTGGTGATTAGTGCGGCGTCGGCGCGAGGCATTCCCAGTCCTCGCCGTAGTAGTCCGCCCCGTGCCGTTTCAAGTACGGCTACGTCGATGCTCTGTCGAAGAACGGCGCGGGCGCCACCAGGTCCGGAGTAATCGCCACGATCAATGATGGTGTCATCGACACCAATCCAGTCGGTTGAGCTCAGACCCACCGACAGACCAGCGGCGCGCAACATGCGTTGAGTAAGGCGCACCGTGGTGGTTTTTCCATTGGTTCCTGTGACCAGTCCAATCGGAATGTCGTTTGCGGCACTTGCGTCAATCGATTCAGGAAGCTGGTCTATTGGCCAGGTCGTTGAATAACGCCCCAGACCAATGGATACATCGTCGTCATCGCAGAGCACTGTAACACCCTGCGTTGCTGCCCTTACCAGCAGGTTTGCAAGGGCAGGGTTGCGCTCCTCGGAGATGAGGTTGCCAAGACGATCCAACGCTGCCGGCAGGTCATCAGGTTCGACTACGGCGCTGTCGATGTTTTCATCGGGCTCGAGGTCTTCGTCGATGCTCGCCGTGTCGCGTTTGACGTTAACGTAAATCCAGTCGGCAACTTCTACAGCGGCGTAAAGCGCGTCTGCAGGCGCTGAAATGGCAAGCGCAACGCCAGATCGCATTGGGTGCGCTGTGGACGTCTGATCTTTCCAGCCGATAGCGTCAAGAATAGCTCTGGCATGTCGATTCCAGCTCGCTACGACCGCATCCACATCTTCAGACTCGGTAAGGCGTACGTCCACCACGGCTCCGTGGTGTTTCCAAATGACATTGATGCCGGTCAGCCGCCGTGAATCAAGTTTCTTCATTGTGCGATTGCCGTTTGTATACCGTAGTCGGTGTGCATGATCAGGATACCCGATGCTGCCTAGTCGCCAGCCTCTCTGGCCAATCTAACCCCGCGTTCGTCCTTGATCACTTCAATATTGTCATCCAGATCAAATCCCAGTTCGTCCGGTAGTGCAACGGTTGCCGGGCCGCTGGCCGTCTGCGCCTCGTCGGATCGACCGCTGTCGAAGTAGATGATCTGTTTCCAGGTGCGCTGGATGTTGTCGCCAAGGACCAGAAGCAGATCGCCAGGCTGGGCCATATCAAGGGCACCCTGCGTGGCTTCGACTTCATCCGGAATCATCTGGATTTGCGACTCGCTAATGCCATTTTCCAGCAGCGTACGTTTCAGCATGAGCGGCACTTCATCCGCATCACGTCCCCTGAGGCCGTCGTCGCGACGACAGATAAAGTGGTCAAAATGCGGTGCGGCCAGGCGCGCAATCTCATTGATGTCTTCGTCCCGACGGTCACCGGGTGCGGCGAGTACCACAAGCTTGCGTCCCTCGACGTCGAAGCGTGACACGAGATCACAAATAGCGTTAACGGCCGCTGGATTATGGGCGTAATCCAGAATTACTTTGAAGGCATGCTCATCGTAGATGTTCATGCGGCCGGGTGCCTGGAAGAAGGACGTATCGAAAGTGCGCAATCCCTGCTGAATGTTGTCGAGATTAATGTCCATATTGTAGGCCAGTGCCGCAGCTACCATGGCATTCTGAACATTGTGCATCGCTTTGCCTTCAACCGTAGCCGGAATGAGGTGAGTCCACAGCATTGGAATATGCGTGTCACCGTCATAGATAGTGATCATGTGTCCGTTCATGCCTTGCTCCAGTACAAAGGCCTGGCCGCCGGCTTTGATGTGTTGCTTTACCAGTGGGTGGTTGGCATTCATGGTCACGTAACACAGCTTTGCGGCGTCCGTGTAGTCGGCCATTTTCAGGCAGTGCGGATCGTCGGCGTTGAGTATCGCAGCGTCTTTGGCGACTTCGATCGGGACGCGCTTGAGTTCAGCCAGTTGCTCGAGTGTATCGATTCCCTTCATGCCCAGGTGATCGGCCGACACGTTCAGGCAGGCGGATACATTGCTCTCTAAGAAACCCAGCCCGCCTCGCAGCATGCCGCCGCGAGCGCATTCAAGAACCGCAGCATCAACGGCAGGATCTCGCAGAACCATGCGCGAGGAAATGGGGCCCGTCATGTCGCCTGGGACTGACAGCTTGCCATCTATATAAACACCGTCTGTGGACGTCAGGCCTACCGTGAGTCCGCTGAGCTTGAGGATATGTGCCAGCATTCGGGAGGTTGTCGTTTTGCCGTTGGTACCGGTTATAGCGGCAATTGGGATTCGGCTTGGAGAGCCGGGCGGAAACAGGCCTTCAACGACAGGGCCGGCGACATCCCGAGGTGTACCCTCGCTCGGGGCAACGTGCATGCGAAACCCGGGGCCGGCATTCACTTCGCATATCGCACCGCCGGTTTCGTGGTAGCTGCGTGAAATATCGGTCGTCAGAAAATCAACGCCGCCGACGTCGAGCCCGATCGCACGAATTGTGCGAATGGCCATTTCGCGGATGTCAGGGTGTACTGAATCCGTCACGTCGATTGCGGTGCCGCCCGTTGAAAGGTTGGCCGTAGAGCGCAGAAAAACAATTTCATCTTTGGCAGGTACCGAGTTTCTGGTATATCCGACGCGTGCCAAAAGACGCTCCGCCTGGTGATCAAACTCCAACCGCGTCAATACTTTCTCGTGGCCAACGCCGCGTCGTGGATCCTGATTGATAATCTCTACCAGTTGTTCAACGGTGTGTTCTCCGTCACCGCGCACGTGGCCGGGCATGCGCTTGGCTGCCGCCACCAGTTCGCCGTTTACCACCAGAAGGCGATGGTCCAGCCCTTCGATAAACGCTTCCACCAATACTGAACGACTGTGCTCGCGGGCTTTCTTGAAGCCTTCACTCACTTCGTCGCGCGTAGTGAGGTTGATGGCAACGCCGCGGCCATGGTTAGCGTCAAGCGGCTTGACCACTACCGGAAAACCAATGCGCTCGGCAGCACGACGGGCCTGGCTCTCGGATCGAACCAGATATTGTCGAGGCACCGGAAGCCCCAGGTCCCGAAGAATTTCATTGGTTTCCTCTTTGTCGGAGGCAAGTTCTACGGCGATGTTGCTGGTGTTTCCGGTGCAGGTGGCCTGAATACGTTTTTGGTAACGGCCATGACCAAACTGAATCAGGCTGTAGTCGTTAAGCCTCATCCAGGGTATGTCGCGCGCTTCTGCCGCAGCGACCAGCGAGGCGGTGCTGGGGCCGAGTGCGCGTCTTTGGGCATAGCGAATGAAGTCGTCGCGTTCTGATTCAAAGTCCCAGCTTTTATCACGCGCATCAGACGGGCGCAGATCATCGGGGAGCAGGTGGTGTATCAGGCTCAGCGCCAGGCGGGACGCTTCACGACCAACGCGCTCGTCAGTGTATTCAAACACCATGTTGTAAAGGCCGGGTTCACCATCGATAGATCTTGTGCGGCCAAAGGTGACTTCAATGCCGGCCACGTTTTGCAGTTCAATAGCGATGTGTTCCATCACGTGACCGAGCCAGGTGCCTTCGTCTTCGCGAAGACGTCGAACAAACCCGCCCGGCGTTCGGTAGGAGCAACCGTGGTCATGCAGGCCGGGTAGAGCTTCAAGCAGGGGATCGACGAAGGCAGCGCCCAGTTTACCGGTAGGCCATTTCTCGAGCTCGCCAAGATCGAGCACGTGGCGAATGACCGGAAAGTGGGCGTACAGATTTGGGCCCACGTAGACGTTGGTTGAAACAATGCGCATTGCTGATCCCCTTGGTTAGCCACTGAGTATGGCGGACTTGATAAACCGTACGATAAGCCTGATGGCGTCACCGGCCGGTGAGGGCGCGGGAACGCATTGGGTGTTTTTATTGCCTGCTGGCGCGGGGCGTACCGGGCCTCGCACGGCGGTCAATGCGGTTTATTCTGCAGTGGCAGTTCGAGTGTCGATATCGAATCGGCCACCAGACACCAGTATATGCAATTTTACATCTATCAGGCTAACCGGATCATCGCGTCTGGCGCTGTCCATGGAAGAATGACTCAAATTGGTTGGATCGATAACTGTGATGCCGCCCGATCCGACGACTTCCAGGTCGTCTCCCGGCCGGATGAACGCCGCCGTGTCTTCGTCAAGGCCGATGCCGATGGCAAACGGATTGTAGGCAAGCGCTGTCAGGAGTCGTCCCAGGCGATCGCGCTGCCGAAAGTGCTGATCGATGATGAAATTATTGGTGAGACCCAGGCCTGGGGCGAGCGTGACTTTGCTCGGGCTGGGGGTGGCGCCTTCGCGACCTCCGGCGATCATGTGTTCCGGCATAAAGGCAGCACCTGCCGAAGTGCCGGCAACGTGCATTCCCGCCGCGTTGCGCCTGCGGATTGCCTGTGCAATCGGTGTTCCACCGAGCGTCGTAGACAGGCGAAGCTGGTTACCGCCGGTCATAAAGACGCCGTCCGCATTGTCAATGTATTGAAGGTATTCCTCATTCTTGCAATCTTCGCGCTCGAACAGCGGCAGGACCATGGCGTGGTTGACGCCCAGTCGGCGAAACAGCTTTTCATAATTGCGACCGGTGTCTTCCAGCTGTGATGCTGTTGGAATGATTGCAATTCGACCCGGCTTCCCTCCGCACAAGTCGACAAACCGGTCGAGAATTTCCGGGTTTTGAAGTTTTTCTTCAGCCCCGCCAATCGGGATGATGTAACCACGCTCGGTTTGCTTCTGATCGGGTGAGGGTGCCATGGTCGAGATTCCTTAGTATTTATTGTTATGGTTTTAGACAATCGTTAAGTTAGAGCCAGTGTTCGCCGGGGGTGGTTTCGAACAGACTAGCCGGCTGCTTCGAAGTTACCCTTGATCAGGCGCTCGTGGTCGTAGCGGTGCCACTGGCCGTTAATCATGACGGACTCCGGCTGATGGTCCGAGTCCAGCACAATGAGGTCGGCGTCACATCCGACATCGATTCGACCTTTGTTGTGAAGTCGCAGCAGGGTCGCAGGGTTGCTGGTAAATGCCGGAAGGGCAGACTCCAGATCCATGCCGCCCGAGAGCAGTTCACAAAGCGTTGTCATCAGGCTGTCCGGAGAGCCGATGTCCATGTGAACAATGTGTCCGTTGTCGTCGAACACGGGCAGGCAGCCTCCACCGTCCGAGCTGATCGTAACGTTGCCCTCGGGCGCACCGGACTGCAGGTAGCGCGTCAGAGCATCGTGGGCCGACCAGGCATCCTCACCGTCCTCCACGGGAAACGCGGTGATGTCGACGTAGCAGCCGCGTCGCGCAAGGTCACAGGCCTCTTCAAACAGCGCTTTGCGCCGGTTGATGTGGGTTGGGTTGAACACGCGTGCTGGCAGCTCGGTGGCATCCAGTGCTTCTCGGATGAGGGCCATGCCCCGGTCACCATCACCAAGATGAAAATGAACGATGCCGGCTTTGCCGGTAATCATGCCGGCGACATGGGTGTCGCTGGCAATGCGCAGAATTTCCTCGAGCGTAGGCTGGCTGGAGCGATGATCGGACAGGGCCAGTTCGCCAACTCCGATGATGGGGTCGCAGTGAACAATGTCGCTACGTACGCTGCCAGTCAGTGTAACGGGGGGTACGTGGTAGCCACCCGTGTAGCAAAACGCGTTTAGCCCCATGTCGCGCAGTGCCCGGGTCTGGCTGAGCAGCGCATTGGTGTCGCGGGTAGTGTCGTCGGTTCCAAGCAGTCCGACTACGGTCGTCACGCCGGACTGGGTGAATCGACTCAGTTCGACCGGCGGAACCCGGCTGGCAAAACCGCTTTCTCCACCACCGCCGGTAACATGGGCGTGGCTGTCGATGAAGCCCGGTATGACGCGTTTGCCCCCACAGTCCACTCTGGCAGCCTTCAGTTCGACCGGCAGCTCGAGATGCGCATCTCCGATCCAGGCGATACGGCTGTCGGCAATCAGAATGGATTTCCGGCCACAGGTTAGTGGGGAATAAAGTTCAGCATTTTCAAGTAGTTTGAGCATAAATAAGAGGTCGATTATCGAGTAATTACGCCCGGGGAAACCGCGCTGACGCGACATTATGCGCGCTGTGGTGGCAGCGCCGCAACCCGTCCACTCGAAAGGTCGAACCGGCGAATCCGGAATGAGCAGGGGCGGAAAATTCCATTGAGCCCGAGCGAGCGTGACGGTATCCGGTGTAGGCCATTTCCGCTTAGCCACAGCAACCCGGCAATCCTGCGGGTACGTTACACTGACACGTCATGAAACCAAGCAGTGCTGCGGTGTCAGTTTTCCTGGTCCTGATCGGAATCCTTCCGACGGGAGGCTGTGTCAGCATCCTCGACGAGGGCGATGCGATTACCCGTGTTCCCTACTCGCAGCGGCCTGACGGGCAGATCACCATTGAAGTCAGTATTAACGGGCGCGGACCGCTCGTATTTGCTCTGGATAGTGCGGCGAGCATTTCGGCAGTATCACAGCACGTTGTGAACGATCTGGATCTTCCGATGATTGAAGGTAAGCGCGTCTTCGTCCATGGCGCCGTTTCGTCTGGTGAACTGGATCTGGCACGCCTTGACACGCTGGCGTATGGCTCCGAGCAAAAGCAGTCGCTGGCGGTGGCCGTGCTGCAGGATACCTCACGGTCGCTACCGGGAATCGACGGCATCCTGGGGCTGGATGTGCTCAAGGCGTACTCCGTTGGATTCAGTTCCCGCGAAAAGACGCTCTTGCTGTATGAGCAGGACACGCTGGCCGATCGCGGGTTTTCTGACTGGGCCAACGTGCCAATGTCAGAGCGGCCGATAGGGGATACAGGTGCGTTCGTTTATTCCATTGGCATCTGGATCAAGGGGCAGCGGATTCTGGCGCTCTTTGACCTGGGTAGCGAGGTCAATCTGGTCAATTCGGTCGCTGCGCGGCGAGTTGGTGTGAGAATAAATACCGATGCAGGTGATGATTTGCACGGCGCTCTGGATAGCACGCCTGTACAGGCCACGTTGCTGATCAGCGAAGTAGCGACGCACGGCGTGATTTGGAAAAATGAAGATTTCTCGGTCGCGGACCTCCCTGTATTCGAGCGGTTCGGGCTATCCCGAAGGCCTGCCGCAATGGTTGGGGCCACGCTGTTCACGCAGCGGGACTTCATCATCGACTTTCCCAGGAGTCGACTGTTGATCAGAAAATCCGGGCGTGAAATTGATCCGCCTGACTAGCGCAACCGGCTTCCTGGCGCGTTCTGCGCAACGCCGGTTTTCAGCGGTTCCTCTAGCCGGTAATTTGTGATCGCTGTCATGACGTTCTGTCAAATGACTAAGTGAATACCCTTAGGGGTATCTATGTATATTTGCCCAATCCAAATCGATTGTGAGCAGCGTCACATCGTGCCGTTGGTCAAAGGTAATAGTCTTACTGACGCTAAGAGAGTGAATTACAACTAAACCGGCAAAACTATCGAAAGGTAGCGGCGCAAAATTACCGATCTAAGGGCTATTGGCCTACGACCGCGGGATTGCACAAGTTTAATTCGCTCACATAGTGAACAAATACGTCGTCCACAGTCGTACCCAATTCCCGGTTGATCGCCGTCGACCAGGAATGTATTAATGAGAAGAACTAACGATAAGACGTGGACCGCGGGTGCAGTTCAGTCTTTGACGGCATTCACCTGTTTTTTTATCAGCTCGATGTCATTCGCCGCAGTGACAGCTCCGATTTTATTTGCGCCGACGTCAGCGACAAATTTTTCAACTGCGCTTCCAGCACTGGCGAAGCCGTCCGGCAGTCAATCTGACACCCGGTCGAATGCATTGCTTGTTGTCGATGCAGGCGTTGACAATTATCAGTCGCTTATCAGCGAACTGTTGAGTTCTGATTCGACTCTTGTGCCTGATGTGCTGATTCTTGATCGCGACGGCGACGGCGTACAACAAATTACCCGGTACCTCGCTGAGGGCCATGCGCGCTACGCGTCGATCCATGTGATTTCTCACGGGCTCCCCGGAGCGCTTAAGCTCGGTAACGCTACATTGAACCAGAAAACGCTGAGCGAATACGACGGCGATCTGGTGGCGTGGCGCAACTCCCTTAGCGCTGGCGCTGATATCCTGTTCTATGGTTGTGAAGTGACCGGGAGCGGCGTCGGAGTGCTGTTTGCCAGCGCGCTGGGCCAGCTGACCGGTGCTGACATAGCGGCGTCTGACGACGTAACAGGTTCAGATCAGCTGCACGGTAACTGGACGCTCGAAACCGTCATAGGTGACGTGGAAACCCGTTCCCTGACCGCGAGTCGCTGGAGTGGAGCGCTGGCACCCATGGAGATAAACCCGGTGCAGTTTCCTGTTCGGGAGTCGGACGGCATGGAGAGCGGTGCACCCCTCGTAAGCGGTGGATTGAGTATTCCGTTTTCCGTCGGTGATTCGGCGCTGTGGGAAAACGCAGGTTTTATCGGTGATCAGGCCATCGACGTGCGTGCAACACTGGTCTCGTTTACCGATAACAGTCCCGGAGGCACGGGCGGCGTGTCGTTCAGTACCATTGATGACGACCTTTGGGTGCAGGTTGAGGAAGGTGAGGCGACGGTTCAGTGGGATGTTTTTGCCAGTGGAACCGGTCAGACCATAGTCGCGTTCGGCAGCCCCGAATTTCGAATCTCGGATATAGACGGTGACGGTTCGGCCAGCGTGTTTCCGGCGCTTCAGGTCGAGGCGGTGCGGCCCGACATGGTGTCGCTGACGTCTTACACGTTTGATATGCCGACTAACCTCGAAGGTGGTATCGACGGGGCCGAACTCCTGGTGCGCGGCACCGAAGTGCAGTCCGGTGAGCTGACTTCGCTGGTGTCCTTTAGCTGGAACAACGTTAGCAGCTGGACGGTGTCCTATGATGCCGTTGTCGGCGGTAATACGCGTTACTTTCTTCATGATGGTGATGGCGATCTGAGTTTTGCGGCACCGGACACTACATCGTTTCTTGAGCTGGATCTGGATGGAAACAACAGCACCACGCCGGGAACGGGCTATGTCGCTGCGGTTTTCGACGAGCTGGGCGCCGCCGTGCCGGTTGCCGATGTTGATCCTGTAATAACCACGGCATTCCCTCTGGACGCCACCCTTGACGGCGCACAGGTTCTGGTCACCAACAGCTACGCCAATGATGAGCTGCTGGTAAACGGTAGCAGTGCCGCCAGCGGCACCATATCCATCGGTCCGACAAACTTCAGCTATACCAGTACAACGGTAGATGGCCATCCGGTAATCACTGTTGGGGGCTCAGGAACGCTTGCTGAATACCAGTCGGTACTACAAACCGTGACGTTTCGGAACACATCAAGTGCCCTGTACGGCGACCCGAGAATTGTCGAGGTGACGGTGACTGACGCCGCCCAGTCGACCACAAGTAACCTCGCCTATGCCATTGTGAACATTAATCCTGATACGGACGGGGATACCTACCTGGACGACGTGGATCTGGATGACGACAACGATGGTGTTCTCGACACCGCCGAAACGCCGTCGGCGCCGGACGATGATGCTGACAGCGACGGGATCCCGGTCTATCTTGACGATGATGATAACGATGCGTTAGTGGGTAATGACGACGGAGCCACTGAAACTGCGTACGACAATGATCGGGACGGTGTGCCGAATCATCGCGACCTCGATTCGGACAATGATGGCATACCCGACAACATTGAGGCACAGACATCCGACAGCTACGCGGCGCCGTCAAATTCCTATGACGGTTTCGGCGTCGATGTTGCGTACTTCGGAGGACTCGACCGCCTTACCGACATCGACGGTGATGGTACCGACGACACCAAAGATGCCGATAGCGACAACGACGGTATCAGCGATACCACCGAAGCCGGGCTGTTCTTTACATCACTGGAAGCCGGCGTAAACGGGCTTGTCGACCAGCTCGAAAGTGCGGACGACTACAGCGACGTAAACGGTTCCTTTGATTCGACGCCAACCAGCGATTTTCCGGATGTCGACAACCCGGGCGGTGAGCCGGACTGGCGTGACCCACAGGATTTTGATCTCGACACGATTGCCGGAAATGTTGATTTGGATGACGATGGAGACGGTATTCTCGATTCGCGTGAAAACGGCGTGGTTGACGCGCTGGATTTTGACGATGGAGATCTGAGTTTTTCCGGGATATGGCGAGAACATTCGTTTTACGCTTCGGGCTATCTTGGCGTAACGGCCTCCGAAGGTGACGACTACCTGTTCGCGTCCAACTCCGACGTGGGATTGGGCGATACGTTTGGCACGGCGTCCGGGCTGCTCGACACAGCGAACTGGTTGCCTGGTGTTACCGAATTCAGTATCGAGGCGTCCTTCCCTGATCTGGGTCTGACCGAATTCGCTGCCTTCACAGTAAAAATCTATTCCGGTGTGCTTGAAATTGGCGAACTGACCGGCATCGCGCCGGCCCTCAATGGCGCGACTACCTATCGACTTCTCACGCACCTCTCGGCCGATCAGATTGCGGCAGGAATTTCGATTGAAGTGGATGTGCCGCTTACCGGCGCCAGCAGTCTGGTTGTGCTCGACAGTTTTGTCGCAGTGGGGCATGTCGATTCGGACGCGGACGGTGTTCCGGACAGTCATGATCTGGACTCCGACAATGACGGAATTCCGGACAACGTCGAAGCCCAGTCCACCGCGCTGTACGTTGGCCCCGCGCTCAATGATGGTGATGATGACGGCCTGGACGACGCTTATGAATTTACCGGAGATCTGGGCCTTGACCCGGTGAACTCAGAATTCTCGGGGCAGCCTGATTTTCTCGATACCGATAGTGACGATGATGGCATCTCGGACACCTGGGAAGCCGGTCTCATTCTGGGGGTGCTCGATGTCGGTCTGAACGGCTGGGATGACGACGCGGAACCTGCGGATACCTATGCTGACGTCAACGGTTCATTTAACGTTCCCGCGACAGACCTGCCTGATGCCAACGGCGACGCTTTGTCTGGCGGTGACGTCAATTTCCGCGAAGTGGATTCCGATGGAGACCGCATCAACGATAGTGACGAAGACATGAGCCTGGTTCTGCCGACAGCGGTCGGTGATACCAACGGTAACGATATTGACGATAGTATTGACGTTCAGTTCACCGCAGGTGCAGACGCCAATGGCAATGGCATCGATGATGCCTTTGAACCCACTGACACGGACGTTGACGGCGTTCCCGATTACGTCGATGCCGATTCGGATAACGACGGTATTCTCGACAGCGTAGAGAGCAGTGTTAACAGCGACGGCGACAGCATTCCCGACTATCTGGATCTCGATAGTGATAACGATGGATTACCTGACAACGTGGAAGCCCAGGCAACCGCGAGTTACGTGTCGCCCAGTCTTGATGAGGGAAGTCTCAGCGGCTATTCCATTGATTCGTCCGGGGTCAATACGGCCTACAGCGGCGGACTGACGCCTGTCAATACGGACGGGGCGGATACGCCGGACTATGCCGATACCGACTCCGACAATGACGGAGAAAGCGATACTCAGGAAGCCGGTCTTGATCTGGCCACGCTGTCCGTCGGAACCAACGGACTCGACAATGATGTTGAATTTGCCGATGACTATCGGGACGTAAATGGAACCGTGGTACAGGGTGTAACTATGCCTGACGATTTACCGAACTCAGACGGCCTGGGCGATGTAGATTATCGTGCGCTGTTCGTACCCACCGTAAACCCGTCTTCAACAATGAGTTCGATGCCGACGTTAACCGGTACGCATGACTCGGATGCAGCATTGAGCGTAACCGTTGATCTTGCGACCTATACAGAGGGTGACGGGTCGCTGACTGATCACGGTAACGGCAGCTGGACGTTAGCCGTTTCCTCTGTACTTGCTGACGGAGTCTACAACGTAGTCGCTGTATCAACGCTTGGTCCGCTTATGTCGACCGACGTCACGAGCAGTGAACTGGTCGTAGATAATGTCGCTCCGGCCGTGACCGCAGCGGATGTCGGACCGACCAATAGCGCCTTTCCGGTGCTGTCCGGTACAACGGACGAGAGCGCCGGGTCACAGGTCACCGTGACGAATGGCTCAGGGACCGTGCTGTGTACAACAACGGTCGTGGCCGGCGCTCCGGCCACCTGGTCCTGTTTGCCTGGCATCGGGATGGCCGAAGGAACGACCGAGCTCACCGCAACCATCACCGATCAGGCAGGCAACGAAGGAAGCGACACCTTTGACGTTATTATTGACGTCACCGATCCGGTCATCGCCGGAAATGATTCAGGTCCTGTCAACGAGACAGCGCCGCTGGTATCGGGTACTACGCAAGAAGAGGCCGGGGCGCTCGTAACGGTGTATGACTCAGGTGGGGCGACGCTGTGTATGGCCACGGTGTTCGCGGGAGACCCCAATGGCTGGAGCTGTACGCTTGCAGCGGCACTGTCTGAAGGCACACATATACTAACCGCCAGCATCACCGATGCTGCCGGAAATTCGGCCAGTGATACGTTCACTGTCGACATTGACCTGACGAGTCCAACACTGTTCGCAGCGGATGTTGGGCCAACCAGTGACGCGACCCCGGAACTACTCGGAGGCACAGACGAGGCGGCCGGTGCAGTGGTCAGAATCAGCGACGGATCGGGCGGGCTTATTTGCCTTGCTACCGTTCAGATCGGAGATCCAAACAGCTGGATGTGCGAATCTCTCATCGCGTTGCCTGAAGGCGTTACGGTGCTCACGGCAACGGTAAGCGATGCGGCCGGAAACTCTGCGTCCGTTACCTTCAGCGCAGACATCGATCTGTCGGCGCCGTCTGTGACCGGATTCGACGTAGGACCTACGATGGATACAACTCCTGAACTGGCCGGAACCAGTAGCGCGCAGACAGGATCGGTGGTTACCGTTCTGGATGCAGATGGTCAGCAGGTGTGTACCGGCACGGTTCTGCCTGGAGAAGCGGGTAATCTATGGTCGTGTACACCAGCTACCGCGTTGCCGGACGGTAACCTGACGCTGACGGCTCAGGTGACAGACGCTGCGGGCAATATTGGCGCCGATAATTTTAGCGTGATTATTAACGTCTCGGTTCCGGAAATCGGTATCGAGACGATTTCAACCGACGACGTGATAGACGGCATTGAAGACGACAGCGATCTGATCATTTCCGGTACTACGGCAGGTGCCGATGGTGAAGATGTGACGGTCTCGGTTAACGGATCGACGTATGTTACCAACGCCAGTAGCGTTGACGGAGACTGGAGCATAGTGATTCCGGCCTCAAGCGTCAGGGAGTTTGCGGCCAGCGAGCTGGTCCGGGCGGACGTGTCCAATGCGGTGGGAGCCAGCGCCGAGCAGGCGCAACGGACCGTCACCCGCAACGGAGACATAGATGCGGACGGTATACCTGATCAAATTGAGGCAGGAGCAGATCTGCAAGCGCCGGTCGACACAGACGGCGATCTGGTTCCTGACTATCGGGATATTGACAGCGACAATGATGGCATAACGGATCTGGTAGAAGACCGGACAGCCGTTGGCACTGATAGCGACGGTGACGGCGTGGACGATGCGTTTGACGCCGACACGTCGGGCGGTCTCGATGTGAACCTCGACGGTATTGTGGATAGCTATGCCCTGACCGACAGCGACTTCGATGGCGTACCGGATGTGCTGGACCTGGATTCGGACAACGATGGAATCCCCGATATTGTCGAGGCGCAATCGACATCAGGATACGTGGCCCCTGGAGTCGATACGGATCAAAATGGTCTGGCTGACGTTTTCGAAACGACTCCCGGCGCAGGCGAAGGTCTGACCGTCATGAATACCGATGGCGTCGATTTGCCTGATTATATTGATACGGACTCGGACAACGACGACATTTCTGACATGGTGGAAGCGGGCAGCGAGCTGAACGGATCTGTTGGAATTAACGGTATGGATAGTGCGATCGAACTCGCGGATGACTACTCGGATGCCAATGGCATATTTGGCGACAGCCCGGCCAGCGAACTGTACGACAGCGATGGCGATGCGGTGCTGGAAGGCGATGCCGATTATCGCGATACGGATTCGGATAATGACGGCATCCCCGACAGCATTGAGGCCGGACCTGATCCACTCAATCCGGTAGACACAGATGGCGATGGTCTCGCGGATTACAAGGACACGGACAGCAATGGTGACGGAGTTGCGGATGGTGTACCCGGTTTGGTGGACGGCGACGCGGACAATGATGGTATTGCAGACAGTGATGAGAATACCGATACGCCGCCGCTCAGCGGATCAGACGTTGATCTTGACGGTATCGACGATGCGATTGACGTGGATTTGACCGGTGGCTCTGACGCGAATGGTGACGGGGTAGACGATTCGTTTGCACCGGCGGACACGGATGGCGACGGCATACCGAATTATCTGGACCTCGATTCCGATAATGATGGTCGCAACGACGCAGTGGAGCGCGGAGATGGACCCGGGCAGCCGATCGATACCGATGCTGACGGGGTGCCCGATTTTCTGGATGCAGACGCCGATGGCGACGGTATCCCGGATGCGATTGAAAACATCACCGGTCCTGTGCTCGGTGGCGGTGACGCCGACGGCGATGGCATTGACGACGTTGTGGACGTTGACCTGACGGGCGGTCATGATCTTGATGGCAACGGTGTAGACGATGCGCTGGACGCACTGGATACGGATGGAGACGGCGTGCCGGATATGCTGGATCGCGACAGTGATAACGACGGCATTCCCGATGCGACAGAGGCCAGCAATATGCCTCCGGCATCCGGAACTGACAGCGATGGTGACGGCGTTGATAATGCCTTTGACGTTGATGCAACCGGCGGGATGGATACCAACGCCGATGGCCTCGACGATCTGGCACAGCCCGTTGATACGAATATGGACGGCGTGTTCGATCATTTGTCCGTGGACAGCGACGGTGATGGTATCAGCGATCATGCGGAAGCCGGGACGTCACAGGTTGATGGCGACCAGGACGGCATTGACGATGTCTATGACGCGGATGTGACCGGCGGTATCGATTCCAATGGCGACGGTATCGACGATTCTGTAACGCCGCCCGATTCAGACGGCGACAGCGTGCCGGACTATCTTGATCTCGACAGCGACAATGACGGTCTCGGCGATGCGGCCGAAGCGGCTATGCCGGATGCGAATGGAGACGGTCTTGTGGATCCTGGCAACCTGACTGACGCTCCGGTCGATTCTGATGGTGATGATGCTCCGGATTTTCTTGATCTTGACAGTAACAACGACGGTATTTTCGACGTTGATTCGGCGGGATACACGCATCTCGACGTGAACGATGATGGTCGTCTTGACGGTCTTGTCGACGCCGACGCCGACGGCGTACTGGACAGCGTCGACGGGCAGCCGGGTGCGTTTGCCTCAGGACGTGACTCCGACGGTGACGGCACGCTGGATTTGCTTGATCAGGATTCGGACAATGATGGCATTCCGAACGCCGTAGAAGCTCCGGGAGGCGACTTGAGCATCGACACCGATGCCGATGGCGTTCCTGATTATCTGGACCTCGATTCCGACAACGATGGCGTAACAGATCTGCACGAAGCCGGTGGTGCGCTCGTCGATGCCGATGGCGACGGAATGGCTGATTCGATTATCGATGCAAACAACGACGGTCTGGATGACAGCGTCGATTTGAACTTTACGCCGGACGACGTTGATGGTGATGGTAAAGCCGGATTCATTGACCTCGATAACGACGGTGACGGAATTCCCGATCTGATTGAGTCGGGCCTGCCGGCAAGCCTGGATAGCAATGGCGACGGCATGATCGACAGAGTGGCATTGGGAGACAGCGATTTCGATGGATTGATGGATATCGTCGACCCGTCGGTCATCGCGGTTGATCCCGGGTTGCCCGTGTCACCGGTTGATACAGACGGCGACGGTCTTGCTGATTACAAAGACCTTGATTCGGACGGCGACAATAAGCCGGACGCCCAGGAAATTGGTGATGCCAACAACGACGGAGTTCCGGACCAGCTTCAGTTTACAACCACGGCGCCCGATGTTCAGTCGGCTGCAGGCGGGTCAGGAAGCCTCGGACTGGTGATGCTGCTCGTTCTGCTTGGCGTGCTTTACAGGCGGCGTCAGGGTCTCAGAAATTCGATCTTGCTGATATCCAGCTGATAGGGGCCAGGCTGGCCGTCGGCGAGCATCAGGCCAATCTGGCGAACGCTCGATGCGTCCAGCGGGTCGAAACCCGACAAGCGCCGGCCTCTGAACACGGGCTCAAATTCGCTTATGGCGAATTCGATGTCCTGCCAGGAGCCGTTGGTGTCAAATTGCTCACGCCATGCCACCCCGTCGCGATTGCCGTCCTGCCTGAAGCGAATCTGGTAGCGCCTTCCATCGCCCTGGACTCGGAGTTTGACGCGGTCAACGCCGTCGAGCGGCTCTGTAATGCGTCGGCGAACTGACGCGAATCCGCCGTTGTTTTCCAGTGACAACATACCCTGGAAGCGCAGCCCATTGTCGGCAACGATAATTCCACCTTCTGACACACCACCCATCACCCGGTCATGGACTGACCGCCAGTCGCTCGATTCCATGTTCAGCGTCGTCACGGTTGGCATCTTCTTGTCTCCCTGGCTGGTTGAGTGGCGTGGTGGGGTCTTGTCATGTTCGGGAAATATAAGCTCGTCGACGGGAAAGCCGAGCGCGCCGGCGCGTTCGATCAGGCGCGCCATGACGCTGGCTTCCAGCGTTGTATCACGGGCCAGTATCCACAGGTAATCCGTGTTGGGCCCGATTACCATGGCATAGCGATAATCGGTCTTGTCGAGCTCCACAATGTTATACGCCCCATAAAACGGCCCGAAAAACGATACCTTTAACCGGCCAATGTTCGGTTCGCCAATGAAGAATGCTTTTCCTTCAGCTTCAGACCATGTGCCTTTGTTCGTGTCGAAACCGGAGTTGAATACATCGACCCCTCCGTCCTCACGCAAAACGTACTGGGCGGTGACGTTTGACAGGCCGCGCTCAAACCGATGGTCGAGCCGTGCGATTTCATACCAGGTTCCCAGATAGCGGTTCAGTTCGAAATCATCGACCGCTTCGGCGTTGTCGGGGATTCCCAGACAGCCGCTCAAGGTCAGGCACAGGCCGGCAGCGACCAATACTCGCCGGAAACGGCTTGGTGTTCTTGGTGAGTAGAGCATGGACAACAGACCTTCTTTCATGAATACAGGGGGAGACTCTAGAGCTCAATCCGTGAAGGCTGTGTCGGCAGGAAATTGCGTGCCTTGTCGGGTTTCGGGGACGCCAATATCGGATGCGGAAAACCTGATTTAACGTGTTGTTGCTACACGCAAATGTTAGAATAGGGTAGACACGGTCAAAACGACTTATCGACCGTATATGCGATTATCGCCGGTTTTCACGCGGAACTCACTGAGTTTTGACGCCTGGCTGCACCGTTAGGCGTATAACAGCGTGGCCGAAGTGGTCCGGTGACTGTTTTTGAGTGCTCAATCAGGCACTTGTAACACGGGGACGTTTGCCAGGTAAGCCCGTGTTGACGTGATTACAGAAAGTTCGCTGGTCCAGTGAAGAGCCGAACAACGGGACCCAAACTCGGCGGCAGGCTATGACATTGACAAATCAAACATGCGTTCCGCGCCCCAGGAAATGTAAATGAAGAAAATAATTATTATTGCCGCTCTGCTTGCAGGAGTGGGCTTCGCCTACTGGACGTTGAACGCCAAAGAAAGTGAGGCGCCTGAGCAGGCTCGCGGCGGGTTTGGTCGAGGAGCGGCAACGGCGGTTCCTGTAACGGTAGCCACTGTGCAAATTACGTCGTTCAAAGACCGGGTAGATGCGATTGGTACGACCCTGGCCAACGAGTCGGTTCTCATTACCGCCAAAGTCACGGACAAGATTTCCCAGATTGGATTTACTGACGGACAGTTTGTCGAGAAAGGCGACATTCTGGTTGAACTGACCAACGATGAGCAAACGGCACAGCTCAATGAGGCCAAGGCCGATCGTAACGAAGCGCGCACGCAGTTAAAGCGTCTTGAAGACCTCGCGGATCAGGGTACCGTAGCGGTATCACAGGTGGATGAAGTTCGTGCCCGGTACTCGGTTACCAACGCGCGGCTCGAAGCGATCGTCGCACGGCTCAGAGACCGGGTCATTCGGGCTCCTTTTGACGGCCTGCTCGGGTTTCGGCAAGTCAGTCCGGGAACGCTCGTCTCCCCGGGAACTACGATTACCACTCTCGATGACGTCTCGACGCTGAAGCTCGATTTTAGCGTGCCCGAACTCTTTCTGGGCGCTATCGACATTGGCGACCCCATCGTCGCGTCCAGTCCGGCCTATCGGGGAAAAAGGTTTGAAGGCACCGTTACCGGTATCGGTTCCAGGGTAAATGATGTCACCCGAACTATCACCGTGCGGGCTCTGCTTCCAAATGACGACTTTGAGTTGCGCCCGGGAATGCTGCTCACGGTTGAACTGCAAACCTCTTCGCGTGATGCG
>CAWUKD010000062.1:0-19021 GCA_963922815.1 uncultured Gammaproteobacteria bacterium
CACTGCGTCGCTTTAAGCGCGCTTGTGAGAAGGCCGGTATCCTGACCGAACTGCGTCGTCGCGAGTACTATGAAAAGCCCACCCAGGAACGTAAGCGCAAGAAAGCCGCTGCCGTGAAACGCCACGCCAAGAAAGTGGCCGGTGAAGTCGCACGACGTAAACGTCTCTACTAAGTCTACCGACCCGGGCGCCGTTCCAGGACGCGCCTGCGCTGGATCTGACATGTCACTCAAAGACACACTCATAGCTGATATGAAAGCCGCGATGAAAGCCGCGGATAAAGAGCGCCTGAGTGTTATTCGCATGACCGTATCGGCCATCAAGCAGATTGAAATTGATACACGCGAAGAGCTGGACGAACCGGCGACGCTCGCCGTGGTTGAAAAACTGGTCAAGCAGCGTCGCGAATCGGCAAAGCAATACCGTGACGCCGATCGTCCCGAGCTGGCCGAAAAAGAAGAGGCCGAGATAGAAGTGCTGGCAGGTTATCTGCCGGAACAGCTCAGCGACGATGAAGTCACCGCGCTCATCGACGACATCATGGCCGCTACCGGCGCCAGTGAAATGAAAGACATGGGCAAGGTTATGGGGCAACTCAAGGCCAGAGCTCAGGGTCGTATCGATATGAGCAAGGCCGGAGCGCTGGTTCGCAGCAAGCTGGGCTAGGCGTCAGCCATAGTCGTCGGTCAACGAGACCCGACGCACCCTTTCCAAAACACACCGAATGACCAGCGCTGACTCGAGCGCGGTCAGCGACCTGTGTGGTCATTAAGAAAGGCCTCAAGACTCTCGAGAATTCGCTCGCGTGCCGCCGAGTTATCCATGGAGTGGCCGCCGAGTTCGATGGTCACGTGTTCGACCGGCTTCTTGAGCTTTTGCAGCCGATTGGCCATGCGTGCCGCCTGCTCTTTGTGCACCCGGACGTCATCGTCGGCCTGAATGAGCAGCAGCGGTATCTGAATATTTTCTGCCTGATGATACGGCGAGATGGTGTTGAGTTTGGCGCCCTCCAAAGCGAAGTCCTGAACCCAGGACTGACCACCAATGTACTTGCGATCATCATTCACCATACGAGGCAGGTCCAGCACGCCGTTGATACTGACCGCACACTTGAACAGATCCGGCGTTTTCACGGCCCCCATGGCGGCCGAATAGCCGCCGTATGACCAGCCCACAATGCACATGCGTTCCGGATCGGCGATACCCGATTCCACCAGCCATTTTGCGCCGTCGGTGACGTCGTCCTGCATCAATCCGCCCCACTGTTTTTTGCCAGCGCGATAGTGCGCATCGCCGTAACCAATAGAACCGCGAAAATTGGGTTGAAACACCGCGTAACCGCGAGAGGCCAGAAACTGTGACAGAAACCAGAACGATTCATCGGTGCGCGAAGCCGGTCCGCCGTGTGGCATTACGATCATCGGCACGTTTTTGGCATCACCCCCCACAGGCAGGGTCAGGTAGCCCGGCACTTCGTATCCGTCACGCGCCTTGTAGCTCACCGGTTCAACCGGACTCAGCAATTCAGGCACCAGTCCCGGCATGGACTCGGAGATCACGTCCATGCTTTTCGCGTCCCGGTCCCAGTAGTACAACACGCCCGGGTCTGTGTCGCTCGAGACGCGCACCAGCAGCTGTCGCTTGTCGGCAGCGAGACTCAACAACCTTACATTCATGCCTTTGAAAGCTTTTTCTGCCGTGCGCTGGAGCTTGTCGTACTCGCTGTCAAAATACTTGATGCGGGTGTCGTGGCGCGTATGCTTGACGCCGATTGGGCGCAAGGTGCGACTGTCCAGCGCTACACCGTCAACGTCGTACTCTCCGTTGTCGAACACCAGCTCCAGCCGTTCGCCGGTTTCAATATTGAGCTTGCGAACAACGTCGCGGCCGGTGTCGCTCGGGCCTATTGCATAGGTTACTAACGGGTCATCCGTAAACGCTACCGGATGCCACCCCTGATCCCACCAGTCGGTCGACGTGCCGCTGATCCACTCCTGGTCACCGTTCAAGAACTTCAGCACAAATTCGCTTTTAAAGTATCCGTAGCCCAGACGAATTTCGTTATCGGCATCCACCATCCAGTTCTGCACACCGCGGATGCCACCCCGGACGTTAGTGTAGTCACCGTTATTAATATTTATGCGGCGGACTTCGTCCTTGCCGTCAAAGTTTTCATCCAGTGCAACCAGAATATGATCAGGCTCGTCCGGCAGCCAGCTAATCACGTCATCCTGAATCTGAGGCGGAATATCCGGCGTTGTACTAAGCCGCGAACCCGACACGGCATCGGACTCGGCGGATTTGACAATCCACTGCAAATCCGTGCCGTCTCGCCGGATCGACGCCAGACGGGTCTCTGTGGTTTCCGTATTGAAACGCTTGCCAAAGAACGAGGCGGAGAACACCAGCCTCTGGTCATTTGCCCAGTGCAACCATTCAAAATCAAGGTCGCCCGCCGGCGGAACGACGCGGCGCTCATCGCCACCCGCCAACGGCTGCATGACAATGTGATTGCGGCCATCTACGGGGAAAAAATAGGCGATGTAGGTGCCGTCAGGAGACAGTTCGGCATCCTGCATGCGGGGCAGCTGAGCAAACGCTTCGAGCGGTAGCTCCGACGGCGTACGTGGCTCATCGGCGAGGACACTCCCCGCGGTTAAGAACAGCAACGACAGGAACAAGACAGACAGGTACTTCATGGGCTGAGCGCTTCCAACTAACCAAGGCTCGAATGATTCTAGCAAATACGGAGCACCCCTGCGGCCACCCCCGGAACGATACCCCACGGGAGCATCACTAAACCTTGATGAGCGTTGAATTAACCTTCATTTGCAGGGCTGATCAGGTCGTCGCCCCATCATTAGCCTCCGGAGCCTTTCACGCGTGTCCAACCACTCATCTCTTTCCATGAACCGCTTCGCACCGGACTCGACGGCTCTGATCATCGGGGCCAGCGGAGGTATCGGCCGCGCCCTCGTTCACGCGCTGCGCAACGTTCCGGAATTCTCCCGGATCGTCGCTACCGGTCGTGCAGCGCCTGCTTTTGAGGATCCGGGCGTCATTGCCATGCCGCTTGACCTGACCGATGAAGCCTCTATCCGGCAAGCTGCGTCACACGACGCGCTGCAAAAGCCACCGTCATTGATCATCGTTGCATCCGGTCTTCTGCACGACGGAAAAACCATGCAGCCCGAAAAAAGCTGGCGGTCAATAAATGCGGACACGATGGCCAGAGCCTTCGCGGTGAACTGCACCGGGCCCGCCCTCGTCATCAAGCATTTTCTGCCCAAACAGCCCCGCGCAGAACACAGCGTACTTGCGACCCTCTCCGCGCGGGTCGGCAGTATCAGCGATAACCGCCTCGGCGGCTGGTACGCCTATCGCAGCAGCAAAGCCGCGTTGAACATGATCATCAAAACCGCCTCTATCGAACTGGCCAGAGTTAACCAAACGGGCATCGTCATGGGGCTGCACCCGGGTACCGTTGACACCGCGCTATCGGAACCCTTTCAGGCCAACGTACCCGACGGAAAATTGTTTGATACTGAAAGGGCTGCGCGTCAGCTTCTGGCCGTCGTGAATTCAGCCAGCATTGCGGACAGCGGCAGCGTGCTCGACTGGCGCGGACATGCCGTACCCGCCTAGGCGTGCACATGAACCACGCGCCCGGGTCAGACGTTTGCAGAACGCTACCCGGTCGTATCACTGACGGTGCCCGCATCGCGCTGGCAGTTCCAGCAATACTCGAAAGACGGGTCGTTCGACTCCTGACAGCTGTTACATATCCATTGAGCCGCGTCCGGGTGACTTATCTCAGAATCAGCCAGCTCTTTGGCTTTATTCAGATCGGCATCATTCACCACCCAAACTTCGAGCCAGGCATCGAAAGGGGACAGCTCACCCATACCACCGACCGCAAATTCATTCCTCAACAGCGTTTTGATCCCCGCCTGTTCCAGAATATTTTGCACGTTCAATACAACCGTTCTGTTGGCGTTTGTGTAAACCGGCTTCATTGATTATCACTCATGGTTGGCGCAACACTGGAAACGACCTCAGGCTCGACAACAATATTACCAAGATGAGTCTTGGCCAGAAACATGCGCTGTGCATCATGCAGGTTCTCCAATGAAAAGGTTTCAGCCAAAAGAGGTTTTATCTGCCCGGACTCAATGTAGCTCACCAGCGATGCAAACATTCCGGGAGGTACAAACGTCGCTCCCGTAAACGTGAGGTCATTCAGGTAGAACGTTCTAAGGTCGAGAGATACCAATGGCCCGGCGATGGCGCCCGCGCATGTATAGCGGCCACCCCGCCTGAGCACGCCAACGAGCTGCCCAAACATTTCGCCTCCGACCACATCTGCCACCACGCTCACCGTTCGATCACCCGTCGCCTCAAAAAGCGCTCTTTCGAGGTTGTCCGGCGAGCGCGGCAAGATTGCCTGAGGTCCCAGTGATTCAACCAACGGGCGCTTGCGCTCCCCGCACAGAGCAATGACTCGCGCACCGCGCCGATGCGCAAGCTGGATCAGTGCCGAACCCACGCCACCGGACGCGCCGGTAACCAGGACGGTATCCGCGTCGGACACCTGTGCGCGACTCAACATATTTTCGGCCGTTGCATACGACGTGGCAAAGGTAGCGAGTTCTGCATGGGTCAGCGAACTGTTCACAGGATGGACGTTTCGATAATCAACCTTGGTGTACTGCGCAAAGCCACCGTCAATCTCGCTGCCAAAGTAGCCTGACTTGTTCATGTCTGAAGGATCATCACGATCGCGCAACCAGGTGTCGATGAGTACACGTTTGTGCAGCAGCGAGGGGTCTGCGTTTCTACCCAGCGCAACCACCGTGCCTACAGCGTCCGCTCCCTGGATACGTGGAAAGCGGAATGACGTTCCACCCCATCCTGCATCGTCAGGCGGGCTGGCATCACCAGGATCATTTTCGATCGCGTGGTTACGAGTGTTTTCGCCCGTACTGGTTACCACGCTCTTCGAATACCAGCCCGTTCGAACATTGATATCGGTATTGTTAAGACCACACGCATGCACCTCAATCAGAACATCGTCAAGCCCGGGCTGCGGCGTCGGACAATCCGTCACAAACTTCAGTTTTTCGTAACCGCCATGGCCGGTAAGGACCATAGCCTGCATGACTGGAGGAATATCTGAATACATGCGCAACCCCGGGGGCGTCTCTTGGCAGCGTCCATCATAACAACGCAATGCCTGCCGTTGATACGAACAAAAAAACGCCACCGCCATTCAGACGGTGGCGTCCTGATCCCGGCCAGTCTCTAAATGCCGATATTATCTGTCAGAAACTCTTCCAGTGATTCGAGAATCACCTTTCGAGCGGGCGCATTACTCATGGAATGTCCACCCAGCTCTACCGTGACATAGTCAACCTGCTTCTTGAGTTTTTTAAGCTGTTTAGCCATACGCGCACCCTGCTCTTCATGCACCCGCGTATCGTCTTTCGCCTGAATCAACAGCATCGGGATCTGTACACGCTCGGCCTGGTGGTACGGGGAAATGTCGTTTAGTTTCGCGCCTTCAAGCCCGAAATCCTTTACCCACGAACGACCCCCAATGTACTTGCGGTCATCGTTAACCATCCGAGGCAGGTCGAGCACACCGTTAATGCTCGCCGCGCATTTGTACAATTCCGGCGTTTTGATGGCGCCCATGGCCGCGGAGTAGCCCCCGTAAGACCAGCCAACGATACACAGTCGTTCCGGGTCCGCAAGGCCGCTTTCAACCAGCCATTTGGCGCCATCCGTCACGTCGTCCTGCATCAGTCCGCCCCACTGCTTTCGACCCGCGTTACGATGCGCGTAACCGTAACCCGTCGAACCGCGGAAATTAGGCTGAAACACGGCGTAGCCGCGCGAAGCCAGAAACTGCGTCAGAAACCAGAAGCTCTGATCCGTTCTCGCCGCAGGCCCGCCGTGCGGCATGACGATCGTTGGCAGATTCTTGTCGGCACCCTGAATCGGGAGCGTCAGATACCCGGGAATCTCGTAACCATCGCGCGCCGTGTAGGTAACCGGCTTGACCGGGCTAAGCAGCTCCGGAACCAGTCCCGGCATGAGCTCGGTAAGCACGTCCATGCTTTTGGCCTCACGATCCCAGTAGTACAGCACGCCAGGGTCCGTATCACTCGTTACCCTGACTAAAATTTGTTTGTGATTGGCCGACAGACTCACGATATTGACCACCATACCTTTGAAGGCTTTTTCGGCAGTCCGCTGCAAACGGTCGAATTCGGAATCAAAATATTTGGTTTTTTTGAAATGCGTTGTATAAACGACGCCAACAGGCCGCCCTGTCAGAGAATCTTTTCGTATGCTGTTGACATCATAGTCTCCGTTGTCGAAAACCTGCTCGACGATCGATCCGTCAATGATGTTCATTTTTACGACAACCTTTCGACCACTGTCGTTTGGGCCCGTCGCGTAAACCACCATGGGGTCCTCGGTAAACGACACGGGTCGCCATCCGCGATCCCACCAGTCGGCCCGTGTCGAATTGGTCCAGTCGCCCTGATCATTCAGAAACATCACGGTAAATTGGGATTCGTGATACCCCCAGCCCAGACGAACCACATTGTCTGCGTCGGCTTTCCAGCTCTGAACCCCGCGAATGCCTCCGCGTACGATCGAATAGTCGCCGGTATTCACATTGACCTTGCGCACTTCGTCCTTGCCGTCAAAGTCTTCATCCAGGCCCACCAGGATGTAGTTGGGCTCTTCCGGCAGCCAGGCGACGACATCGTCCTGAATCTGGGGCGCAACCCCCTGCCCGGTTCGGCTCAGCTTGGATCCGGTTGTCGATTCGGGGTTGGCAGGCTTGATAATCCACTTTGAATCTGTGCCGTCGCGCTTGATTGAAGCCAGCCGGGTTTCTGTGGTCTCCGTGTTGTAACGGCTCCCGGAGTAGGCCGCCGAAAACACCAGGCGTTCATCATTGGCCCAGTTCAGCCAGCGAAACTCGAGTTCGCCGGGAGGTGGAACCACCTTGCGATCGTCGGCATTGAAGATCGGCTGAATGACAATATGGTTGCGCCCTTTGATCGGATAGAAAAAAGCGAGATGGGAACCGTCAGGCGACAGTTCGACATCCTGCATCAGTGGCAGTTGCGAAAATGCCTCGAGCGGCAGTTCCGACGGCGTCTTGGCACTCTGTGCTAACGCGTTGGCGGTCAGGAGCACGGTGACAACCAGCGTGAGAGGTCTAAAAATATTCATGTTCTTGTATTCCCCAATCTTTGATGTACTTCAGAGAATAGCAAGATCCGTCGCCGAGACGGAACTCCGCGACCGAACAGCGCGACGACACACCAATAAATTCTGAGCGATTTCGTGGAGTTGCGTTAACGGCAGCGAAAACGCGATGGACTAAACAGGGGCACCTCGCCTGTGTACAGCTCCCGATCAGGCCTGCCCGGTTAGCTTTTCGGACGCCTGTCAGCGGGCAGGACGATTACGGCTGGGATGGCCAGGATGGCCAAGTCGGTTCAACAAGATGTTATCGCGTCAAAATGGCCTGATACTTAAACAGATGCATTTTCCAACCCCGGCCCAGCATGTAGTCGATGACCAGCTTGCCTTTACCGCCAGCGGGTAAATCGCAGTCGTCTATGAGCACAAAGGTGCCTTCATGCAGCCTCGATTCGATGGCCTTGAACTCTTTAAGATGGTGTTCCTGACTGGCCTGTTGAATCGCCGTATCGGTGCGGTGGTAGTCGTAGCTGTCCAGATAAAGAAAATCGACCTGCTCGTCAAACGATTCCAGAAAAGCGACAGAATCCGAGGTATGCAACTCCACGCAGTCGGACAGCTTGAGTTTGTCCAGAGTGGATTTGGCCGTGGCAATCGCGCCCCCGTCGATATCCACCGTGTGCAGCGTGGCTCCGTTGACCCTGGCCCACAGGGCAAACACCACCGTGGAGGCCCCGTCGCCTTTGGTTTTTTCGAGCCCGTTCCGCGCAACTCCTGTCTCGACCAGCGTTTTACACTTGCGCTGGGTCAACAGTCGCAGGGTCTCGCGCAGCGTAACGCCGCGCTTGCCAAAATTATAACGTCGGGGCAGCAGCGGACTTAAGTGACTGTAGCGCAAGCCCTTGCGTATCAGAGCGGCCAGCGCCAGAACAATGAGCACGAGTATCGCGATTCTCATGAGCCGATTTCCAAAACCTGTGAGGGCACGACCTTAGCAGGGAATCTACTCGCGGTCACCGCAGCCCGGCCAAATGTTTTATAGTGAACCACTGTCTTGTGCCAACCGATTTGCGAACCATGGGAAAAATACCTCAACACTTTATCGACGGGCTGATGGCCCGCGTCGACATCGTCGAGGTGATCGGAAATCGTGTGCCATTAAAAAAAGCAGGGCGTGAATTCAAAGCCTGCTGCCCGTTTCACGATGAAAAAACCCCCTCTTTCCACGTCGTGCCCAACAAACAGTTTTATCATTGCTTTGGCTGCGGTGCCCATGGCACAGCACTGGGCTTCCTGATGGACTACGAACAGCTCAGCTTTGTGGAAGCCGTAGAAGAGCTTGCCGGTCAGCTGGGCATGGACGTGCCCCGCGAACAGAGTAATCGCCCGCAGGCCGCCAAACCGGACTTCGACCTGTACGCACTGATGGACGAAGCAAGCCGGTACTATCAAAGCGAACTGCGTACGGCGAAACCGGCCATCGACTATCTGAAGCAGCGCGGCCTCTCTGGCGCCATGGCCAAGCGTTTCGCCATCGGATTCGCTCCCAAAGGCTGGGATATGCTGCTCAACAAATTCAGACATATCACACCCGACAAACTCGAAACGGCCGGGCTGGTCATTGCCCGGGATGACAACAGCGGCCACTACGACCGGTTTCGCAACCGCATCATGTTTCCGATTCGCGACCCGCGTGGCCGCACCATTGCGTTTGGCGGCAGGGTCATTGAAGACGAAAACCCCAAATACCTGAACTCGCCGGAAACGCCGGTGTTTCACAAAGGCAGTGAGCTGTACGGACTCTATGAAGCCCGTCAGGAGCGCTTCGATCTGAACACCGTTTTGATGGTCGAGGGCTATATGGACGTGGTTGCCCTGCACGAAGCCGGCATCGGAAACGTAGTCGCCACACTCGGTACCGCAACCACGCGGGACCACCTGGTCAAGCTGTTTCGTATCGCCAGTGAAGTCGTGTTTTGTTTCGACGGTGACAATGCGGGGCGCAAGGCCGCGTGGCGAGCCCTGGAAACGTCGCTGCCCGAGATCCGGGATGGGCGCACCATGTCGTTCCTGTTTCTTCCAGACGGCCATGATCCTGACAGCCTGGTTAAAGAAGAGGGTCAGGAGGCGTTTCAACGTCGGGTGGACCACGCCATGCCCCTGTCGGAATTTCTGATCAATCACCTGAGTAGCGACGTCGATCTTGGCAACATTGACGGCCGGGCACGCTTCGCCGAGGCCGCAAAACCGCTGATTCAGCAGATTCCAAACGGCATCTATCGCGATATGATGATCGAATCCGTTGCCCGGGCCGCCTCTGTATCGGCAAGCACTCTCCAGCAGCACATTCCCGCGGCAAAAGCGCGTCCTTCGTCGACCACACGCAAAGCGTCACAGTCGATCAGGAAAGAAACGACCGAACTCAGCGGCTATCGAAAATGGGTGCATCAGGCGATCGTGCGAATCGTGCATTTTCCCGAGGTTGCCAAAACCCTCGAGTGGCCGTCCAGGCTCGAAGATTTGCCCATCCCCGGGATACCGCTGCTCGTCGACATTCTCGAAGAGCTGTCCGATTCCAGCATTTCCAACTCTGCCATCCTGGTGGAGCGCTGGAGAAGCCGGGATGCCAAGCAGTACGAGTACCTGGCACGGATCGCTTCAGAGCGATCGGCCATCGACGACCCGGAGGGTGTTGGCATAGAAATTGCAGACATTCTTGACAGACTTGCTCACACCGTCGAAGCCGAGATTAGACGGGACGAACTCATCGCGCTATTTACGTCCGGATCTATAAATCAAGAAGAAAAACAAGAGCTTACAGAACTCGAAAGATATTTGAACAAGGGTTGATTTTTGTTCATTTTGTAGCCATATACATGCCATTGATATATCATGGCCGGCTTGGCCGGAATAGACCCCGGGCACCAGTCGATTGAGGTAGAGCACACTCTATGCAACCAGAACAAACTAATGTGACGACTGACAAACAGTCGCAAATCAAACAGCTTATCGCCAACGGCAAGGAACAGGGGTACCTGACTTACGGTCAGATTAACGATCACCTGCCCAACGATATTGTTGATCCCGAGCAAATTGAAGAAATCGTAAACATGATTAATGACATGGGCATTACGGTTTACGAAAAGGCCCCCGACGCCGATTCAATTGTGCTTTCTGACACGGCCGTTAACACCGACGACGATGCGGCTGTTGAAGCCGCCGCTGCTCTGGCTACTGCCGACAGCGAGTTTGGTCGCACCACCGACCCGGTACGCATGTACATGCGTGAAATGGGTACCGTGGAGCTGCTGACACGCGAAGGCGAAATCGAAATTGCCAAACGTATCGAAGACGGCCTTAACCAGGTGCGTCGCGCTATGGGGCGTTTTCCGTCCAGCATCGACTTCCTGCTCAATGCATATCAGGAAACTGTGAATGGCGAAGGCCGACTGGCCGACATCATGACCGGGTTTCTGGATCCGCATGCACCCGACGAGCCCATTCCTCCCGGCGGTGTACAGTCATCGAGCGACGATGACGAAGAAGTCGACACCGGACCGGATCCGGCTGAAGTCAAACGCCGCTTTGGCAAGATCAAGCGACTCCACGGCAAGATTCTGACGCTGATCGAAGAAGGCGAAGGTTCGGATCCAAAAATTGAGAAACTTCGCGACCAGCTGGTCGACGAACTCATGCACCTGAAGCTCGCGCCAAAATGCCAGGACTCGCTCGCCGAGAAAGTACGCTACGCCATCAACGAAATTCGTACCCACGAACGTCAGGTGATGCGCTACTGCGTGGCTCAGGCCGGCATGCCTCGTCGCGACTTCATCAGCAGCTTCCCGGCAAACGAAACCAACCTGGAGTGGATTGACAAGCACATCCGCGCCAAGCGTAAGCATTCGTCTGTGCTGTCGAAGCTCAAAACCGACATCCTCAGAGCGCAGCGCAAGCTGGTGCTGATTCAGGAAGTCTCGCGCATGTCGATCAACGAGATTAAGGAAATCAACCGGCAGATGTCGATTGGTAAAGCCAAAGCCCGTCGCGCCAAGAAAGAAATGGTGGAAGCCAACCTGCGACTGGTGATCTCGATTGCCAAGAAGTACACCAACCGTGGTCTTCAGTTCCTCGACCTCATTCAGGAAGGCAACATTGGCCTGATGAAAGCCGTCGACAAGTTCGAATACCGCCGCGGCTACAAGTTCTCAACCTATGCCACGTGGTGGATCCGTCAGGCCATTACACGATCGATTGCCGATCAGGCGCGTACGATTCGTATCCCTGTTCACATGATTGAGACCATTAACAAGCTCAATCGCATCTCACGCCAGATGCTGCAGGAAATGGGACGCGAGCCTACGCCGGAAGAACTGTCCGAACGCATGGAAATGCCCGAAGACAAAGTCCGCAAAGTGCTGAAGATCGCCAAAGAGCCTATCTCCATGGAGACGCCGATTGGTGATGATGAAGACTCGCACCTTGGCGACTTCATTGAAGATACCGGTGTCGACAGCCCGATCATGTCGGCGACGTCGGAAGGCCTTAAAGAAACCACGCACGACGTGCTGGCCGGGCTTACGCCTCGCGAAGCCAAAGTGCTGCGTATGCGTTTTGGTATCGATATGAATACCGACCACACGCTGGAAGAGGTGGGCAAGCAGTTTGACGTAACGCGTGAGCGTATTCGTCAGATCGAAGCCAAAGCGCTGCGCAAGCTGCGCCACCCAAGCCGCTCCGATCAGCTTCGCAGCTTCCTGCTCGAAGACTAGATCTGCGCTGCAGACCCGACCAAAACGGAGGCTTCGGCCTCCGTTTTGCGTTGTGGGTTACCAGTGCTGCAGCACAAACCCACGGGGATTGCCGCGTCGCTTCGCTCTTCGCAATGACTGAGGATGGCTGCACTTCTCCCTATGACGCAGGATGACTGAAATTCTCGCCTTGACCTTCCGGGTTTGAGCAGCCGGTAGTTAAACCCGGTGTCCGGCGGTGGTAGGCTCTAACCCATGGAATGTTATTCGGAGCCAGCATGAGCAAGAACATCATTATTTGCCTGGACGGTACCTGGAACGACAAGGATGACCCTGACGCCCTGTCCAACGTCGCCCTGATCCACAACATGAGTGAGCACCATACCGACCGTCAGCTCGCTTACTACGACAAAGGCGTCGGCACCGACGGCTGGTACGACAAGAAACTCGGCGGGGTTCACGGCGCAGGACTCTCTGAAAATATTCGCCAGGCCTACGGCTACCTTGCCGAGCACTATGAGAACGACGACGCTGTGTACATTTTCGGCTTCAGCCGCGGCGCGTTCACAGCGCGCTCGCTGGCAGGACTGTTGTTCAACGCAGGGCTGCCCACCGCCGGCGACGGTACCGCGTCGCATATTGAAACCCTGTACGAACACTACAAAAAAGGCGATGGCGACAAACTCGCCGCGCACAAAGCCAATAACCGGCACTGCCCGGTTCGGTTCCTGGGCGTATGGGATACCGTTGGCGCACTCGGCGTACCCATTTCGTTTCTACGGGACAGTAGCCAGAAAATTTTCGAATTCCACGACACCCGGCTAAGCCCGGAAGTGGCCTTCGCCTGTCATGCCGTCGCCATTGACGAGAAACGCGAGTCATTTGAGCCGACGCTGTGGCTGGAAACGCCCGACAACGCCGAGCGCATCAACCAGGTCTGGTTTGCCGGCGTCCACTCCGACGTAGGCGGAGGCTACCCGGAACGCCATCTGTCAGATATTGCGCTCGGGTGGATGCGCGAGCAGGCCGCTGCCCATGGCTGGATCGAAAAACCGGACCACGGTTACGTACTTGAACCTGACCTCGAGGGGCCCGTTCACGCGTCGGCTTACAAACTGTTTGGCAAAGAGATTGGCGTCGAAGCACGCTTTGCCCTGGGCGGTACCAAAGTCCATCGCAGCGTGTTGCTCAAAATGCAGGCGGACCCGAACTACGAGGCCCTGGCGCTGAAATACGTGCAGGAACGCAGCTCCCTGATGCCGTACCAGGTAGTGGACTAGGACCCGCAATGAATTTAGTCAGTCCGTTTTCGGATGCAGGATATGCCGAAGCTGGACAAGCGAGTTAACCACATAGTCCGGCGCATGATGGTCGTGACTCCAGCGGCGGCTGAACCGGTTAACCCACACCGTCGGAATCCCCAGCTGCGCCGCACCCTTCACGTCGGTGATCAGGTCGTCACCGATATGCAGCATCTCATGCGGCTCGAGGTCATGCGCATCAAGCGCCGCTTCAAACATGGACGGCTCGGGCTTGGCGGCCCCTACCGCGATGGCATTCAAATACGTATCAAACACGCTGTGCAGCGGCGTGCGCTGAACGCACGCGTTGCCGTTAGTGAGCGCCACACACGTGTAGCGGGGTGCCACTTCGGTAAAAAACGGCTCAACGTCGTCAAACAGATCAATGGTATTGCGCGCGTAGGTGAACGCATCAAAGGCACCTTCTACACCCTCTCGCGAGTAGCCCGAGCGCTCGAGCAGACGACCGATGCACTCTTTTCGCAAAAAGCTCAGGTCAAAGTGCCGCTCGGGATAATCGCCAAACACTTCTTCGCGCAGACTCAGCACGCTGCTGGTCATAAAAAACTCGCGAGTGTCGGGATAGTGCTCAAGCAGCCACTGCATGGACGCTTCTTCGGCCCGACGGATAACCGGCACTACCGCCCACAGCGTGTCGTCCAGATCAAAGCTCAGCGCTTTTAATTGTGACAAATCTACGGGGGGTTTTCGTGCGCTCACGCTTCAGACCGCCACGTAGTCACGATACAGGGGATGCCACATCGCCCGCTCCACCTGAGTTTCAAGATCGCCCTCAGGCAGCACGCCTACGCCCTGCTCGGCGGCTCGACGCATGACGGCACACGCCACGGCATGACTGACGGCGCGGAGTCTCTCGACGCGCGGAAACAGCAAGCCCTGATCCAGCTCATCCTGGTTTAGCGAAGCGGCGAGCGCATCGGCCGCCGCCGAGATCATCTCATTCGTAATTGAGGTAGCCTTGCCCAGCAGCGCACCGAGTCCGACGCCCGGAAAAATAAACGCATTGTTGCCCTGCCCGACCTTGAACGTGCGATCGTCAAATAAAACGTCGGGAAACGGGCTGCCGGTGGCCACCAGCACTTTGCCGTGCGTCCAGTCATACAGATCTCGAGGCCGCGCCTCGGACAAATCATTAGGATTTGAAAACGGCAGCACGATCGGGCGTTCAGTGTTTGCCGCCATCGTTTCGATAACCTGCTGCGTGAAGGCGCCCGATTGACCCGAGGAACCGATTAACACGGTGGGCTTGTAGCGCTCGACCACCGACAGCAGGTCGCGCTCTGCCGGGTTGTCTAATGCGTACCGCTGCGCCGTTTCTTTGGTCCACGCCATTTCCTGCTTGTAGGCGTCGCGAAGCGGGGTATCGTTGACCAGCAGCCCGCGACTATCGAGCACGGCTATAGCCGCGTTCTGGCCGGCCTCATCCAGGCCCGTCTGTGCCAGCCCGTTCTTGATCTGCCGCGCAATACCCAGTCCCGCAGCGCCCGCTCCAAGAATAACGATACGCTGATCGGCCAGCGCACCGCCGCTGACGCGAAGCGCCGACACGATGCCGGCAAGGGCAACCGCCCCCGTTCCCTGGATGTCATCATTAAATGACGCAACCCGATCCCTGAAACGGTCAAGAATGGCCAGCGCGTTATCTTTGCGAAAGTCTTCCCACTGCAGCATGACGTTCGGAAAGGTCTCGCGAACGGCCTCCACAAATTCTTCTACCAGCGAGTCATACGCTTCGCCGCGCAGTCGACGCTGCCGCCAGCCGAGATACAGAGGATCGTCCAGAAGATAGGCGTTTTCCGTACCCACATCGAGGCTAACCGGCAGCGTATTGGACGGATGTATGCCGGCCGCGGCGCAGTACAAAGTCAGCTTGCCCACCGAGATCGCCATGCCGCCGGCACCCTGGTCGCCAATACCCAGAATGGATTCATTGTCGGTGACCACCATCAGCTTGATATCGCGACCGTGCGCGGCGTCGCGCAGTACGTCTTTTATCCGTCCCCGGTGATTCGGCGTAATCCAAAGACCGCGAGCGCGGCGAAACACATGGCTGTACTTCTTCGTTGCCTGACCGACGGTAGGCGTATAAATGACGGGCAGAAACTCTTCGAGATGCTGGCAAAGCAGGTGGTAAAAAAGATGCTCATTGCGATCCTGCAGCGCATTGATCGACTCGTATCGGGCAAAATCATCGGGCAGCTTGGTCAGCCGCCGGTAGATGCGCCGGCTCTGCGTATCCTGATCGTGAATCTCATACGGCAGCAGACCGTCGAGACCGAGTGCGCGGCGTTCTTTCGCCGTGAATGCGGTGCCTTTGTTCAGAAGCGGATCGCGGATAATATCGTATCCACGCCTTGACACTTCAATAGGCTCCATACCGGAGGAGAATCGGACAGAATGGCTCATGGCGTATTTCTCGTTTGATTCGCTCAGGAACAAGCAATGCTGCGACTTTACGAGGCTTCTGCCGGCGGGTCAAAAGGAATTATCATCACACCTTTTTGTTATCAAATCGTTACACTGTCGTTAACTCATCTTCGTAATCAAATGCCTGAAATAATGAGCAACGCCGAACAACTTGCCGAATTCCTGTCAACACCGGATCCCTTGCTGGTACTGACCGGTGCCGGCATCAGCACCGCCTCCGGCATTCCGGAATATCGCGACGCCAACGGCAACTGGAAACACGCCAAACCCGTGCAGTATCGCGACTTTATGGACAGCGACTTCATCTATCGGCGCTACTGGGCACGCAGCTCCGTCGGCTGGCGCACCATGGGTTCGGCCAAACCCAATCCGGCACACTACGCATTGGTAACCCTGCAACGCGACCGCAGGCTGCAGGCGCTCATTACCCAGAACGTCGACCGCCTGCATGAACGTGCGGGTTCCGAGAACGTCATCAACCTGCACGGCCAGCTCGGCACCGTATCCTGCCAGTCGTGTGGCGACGCCCATCAGCGCGACGAACTGCAGGCTCGCATCCGCAACATCAATGCCGAATGGCTTGAGCGACACGAAAGCCGTCGGGAATACAATCGTGCCAACCAAAAACCGGACGGCGACGTTGAACTGGAACACGATGCCTACGCGGGCTTTAAACCACCGTGGTGTGACCAGTGCGGCAGCCGGCTTAAACCGGACGTGGTGTTCTTTGGCGAAACCATTCCGCGCTCAACCGTGGAGGCCACTTTTGATGCGCAGCAGTCCGCACAAAAACTCCTGGTCATCGGCTCGTCGCTCATCGTGTTCTCGGGGTTTCGCATCGCGCGGGATTTTCATCAGCGAGGACTGCCCGTTGCTCTGCTGAATCAGGGGATGACGCGCGCAGACGATCTGGCCACCGTGAAGTTCGAAGATGACGCAAGCAAACTACTGCCGGAAGCGATGGCGCTTTTGTAACCGAACGGATCGGCAAAAAACCCGCACGCCATTTCACTTAATTCAGGAAACCAAAACACCAGATTGAAAAACTTTAGTGCGGCTTAACATAGTGCCGTTCTTTTATTTTTGAACTGTGAATTGCGTCCACGTCGCGGGCGTCAATCGGTCGCAAACTGCTCGCATTGTTCAGACGCGCGGCCGGCCACTCGATGTCGACAGCGCCCAAGACCGGAGTACTCAGGCGACCGCCGCCGCAAACGCGCCGCCATCTGTCCTATGAAATTTATTCGTGTCGCTCTACCGCTCATGCTCGCAGCCCTCACCGGCTGTGCGACCCACTCACCACAATCGTGCGATGCAAACACGTGGCAGGAACGCGGCTACGCCCACGCCATGAATGGCCAGCCGGTAGCCTCCGAAGAGTCTGGCAAGACGTGTTTCTCCGACAGCGCGCCCGAGGCGTATCAGGCCGGATTCGACGACGGTCTTAAAAACTACTGCAGCTTCAAACGCGGTATGTGGGCCGGAGAACACGGCCAGGAACCCACCTCACGCTGCGCTGACCCCGAGTGGGACGAATACCAGACCGGTTACCTGACCGGGCTCAAGATCTTCAACGTCAATTCGCGACTGGAAGCCATCAGCAAACAGTTAGAGTCGGCGCGTAGCGACCTGTGGGCCCTGGAGGCCGCTGGGCGACACGCCACCTCGTCTTCCATCAAGGCACAGCAGGCCAGAATTGATCAGCTCAAACGCGAACGCGAGCAGGCTTCACGCCACCTGATGAACCTGCGGGCCGACGTAAACCGTCCCTGAAAAAACCGACCCCGACGCCTTCCAAAACCATGGTGGTTTCCGTGCCACCCCGCTATACTTGCGTCCTCACAAAGGGCCTGTAGCTCAGCTGGTTAGAGCAGGGGACTCATAATCCCTTGGTCGTAGGTTCAAGTCCTACCGGGCCCACCAATTCACATCGGTGTATACCGATCACATGGTTTACATTTCATTCCGGACACATGGTTAACACTTTGTTCGGGGCGAATGGATTAGGTCCGGGCTCAACCCGGTCCTGCTCTTCATCAGATCAGCCAAAATCATATCCGGTGTTTACCAATCTCACGGTTAACACGCGCTTCAAGGCACCTGGCCTCTTGTCAGCTACATTCCAGCGACGTCCCTGTCATTTGAACTATCTGGCCGTTATGTGCCGATAAGTACGCTATAGAATTCATCTAATGGCATAGACCAAATCCAGAACGAACTTAAAACAGTCGGTTACGAAACTTCTAATCCAATGGCGAATATATTCGTTAACAAAACTGTGCGACTGTAGAGAACGCCAGTGGAAAAGCAGACATCGATACCGTTCTTTATCTTTCATACGAGGCGCATCTGAAGATACAGACGGGTCCGACTAACATTCCGGAGTCTGGACGTTGGCAGACTTTGCGAATTAGACCTGGCCGGCCAGGCCGATAAGTTGAAGCGATATACAAAACGCCACCGGCTTCGATCAAGGAGACATTCTTAACAGGGAGACGAAGATGAACACATACAAAAAGTTTGCCGCTGCCGCCTTACTCTCGGCGGCCGCTCTGGTTTCAGGTGCTGCCAGCGCGTCGCTGTATTCCTATACGGGAGTCGTTACCTTGTGTACCGGCACCTGTGACAGCTTTGCATCGCTCGCGGTTGGGACCGTGATTACCGGGCTGGTCGAAATCGACACCACGCCTGGCAGCAGCTTCGCCGATGCCGATATAACCGATTTTTCGTTTCAGGTGTTTAATCCTGCGCTACCTGTGGATGGCCCGACAGGCAATCCAGTGACAGACAACCCGCTCGTGATTGATGTGGCACTCGGCATAGCGTCGTCCAACGGCACTACCGGTACAACAGATGCCAGCAACAATATCAACGGCGGTCAGATGCAGCTTGAATTCCTGATACCGCCCTTTAGCTCGAATGGCGCATTCATGTTGTTTGACCTGTCAACCGGGAATGGACAGGTCTGCCTGTTTTTCTCTTCCGCGGGATGCATTCCGGGAGCCACTCAAGCCATGGCCTTCGAGGGGGAATTCACGCTTGTACCGGTTCCAGGCGCGGCATGGTTATTCGGTTCGGCGCTGCTTGGCTTCCTCGGTTTCGGCCGTCGCACCTGAATGCTGGCATTATGTAAAAAAGAAGGGCTTTTACTGGGCCTGTCTGCATTATGGAAAATACTATAAGCCATTGAATTAATTAAGTTATTACTATTGCCCATTACATGAACAATTTATCACCAAATTTATGGAATATCGCCCTCAATCGGGGTTATAGTATCTGTCAGAACATAATAAAGAT
>CAWUKD010000063.1:0-18882 GCA_963922815.1 uncultured Gammaproteobacteria bacterium
CCCGCCTACGAAAGATCAGCTGAACCGGTCACAGCGCCAGCGCGATGCATTGGCACAAGATGCCGTCTTGCTTCAGCAGGGCAGAAGCTCCGGTGGCATGTGGAGTGAACTCGGTCCTGACAACATTGGTGGCCGCATTCTCGATATCGCTTGGGACACGCAGTCGACTGATACGTTTTATACCGCAACGGCCAGCGGCGGGCTGTGGAAAACCACGAACAACGGACAAAACTTCGAACTGATCTGGCCACAGCAGTTTGCCCAGGCGATTGGGGCTGTGGCCGTAGACAGCGTTGGTCGAATTTACGCAGGCGTTGGTGAAGGTGCTCCCAGCGGCAATAATCCGACGCAGGGCGAGAAGGGCGTCTACGTGTCCGATGATGGCGGTGCCTCGTGGCAGCTGTCAGGGCTGGCCGACAGCTCCCGAATCGGGCGCATCCGTATCGATCCGACCAATTCTCAGCGCGTGTTTGTTGCCGCAACCGGACCGGTTTGGGAAGGTGGTGGTGAGCGCGGTATTTACCGTTCCACGGACGGTGGTTCGAATTGGGAGCTGGTGCTGGCCGGTCTTAATGATACGACCGGCGGTGCCGAAGTCTTTGTTGATCCGCTCAACCCGAGCCGGGTCTTTGCGGTGATGTGGGATCACATTCGCTCGGCCAGTTTCAGACGTTTGGGCGGCGACGGTTCGGGCGTGTTTCGCTCGCTCGACGGTGGCGACACGTGGACCCGTCTGGCAGGTGGACTGCCGCCGCAGAATCCGGATGTTGGTCGCATCGGGCTAGGCATGTCCCCACAGGACCCCGATCGTCTGTATGCCACGTACATCGACGCCACCGGCTTTTTCACCGCGTTCTATCGCAGTGATGACGGGGGCGACACGTGGACGCAGCAGCCGGCGAACAGCAATCTTGCCAATTCCCAGTCGTCGTTTGGCTGGTGGTTTGGCCGAACGTTTGTCGACCCGACGGATAAAGACCGTGTGTATGTCGCAGGTGTGACACTGCAACGGTCCACGAGCGGTGGCAGCGGCTGGTTGTCTGCAGCCAACGGCGTGCACGTTGACCATCACGCCATGGCCTGGCATCCGACCATCGCCAATAAGGTAGTGCTCGGAAATGACGGTGGACTCTATCAGTCGCTGAATAACGGCGGCTCGTGGAGCAAGTATCAGGGGCAACCGTTTACCCAGTTTTATACGGTGGCGGTGAGTCAGCAGGCTGCCAATCGCGTAATGGGCGGCACGCAGGACAATAACTGCATACGCAACTATCCCCAGTCCGGGCAGTTTGAGTGGAATGCCATTGGCTGTGGAGACGGTCTGGAAGTGCTGATTAATCCACTGGATGACAACGACGTGTTTGCGTGTAGTCAGCGTGGTTTTTGCGCGCGCTACGCGCAGGGCGGCAGTTCGTACTCGTACGCTATCGGCCCGCTTGGATCGCGACGTGCGTGGAAGACGCCCCTGGTGTTTGATCCGGTGAATCCGCAAATCCTGTACTACGGCGCCGAGCGCGTCTATCGCTCAGTAAATTCCGGAGCGTCGTTTACGGCTATCAGCCCGGACCTGACGGACGGCGATCCCATTCCAACCGATAACTTCACCTTTGGTACGCTGTCCACTATTGCGCCAGCGGCAAGTGACAGTCAGGTCATTTATGCCGGCGCCGATGACTCAAGCCTGTGGAGAACGGTTGACGGAGGCACCAACTGGGAGTCGATGCAGTCTCCGGATCTGCCTGATCGCTGGGTAACCAAGCTGATCGTAGATCCGCTGGATGCCAACCACGTCTTCGCAACGTTCAACGGCTATCAGGCGGCAGATTACACGCCGTACGTGTTTGAAACCCTTAACGGTGGTGCCAGCTGGATCGACATCACCCACAATCTTCCACAGGCGCCGGTCAATTCTGTGCTGCTTGACGCCACGGGCCGCCTGGTCGTAGCCACGGACCTCGGTGTCTATTACACGTACGTGGGCGGAACCCAATGGTTTATGCTGGGAACCAATCTGCCAACGGCTCCGTCGATGGAGCTGGCGCTTCGAAACAGCGACAGCGTGCTTCACGTTGCCACATTCGGTCGCGGGATGTGGTCGATTCCGCTGATGACCAATGACATCGATTCTGACGGCGTGCCCGACGAAATTGACAACTGCGTCGACCGCGCCAATGCCGATCAGCTTGATACGAACGGGGACGGCTTCGGTAATCTCTGTGACGCCGATTTCAATAACGACTGCGTGATTAATTTTCTGGACGTCTCGGCGCTTGCCGACAATTTCCTGGGTACCGATACCAACTTTGATATCACCGGCGACGGGCTGGTGAATTTCCTCGATGTGTTTGAAGTGCAGCAAGATTTCCTGAGTGCGCCGGGGCCCAGTAATCTGACCGCGGACTGCGGTACATAAATCAAAACAGCTCGATCCTGCTCGTGCATTTTTGCGCGGGCGGTATCTGATGTATGCGGTCAGGAGGTGACCAATGCTCAGCAAATTTGAACGCTATCCGTTGACGTTTGGGCCGAGTCCTGTTGAGCCGCTGCCACGGCTGTCAGAAGCGCTCGGTGGCAGTGTCGACATCTGGGCCAAACGGGAAGACTGTAATTCAGGTTTGGCAATGGGTGGCAACAAGCTGCGCAAGCTCGAATACATTGTGCCGGATGCGATTGCATCCGGCGCCGATACGCTCGTGTCTATAGGCGGCGTTCAGTCCAATCATACGCGGCAGGTGGCGGCGGTAGCGGCCAAGCTGGGTATGAAGTGTCGACTTGTGCAGGAGAGCTGGGTTCCCCACGACGACGCCGTTTACGATCGTGTTGGCAACATCATGATGACCAGGCTTATGGGTGCAGACAGTCGACTGGTAGACGATGGATTCGACATCGGCATTCGCAAGAGCTGGGAACAGGCCATGCAGGACGTGCGTGACGGTGGCGGAGTGCCTTACGGTATTCCGGCAGGTGCTTCGGTACACAAGTTCGGCGGACTCGGCTTTGTCGGATTCGCCGAAGAGGTTCGCGAGCAGGAGCGTGAGCTTGGGTTTACGTTTGATTACATTATTGTCTGTGTGGTCACAGGTTCGACGCAGGCCGGCATGGTGGTCGGATTCAAGGCGGACGGGCGTGCCGACCGGGTAATTGGCATCGATGCGTCCGGAACGCTCGAAAAAACGCGTGCCCAGGTATTAAAAATTGCCCGGGATACCGCCGAGCTGATCGAGCTTGGCCAGGACATTAGCGACGACGATGTCATTATAAATCCCGACTACGCCTATCCGGCCTATGGTGTGCCCAGTCACGAAACCAATGAAGCCATTCGACTGGCGGCCAGAACAGAAGCCATGATCACAGACCCGGTCTATGAAGGTAAATCCATGCAGGGGCTGATAGACCTGGTGGGAAAAGGCTTTTTCCCTGAGGGTTCCAAAATACTGTACGCCCATCTTGGCGGAGCGCCGGCGCTCAATGGATACGCCTATACCTATCGCAACGGCTGAGTTCCGTTTGGCCATAAGCGTCGGCCGGAAGTCAAACGCAGGTCAAAGATTTGGAGCAACAGTTGCGGTCTAATCCCGAGTCAGCAAAGATGCGAATTCAAACGTCGAATGGACGCCCTCAAATTCGGGCAGGCCGGTTCGATGAACTTCCCGATTTGGAGTGACATGTCCGACCGCAAAAACACTAACGGGATTCCCGACGAAGAACGCCGGGACTGGCTTGATTCGCTCGATGCCCTGATCGCCCATTGGGGAGCGGATAAAGCGGCGGCACTTCTGGATGATCTGGAGAGCCACGCCGAAAAACGGTCGCTCAAGCGCGCGGCCCTTCCCTACACGGCCTATCGAAATTCCGTCCCGCTGGAGGAACAGCCACCGTACCCGGGAGACCTGCGCGTTGAAGAGCGGATCATCGCGATGTTGCGATGGAACGCGCTGGCCATGGTGATGCGTGCGAACCAGGCCTACGGCGATCTGGGCGGGCATATTGCGAGCTACGCGTCGGCCGCCGAAATTTTTGAAACAGGCTTCAATCATTTTTTCAAAGGCGGCGAATTCGCCGACCTGGTTTATTACCAGCCGCACTCGGCGCCGGGTCTTTATGCGCGAGCGTTTATGGAAGGGCGTCTCGACGCGAACACGCTGTCACGCTATCGCCAGGAAGTGGGGGGTGGCGGACTTTGCTCATACCCGCATCCGTGGCTCATGCCCGAGTTCTGGCAGTTTCCGACCGGCTCAATGGGACTCGGTCCGATCAACTCAATCTACAACGCGCGTTTCATGCGCTATCTCGAAGCGCGCGGCATTGCCAAAACGGACGGGCGCCACGTGTACGGCATTTTTGGCGATGGCGAAATGGACGAGCCCGAGTCGATTGGTGCGCTGTCGTTAGCATCGCGGGAAAACCTCGATAACCTGACGTTCATTGTGAACTGCAATCTGCAGCGGCTGGACGGCCCGGTACGTGGTAACGGCCAGGTGATTCAAGAGTTCGAAGGGCTGTTTCGAGGGGCCGGCTGGAACGTCATTAAAGTGCTCTGGGGCAGCGACTGGGATGAGCTGTTTGCGCGGGACACGAATCATGCCTTGCTTCGACGGTTTGCCGTCACCGTGGATGGGAAGTATCAGACGCTGGGCGCCAAGGACGGTGCATATAACTTGAAGCACTTTTTTAATCAGGACCCTGAAACGGCGGCGCTCGTGCAGCACATGAGCGATGACGATATTAACCGGTTACATCGCGGGGGCCATGACTTTCGCAAGCTGTACGCGGCATTCGCGGCAGCCAGGGCGCACAAGGGCGAGCCCACGGTCATTCTGGCCAAAACCAAAAAGGGATTTGGCATGGGGCAGGTCGGCGAGTCACGCATGACTTCGCACCAGACCAAAAAACTCGACGTCGAGGCGCTCAAGGAGTTTCGCGACCGGTTCGCGCTGCCGCTCGATGATGCTCAGGTTGAGGCGCTGGAGTTTCTCAAACCCGATGATACGAGCGAGGAAATGCGCTACCTGCTGGCACGGCGCGAGGCGCTGGGCGGTTTCATGCCGGTTCGCAATCGCAAGGCCGAGCCCGTCCCTGTACCGCCCATCGGGCAGTGGAGCAAATTTGCACTGGAAGCGGACGGCAAGAACATGTCGTCAACTGTATCGTTCGTGCGCATGCTGAGCGCGTTGTTAAAGGACGCGGATCTTGGTCCTCGTATCGTGCCCATCGTGGCGGATGAAGCGCGTACGTTCGGTATGGCGAGCCTGTTTCGGCAGATTGGCATTTACGCCCCCGGCGGTCAGCTGTATGAACCCGAAGACGTCAGCAGCCTGTTGCAGTACAAAGAGTCGGCCGATGGCCAGCTGCTCGAAGAAGGGATTACCGAAGCCGGTGCTCTGGCGTCATGGACCGCTGCGGCAACCTCGTACAGCGTTCACGGCGAAACAATGTTGCCAATTTATATTTATTACTCAATGTTCGGATTTCAGCGCGTGGGCGACTTGATCTGGGCCGCAGCCGATCAGCGTTCGAGAGGGTTCCTGATTGGCGCTACGGCAGGCCGAACCACACTGGGCGGTGAAGGTTTGCAGCATCAGGATGGCGCAAGTCATCTGGTGGCGTCAACGGTTCCCAACTGTCGGGCGTACGATCCCTGCTATGCCTATGAAGTCGCCACGCTGATCGATTACGGCGCCAGACGCATGCTGGAACAGCAGCGCGATGAGTTTTTCTATCTGACCGTGATGAATGAGAACTATGACCATCCCTCGATGCCAGACGGCATTGAGGAGGGCATTATCAAAGGGGTCTATCGACTACCGGACGAGCTGTCGGACAATACGAAGGTACGCCTGCTCGGTAGCGGCGCCATTCTGATCGAAGTCCGGGCAGCCGCCAAAATACTGGCTGAAGACTGGGGCATTGATGCGCCGGTGTACAGCGTCACCAGCTACAGTGAACTTGAACGGGACGCACGAGCCGTCGAGCGCAGGAACCGATTGTCGGGCGACAGCGTTGAGCGGTCGTATGTCGCATCGGTGCTCAGCGGTAGCACCCCCGTTATTGCTGCCACGGATTACGTACGGGCGGTTCCGCAGTTGATTGCGCCGTATATCGAGGGACGCATGACGGTGCTGGGTACCGATGGCTTCGGACGTTCGGACACGCGCGACAAACTGCGCCGTTTCTTTGAGGTTGACCGTTACCACATTGTCCTTGCGGCGCTGGATCGAATGGCGCAGGCAGGCGACGTATCACGTGGTGCTATCGACGATGCCGTCAAGCGTTATGATATCGACACGAGCGCGGCTGCTCCCTGGTTAATCTAGTGGGCATGGCGGATTATTCCCAACAAGACTGATTTGGCGGGTCAGCAGATGAATGGCTTAGGTCAGGCGAGTTGTTCCTAAAGATACGTGGTGCCGCAAAACGCGCCGATGTCCGAATCGTTAAAATACCGGTGAGCGTGTGATTCAGGAATACGTACTATTTCCGAGGGTGGACGGTTGCTGTGTGCAACGATGTCGCGAATCAAATGAGACTGGTCGGTGAAACTACACAGTTCGATGACATCGTGTACATTGGATCCTGTCCGTAATAATGCGATGGCTTTTTGAGACCGAAGGACCCGGGCCACCTGTTTTGGTGACGCACCAATCTGACGTTTGAAGCGACGATTGAACTGGCGGCGCCCAAGACCAAACTGTTGGGCCAGAGAATCAATTCGCTGTTTTCCCCAGCCCGCATTCAGCGCACTAATTGAATTCATGCTCAAAGCGTCGATGGGTTGGTTCGATATTCGCCTGGCGACAAACTTTTCGACTGTCCTGGCGCGTACTGAATGGGTACTTGCACTGGCGACTTTGTCCATCAGACTTTCCAGGCACTCTCGTCCCCAAATGAGCTCAAGGTCAACGATCTGATTGCAGATCTGGGCCAGTTGCTCCCCGAAAAGGGTGTAGGCACCCCAGGGCGTAAATCGAACAATGACTATTCCGGTGGTTCCGGTAGCACTCAGTACAATGGGCCAGTTGCGTTGTCCCACCACATGGCAGCGCGCCATAAGGTGCGAACCTTCAGCGTCAAATTGCCGGTACGGATCGGCGTAGTGGAAAATGAGTTCGATTCGACCGGTAGGAACCACCGTAGTAGGTGGGGCGTGAGGTAAAGGTGCGGCTTCCTGAACCCAAAGTGTCTCAATAAGGCCCCGAAGGTGCCTGGCTGGCAGATGTTCGCTATAGGTTGGCATCATCGATGACCCATTTTTACAATACGTTGTCTGGCTTGGCACGCATACTCCTGAGTGTGCATTCTGCATGATCCATGGCCAGCAGGTCGGCATGCCTGTGGAGGGAACATGAAAACAGTATACGGTCTATTGACCCTTTTTTATCTGATGGGTTCATTCGTTAATAGTCAGGCGGGGCTGTTCGAGTTTGAGTTTGAAGAGCTGGCGCCGGGAGTATGGGCGGGCGTACGCCTGGAAAGTTCGACGTTCCCGGTGATGGGTAACACCACGTTTGTTATCGGTGATCGTGGCGTTGTCGTATTTGACGGTGGTGGGGTTCCTGCTATGGCTGAGCAGGTAATCAATAAGATTCAGTCTATCACCAGACTACCCGTGTCCCATGTCGTCATCAGTCATTGGCATGGTGATCACAATTTTGGTATTCACCGTTTCGCCGACGAGTTTCCCGGTGTTCAGTTTATTGCACACTCGTTCACCGAGCGGGCCATGAACGGCTCTCCAATGGACTATATCGAAAACTATCCGCTATTTCTGACGAAAACCATTCCGCAATATCAGGAAATAGTACGTACTGGCATGGATGCGGATGGCAATCAGGTTGCTGAAGGCGAATTGCTGGAATATCGGCACATGATTGAGAATGCCGAGGAAATTGGCCGTGAGTTCAGTCGGGTGAGAGTGACTCTGCCGACGCTGTCATTTGACGACAAGCTTGTGATCCATTCCGGTTCACGTCGAATCGAGATATTGTACTTAGGGCATGGAAATACGGAAGGCGATCTTGTCATGTGGCTGCCTGATGAGGGTATTGTCGCGACTGGCGATCTGGTGGTTCTACCGTCGCCGTATGCATTTAATGTACCGCCTCGCGCGTGGGCAGGTACGTTGCGCCGACTGAACGCGCTTGACTACTCTGCGTTGGTACCAGGGCACGGTCCTGTGCAAACGAATACCGCCTATGTCGATCTTCAAATTGATGTTGCCACCGGCATAGCTGATCAGCGAGACGCCATGGTGGCAAAAGGACTGTCTCTTGACGAGATTGAAGAGCAGCTGGATTTTTCGCCCTGGGAAAAGAAGTTCACGGGCGGTGACGCGTACAAGAAAGGGTACTACGATGCCTGGTTTGAAGGTCCGTTAAGAAAAGCTGCCATCAAGGAGCTTTCCGGTAAGCCTATGAAGGAAATCAACCCGTCCAGGAGAAAACCATGATCGCGAAGCAAGCAAAATGTCTGATGATCTATGTGATGGCAGCGCTGTCGACCATGGCCGGTGCAAGTGAATACCCGTTTGATGAGCAGTATTGGAACGTCAGCGCCAGAGAGACGTCATTTGTTACGTATCGTGGCGAGCAGGCTTTGAAGATTAAGGGTGGCTATGCCACTGTTATCGACGTTGAGCAAACAGACGGCCTGATCGAATTTGATATCGCAGTGTCTGAGCAGCGCGGTTTCGCCGGGGCAATTTTTCGCGTTCAGGACTTGCAAAACTACGAACATTTTTACGTGCGGGGTCACCAGTCCGGTAAGCCGGACGCAACGCAGTATACGCCTGTGTTTAATGGCGTCAGCGGGTGGCAGCTTTACCACGGGCCCGGTTTCGGTGTGCCGGTATCGTTTCCAGCGGACGAGTGGATGCACGTCAGGATTGCCTTTGCCGGAGATCGTGCCGACATATACATCGATTCGGATACGCCACAGCTAACCGTCGCAAAGCTGAAGCGGCCTCTGGCAGGCGGAGGGGTAGGGGTTGGAGCTGGCAACTTTGCGCCGGCGCATTTTGCCAATTTCGAGGTAAAGCCGCTGCCCGCGGGTTATCGGTTTGCGGCGGATCCACCTCTTGAACAGGCTGCCGCGGCTGGTACGGTAATGTCGTGGCAAGTGTCTCGGCCGTTTCCGGTTGCCGAAGCGACTGAGCAGGCCAGTGCGAATCATCGTTGGCAGGTTCTGCCTGCAGAACCCACCGGTATCACGAACCTGGCTCAAATTACCGGAGTAAATCGCGATAACCGCGCCGTAATTGCAAGACTCAGGCTCCACGCGCCTGAGAAGCAGCATTGCCTGCTGAGTCTTGGTTACAGCGACGACGTTACCGTGTACGTCAATGGCGAGCCGGTCTATAGCGGTTCAAACCGGTATCAGACGCGTGACTATCGGTACCTCGGAACGATAGGGTTGTTTGATCGTCCCTATCTTCCTCTGAAATCGGGCGAGAACGAGGTCAGGTTTGTTGTGACCGAAGCGTTTGGCGGCTGGGGCATTCTCGCCAGGCTTGAAGACGGGTCTGCCTGCACGATTATCAAACCCTGATAATACGGGGTGAAACACGGCGTCCTGTCCGACGCCGATGCCTGGGCCGTATGTTCAATCCCAAACCGGATAACACCGTCAGTCGCGCTGACGGGCTTTACTATCTCCTTTTGAACTGGCGGGCGATTCCGACAGGTCTTCGGGTCTGACGCAGATGGAGCACGGGGTTGACGCTGATTGATTGTGGCGGGATGCGTGAGAATCCGGTACTTGGCTTGCACCATCGGTTCCTCCCCGGCCCGGTTCCACGGTGTGCCCCATGAGCTGATCTATTTGGTACAATGCCGGCGATCGCGAGAATCCGTTCTGCCGATCACATTGTTTAGCCGAATCCGTATTTCAGTCTCACAGGAGAATGCCACACCATGTCACAAAGCTATCAAGCCCAGGGAATCATTCACTCCATTGGCGAAACTACCGAATACGGAAACAATGGCTTTACGAAGCGAGAGTTTGTTCTGAAGCTGACGGGCGAAAATGAAAATCCGACCTACCCCAATCACATCGCTCTTGAGCTGATCAAAGACAAGTGCTCGATGATGGATAGCTACAATGTCGGTGACGAGATTGAGGTGCACTTTAACCTCTCAGGCCGGCTTTGGTCAGGCGGTGGCAAACCGGAAAAATGCTTTACCAGTTTGCAGGCATGGCGCATTACCTCGGCGTCGGACCAGACGCAGGCACCAGCCACGGAAGATCCGATGTCGTCGGAGCCGCCCTTTAACGACACCCAATACGATGACGTTCCTTTCTGAGCCTGATCGATAGGCTACGGCCTTAACACGCTACCAGCCATTATTACGATCAGACGGTGTGCTCGCCGCTCGGAAGACTTCCCGGGCTGGGTGGTTCTCCGCAGGCTCACTTCTGGTGCTGCCGACAGGGTGCGTGCCGGTTAACTCCGCAGTCATAATCCGGTTTGTGTAATGGAAATAGTTCTCTTTATTTACAGAGAATTGCGGCTTTTTTGAGGAACGGGCGGACGTTATTTCGGCTGACAGAACTTGCGCCCGCACGGGCCAAGGGCCAATTGTAATCAAAGTGCGAATTGACTAGTGTGGTGACTGGACGATAAAAAATATCGGGCGACCAGGTTGCCCGGCTGGCGAGAACAAGCCTGTATAACAATTCGGCGGGGCCAATCGACGCGAGCCCCAGGGAGCTGCCTGTGCAACACACGACTCGTTACCGTTCTTATAACCGTATTTTTTCGGCCTCGATTAGCCTGCTGATCGTCGGCATGTTGACCTTCGGCACTGCAACCGCTTACGGCACCGGTCTAGATACCGTCAAGACGCCTCAGCGGGAGCTCTTGTTTGAGCAAAATCATGGTCAGTATGATCCGTCTGTGGATTACGTGGCGCGTGGCAAGGGCTACGCTGTCATACTCGGATCAACGCCGGTCGTGGAACTCTATCGCTACCGCCAAAAACCGGCGGCCAGGAAGCCGTTGGTCGACGAGTACGCACACTCCGCACCCGAGCTTGAATCCATGGCTCGCATTGGACTGAAAGTGCTTGGCGCTCGCGAAGATGCAACGGCCACGCCGTTGCAAAAAGGAAAAGCGCTATCACATTATCTTTTAGGTGATGAATCAGATTGGCGCACCGATGTTCCCAATTTCGAACGCATCCGATATGACGAGGTTTTACCGCAGGTAGACGTTGAATATTATGGGAGAGACGGGCGATTGGAATACGACTTCGTCGTCAAGCCAGGCGGCGACCCGGATCCGATCAGGTTCCGGTTTGAGGGGGCCGATGCGGTTCGGGTCAAGGAAAACGGCGATCTGATTATCAGCGTCGGCGAGAACGAAATTGTTCAGCGCGCACCGCTGACTTACCAGATTGATGACAATGGACAGCGGCAGATCGTGTCTTCGGCTTATCGGGTTGAGGGTGACGTGATCGGATTTGAACTGGCCGAGTGGGATGCTTCGCGAACGCTGGTTATCGATCCGGTGCTCGAATACTCCCGATATTACGGTGGTGCTCAGTCTGATATTGCCAGAGAAGTCGAACTGGATGCGTCCGGAAACATCTATGTCATCGGCGAGAGCACCAGCGCCGGGCTGGGTACACCAGGCGCATTGCTCGAATCGATTGCGGGCGAGCGTCTGGAACTGGAAAGTTTTCCGTTTTGTGCTTCCTGTACCGATAATCCCGTCGGCGGGCAGGTCAGACGGGTAAAGATCACCCGGGCCAACAATGTGTTCGTCACCAAGTTTAGTCCTGATGGGCAGACGGTCATCTGGTCGACCTATTTCAATGGGTCACTGAACGGTTCGCTGACCCTCGGTATTGATTCCGCTGGTGTATCCGATGCGGGAGAGGTTGCCTTCGGAGTGACCACTGCGAGCGACGGACTTCCACTGGTCAATCAGACACAGAGTTATTCACCCTTCAAAAACAATGCGTATGTTGCCAAGCTCAATAGTGCAGGCAACGGATTGATTTTCGGTACCTACCTTGACCTGGGTGACTTTTTCGGCTGGGTCAGGGGGCTGGACGTTGCGGCGACCGGCGAGGTTGCGGTCTCCGGAATTCTGTCCAGAGACAACACGTTTCCGGTGGTGGGTGGAATTGCCAGCCAGAGTTGCATAATGAATGCTGACGAGAACGAGTCGACCGACGGATATGTTGCGCTCTTTGACACCAGCGGTTCGCTCTCCTTTTCAACGTGCCTGGGCGGTGACATCAGGGGAGGTTCGTCGCTCGAGGGGCTGCGAGGCGTTGCGATCGGCGATGACGGTGATCTGTATGTACTCGGGTATAGCTCGATGACTGATTTTCCGCTGGTGAATCCGATTCAGTCGACTATTAATGTCATTGGCGGTCGCGATATGACTGTTTCGCAGATTGATCCTGCGACGGGTACATTGGAATTCTCTACCTATTTCGGGCCGAGTGATGCCAGTTTGCCGCCCGGCGAATTCGGGGCGTTTCAAATTCTGTTTCCCCTGGGTATCAAGGTAGACAGTGGCGGAAACATCATCGTCACAGGCCAGGTCAACTCATTGTCGTATCCGGTGGTCAATGCGTTTCAGCCCAATCTCGGCGTTCCTCGAAGTTCCGATCAGTTCCGCCTGGGAACGATTGAAAGCGACGTGGCCGATGTTTACGTGACGAAACTTCATCCCGCCAGCGGCGTGGTGTTTTCAACCTATCTGGGTGGAAGTCAGCCGGAGGGTGGCCTACCGGCTCTGGCGCTGGACGATGATGACAATATCTACGTTGGAGTCGTGACAACGTCAGATGATTTTCCCGTACTGAACGCCGTACAGTCGAGCAAAACTGGCAATTCCAGCATGGCACTGAGTCAGTTTGCGCCGAGCGGTGCGCTGGCATCCTCGACGTATTTAGGTGGCAGCAACGACAACACGATACAGACTCCCGGAGGGGTTGCCGTAAGCGACGATGGTAAAATTGTCATGGCGGGCTATACCCGGTCATCGGATTTTCCGATTGTTGGCTCCGGAACCAGTTACGCAGGAGGCTTCGATGTAACGCTGGCAATCTTCGACCCAGCGGGTGATACCGATACGGATGGCGACGGCGTGCCCGACGCCGTGGACGCATTCCCGGGAAATGCGATGGAATGGCGCGACACCGACAGTGACATGACGGGTGACAACGCGGACACCGACGATGACGGAGATGGTGTGCCTGACGGCGCCGATCAATTCCCCCTGGATGGCAGTGAATCGGCCGATGCGGATGGCGACGGCGCCGGAGACAATCTGGACCAGTTTGACGTAGATCCAAGCAACTACTTTGACCTCGACAGCGACGGAACCCCGGATTTCCTGGATTCGGATTCTGATGGTGACGGCGTTGATTCGTCATTTGATCAATTCGACTATGATGCAAGTGAAACGACTGATACCGATCTGGATGGCATTGGCAATAACGCTGATAGCGACGATGATGGCGATGGCTTTCCCGATGCTCTGGACCTGAGTCCTCTTGACCCCAATTTCCCGGCACAGGGCTATGAAAGCTACGATCCGTTCAACGTTAATGCGTTCCTGTCTCCGTGGCCGGCCGGCTATAGCGACGTGGCGGGTGCCGATGAGAGCTGGACCGCGGCGCTCGATGAGGCCTATCAAGGCAACGTTAGTTTCAGCAACATTATTATTGATGACGGCCAGTCGGCGGCGATCCAGTTCACCGACGCGCTTACTGGTGGCGCGCTCAAGTTCTGGTACAAGGTAGACAGCCAGGAGAATTTTGACCTGTTTACGTTCAGCATTGATGGTGTTGTTGAGCTCACGGCCTCGGGCGATTCAGGCTGGCAGGAATTTGAGACTACGATTACGGCCGGTGTGCACACGCTTGAGTGGCGCTATACCAAAGACGGCTCGATCTCTGAAGGTGCGGATGCGGCCTGGTTCGACAATCTGACTCTGGATATCGACGGTGACGGCGCAACAGACGACGTTGATAACTGTGTGCTGACGCCCAATCCTGCGCAGCGCGATACGGACGGCGACGGGTTTGGGAATTTCTGCGACGCTGATTTAAACGATGATTGTGCGGTTAACTTTATCGATTTGTCGATTCTGGCCAATCTGTTCTTGTCTGCCGACCCGGATGCCGATTTTAACGGCGACGGTACGGTCAACTTCGTGGATATCGCGCTGTTTTCACCGCTGTTTGGACTGGCTCCCGGGCCCAGCAGTATCGCGAGCTGCCCGTAGAGCCGGCGATTCGGTTGACCATAGAGCGGTCGGACCGGGCAGGGGTGAAAGCGGATAACTGAAGACGCGGAGGGTAGTAGTGCCTTCCGTGCCTTGTCCGTACGCCGGACCCGATTTACGGCAGGGCGATTGACGTCGCTAACTCGTATGTCTTCTTTGCGCTCCAATGACACCGGACTTCATATGGTTTCTTCGATATAGCGCTAACCGTTTGACTTGATGACTGTGCCTCGGGCGTTATGTCAAAGGTAGCAACCACTTGGTGATTGCGCGTATAAAGGACCCGCTATCTCGAACCGTTAGGCTAAACTCATCACAAAATGCAGGGGGGCTTTCCAGACTCCTCGCGTCATCCGATTGCTGCTGGATGCCTTCCCGGGCCCGGCAGATGGTCGGGCTAAAAAACAATTCAGGGGAATAAAATGCGAACATCGATAATTGTGTCTATTGCAATGACGGCACTTATGGCGCTGGCTCATCCGGCGTCGGCCGACTTGCGTATCAGCGGCGTTATTGACGGCCCGCTCACGGGTGGCACGCCAAAGGCCATTGAGCTCTATGTGGTCTCTGATATCCCAGACTTGTCGATTTACGGTGTGGGCTCGGCCAATAATGGCGGCGGTACCGACGGCCAAGAGTTCGGCTTTCCGGCAGTTGCCGCAACGGCTGGCAGCTATATCTACGTGGCCAGTCAGGGGCCACAGTTTCAGGCATTTTTTGGCTTTCTTCCCGATTACACGAATGGCGCCGCGGAAATCAATGGCGACGACGCCATAGAACTGTTTGAGAATGGAGCGGTGATTGATGTGTTCGGTGACATTAATGTCGATGGCTCAGGCACACCCTGGGAGTACCTTGACGGCTGGGCTTACCGCGCCACCGGTACCGGACCGGACGGTACGACGTTTTCGATTGGTAACTGGACGTTCAGCGGCGCCAACGCGCTGGATGGCGAACCCTCAAACAGTACTGCAGCCACGCCGTTTCCGATTGGAACCTACACCGACGGTCCTGCGGTGGATGTGCCGCCTACGGTTGGCAGTACGACTCCTTCCGATGGTGCCATCAACGTAGCGGTTAACGCCGATATTCAAATTACGTTCAGCGAAACGGTTACGGTGACGGGCACCTGGTTTAATCTTCTTTGTGATACCAGTGGCGCCCTGACAGGCACCGTATCGAGCGGTGACAGCAAGACCTACCTGATCGATCCGTCTGCCGACTTTGCGGCGGGCGAAAGCTGCACGGTGACGGTGCTCGCAGCCCAGGTTGCTGATCAGGATGCTCCGGCCGACAATATGGCTCTGGATTTCAGCTTTGATTTTGACGTGCTTTCTCCACCGTCTCTCGTGTTTATTCACGATGTGCAGGGCGCTGGTGCCAGCAGCCCGTTCGCAAATCCTGATCAGACCGTCGTTGTTGAGGGCGTTGTGACAGGTGACTTTCAGGATGGTGACGCCAACGAACAGGACAACCTGCAGGGCTTTTATTTGCAGGAAGAAGATGCGGATGCAGACGCAGACCCTCTCACGTCGGAGGGTATCTTCGTCTTTGATGGATCGACCCCGCTGGATGTGAATGCAGGCGATCAGGTTCGGGTTACCGGTAACGCGACCGAGTTTTTCGGCGAAACCCAGATTTCCGCGATTCAGGTCGAAGTGATTGGAAGCGGCTTTTCAGTGACTCCGGCGACCGTCAATTTACCTACAGCCGGCGTGGTTCTCGCTAACGGCGAGTACATTCCGGATCTGGAGCAATATGAAGGGATGCTCGTATCGTTCCCCGCCATGTTGACGGTATCCGAACTGTTCAATCTCGATCGCTATGGCGAGCTGCTGCTCGGGCAGGGCGGGCGCTTTGTTCAGTTTACGAATAACAACGCACCTGACGCCGCCGGTTTACTTGCTCATCAACAGAATCTTGCCAGCCGCAGTATCATGCTGGACGACGGCATGACGTTTCAGAATCCGGATCCTATTCGTTACCCGGCCCCCGGACTGCCCAACATGGTTGGTGCAACGGTTCGTGCTGGCGACACCGTATCGGGTCTGACGGGCAACATTCGCTACAGCCGCGCAAGCGGCGGCTCCGGCGACGAAACCTATCGCCTGATGCCGACCGTGGAGCCTGTATTCGTTTCGACGAACCCCGGCCCTGTAACGGCACCCGATGTCGGAGGCTCATTGCAGGTGGCGAGTTTCAATGTGCTGAACTATTTCACCACTCTGGACGGCGCGGGTTCCATTTGCGGACCAGCGATGGATCAGGGGTGTCGTGGCGCAGACAGTCAGGATGAGTTTGACCGACAGCACGCGAAGCTTATGACCGCGATGTTACTGCTGGACGCAGACATCGTTGGACTCATCGAACTAGAAAACAATGAGTCTGCAGCGCTGCAGAGCATTGTAGATGGACTCAATTCGGTTGCCGGTGCAGGCACCTATGACTTTGTCGATACAGGTACTATCGGCGACGATGCAATTCGTCAGGGTTTGATCTATAAGACCGGCACTGTTGCTCCCTCTGGCGACTTTGCCATTCTTGATAGCAGCGTCGATCCGTTATTCAACGACACGAGAAATCGTCCGGTACTTGCACAGACCTTCGAGGAAATTGCGACGGGCGGCCTGTTCACGATTGCGGTTAATCACCTCAAATCAAAAGGCTCAAGCTGTGACAGTATTGGTGATCCCGATGTTGGCGATGGACAGGGTAACTGCAACCTGACACGTACCAATGCCGCCATCGCCCAGGCGAATTGGCTGCTGACCGATCCTACCGGCAGCGGGGACCCGGACTACGTGATCATGGGTGATCTGAATGCTTACCTGCAGGAAGATCCGGTGATTGCGATCGAGACTGCCGGGTATACGAATTTGCTGAGTGCGCTTGATGCTACGGATGCCTATTCGTTCCTGTTTGGCGGTCAGATCGGAGCGCTCGATCACGCGCTGAGTACGCCTGAGCTTGCGACCCAGGTTACTGGTGTTGCCGCCTGGCACCTCAATGCCGATGAAGCCGATGCGATTGACTACAATCTCGATTTTGGACGCAACCCGGCGATTTTCGATGGCACGGTTGCCAACCGGGCTTCAGACCATGACGCGATTGTTATTGGTCTGAATCTGATCGTGGATGATACAGATGGAGACGGTGTCTCTGATGCGGTAGACAACTGCATTGACATTGCGAATGCCTCGCAGCTCGATAGTAACGGCGATGGATTTGGCAACGCGTGCGACGCCGATACCAATAACGACTGTATTGTAAATTTCGTGGATTTCAGTTTGTTTGCCGGTGTGTTCAATACGCCGGACGCCGATCACGATTTCAATGGAGATGGGGCGGCCAACTTCATCGACTATGCCTACATGGCCACTCAGTTTCAGCAGCAGCCAGGCCCCAGTGCCCTGGCAAGTTGCGCCAACTAGAGGCTCACGTAAAGTAGTGAAGGGCGCTCTCGGAAGAGGGCGCCCTTTTTTTTGGTGCAAGGGAAGTGGAAGATCGCGCTGATCGATATATTAAGTTGTGCGTTAGAGCTACACCACGCTCTAGAAAGGAAAGGGGCTCACGACGCGCGGCCATGCCTTCGGCAGAAGTAGTCTGAGCGCTGCAATAGCCGGTTTTCTGGTCTGAAGTGACTCGTTTTCACCGGCACCTCGACCAACCGTTTACCCGGAAGACATCAACGACGCATCAGAGTCGTCAACTGGTTTGTTCGTCGAGATAGTCGGCTATCCATTGGTCGTGGCGATGCGGAGCAGGCGATTCAAAACCAGTTGAGCTGATTACTGGCGGACAACCTGTCGTTGTCGGGTGGCGCCAGCTGGCCAATTCGGCGCGTGTTTCTTTCCGCGAGGTATTTTTCGACGTAGATCGAAGCCACGGGCTTGCCCTGGAAAAATGCCGGGATGTATGTGCCTTTTTTGGCGGCCTCTGCAATAGAATCCCCGCAGGATTTTGGCGACGGCTTATCGATAACAGCTACGTCACTGACTCCGCCGTCGTTTTCTATTTTCATTTTCAAAAATACGCGGGCCGAGCGTATGCACTTTCTGGCCACTTCCCGTTCAATCCAGGGCTTGCCGAAGAAAATACTTTCGTCTGCGTACAGGTCTGTACCGGGTACGTAGGATTGAGGCGCTATGTAGTCATCACCGTAGTATTGACTGTTCACGAAATGATGAGGATACATCTTGATGGACGACTCACCGCCTTTGTGCTCGATCTTCAGCGCGTACTTTATGTATGCGATCACTTTCTCGCCATCGACAGAGGCCGGATTTAGCCGAACGTTCCTGATTGAATTTTCGGCCGGAATTCGGTACGGCTTGTTCTTATGGTCCCAGTTACACTGTTGCTCCTCAATAACGCCCCTCACACTGATCAGGGCGTTGCAGAATATTGTGAGCTCTTTGTCTTCACGGCTCTTGGGCACAAAGAAACGCGATTCAAGAGAATCTTCGCCGGGTTTGAATGTGGCTGGCACAAACCGTGATTCCGCCGGTGTTTCTTCCGCCGCCGACGATAACGAAAAAATAGCACCCGAAATAAGGGCACCGATTGCCAGACATTTAATGACAGTCGGTTCCAATTTGGTCGTCCCTGTTGAGTGTGTTTCCATAGTTTAGGTCTTCCCG
>CAWUKD010000064.1:0-18735 GCA_963922815.1 uncultured Gammaproteobacteria bacterium
GATCAATCTTGATAACGTTTAGTGGCAGTCGCTTCATATAGCTCAGGGAGGAGTACCCGGTGCCAAAATCATCGACGCTTAGTGTGTGCCCAAGATCCCGAAGTTTTTGCAGTTCTGCCTCTGCGCCGTGGGCCTGATCAAGCATGTAGCGTTCAGTGATTTCGATTTCAATCTGTTCCGGGAGCACGTCGAATTCCTGAAGCACGCTCTTGAAGCGCGAGACCACGTCGTCTTTTAAGAACTCCACGCTGGAAACATTAACCGCAATGGCGTTGATATGAACACCCGTGCTCTCGAATTCCTTAATGGCCTTGCAGGCGGCACGCAGTACCCAGTTGCCAATGGCAACGATCAGGCCAACTTCTTCGGCAATCGGAATAAATTCATCTGGCGGCACAAAACCCAGCTCCGGGTGGTTCCAGCGTATCAACGCTTCTGCTTTCACAACCTCACGCTTTTCAAGGTCGACAATCGGCTGAAACACCAAAGAGAAATGCTGGTCTCTGATGGAGCCGCGCAGCGCGGTTTCAATTTGCGTGCGCCTTGCAGCCCTGTTCGACATGTCTTCCCGGTAGTACGCATAGCCGTTACGGCCGTTTTCTTTGGCGGTGTACATCGCGCTGTCGGCGCATTTGATAATATTCTGCAGGCCTATGGAGTCGTCCGGCACCATCGCAATGCCAATGCTGGAGCCAATGTTGATCGAGTGACCATCAATCTCGATCGTGTGGTCAAGCGCGTCAATAATCCGCTGGGCCACGATGCTGGGTGAATACGTATCAGATACGGGTTCGAGCACAACGACGAATTCGTCGCCGCCCAGACGACACAGCATGTCGGTGTCGCGCAATTGCTTTCGAATGAGACGAGCTACTTTCTGCAACAGCTTGTCTCCGATTTCGTGACCCAGCGTATCGTTAATGGGCTTGAAGCGGTCGAGATCAAGAAACATCACCGCCAGCCTGGTCGACATTCGGCACGAAAGCTTGATGGAATGATCAAGGTCCTGCATCAGTTTGGCGCGATTGGGCAGGCCCGTGAGCTGATCGTGATAGGCCATGTGCAGTGCGGTGTCCGTCTTTTCTTCGAGCTTTGAATTGATCTCGCGAAGCGAGTTGTTCTTCTGCTGGATTTCCTCCCGATGGCGCCGTACTTCCATAAACCGCGCCAGCAGCATGGCGAGCAGTACCAGTGCGGCAATAGCAAACTTGAAAATCAGCGCATAGTCGGTTTGCTTTTCAATCGAGACGGCCACCCATTTTCGCCGCACATTGGTACGCAGTGCGTCAGGCATAGCGTTTACGGCTTTTTGGACCGCTGATGCCAGCAGGGGCTCTTTATCGGACACCGCCAGACTCAGACCGCGTTCATATTCGGGAAAGTCGCCGCTGATTTTCAGCGACCGGTCGCCTCGGCGTTGCAAGGCGTGATTAATGGTATGCAGAAAATCGACCACACCAAACAGATTGCTTTCGGCAACTGCGTCCAGCGCGTCATCAATGTTCGTGAAGCGTACAAATTCGATGGCCGGATAGCTGCTGCGCAGCGCATCGATATCGAGATAGCCATCGACGAACCCGATTTTTGCAGCGGGCAAATCACGCATATCATCGAAAAACCCTTCTCTGTCATCCGTAGCCAATGCCAGCTTTTCGAAGATGTAGCTGCCCGTATAGGTCATCCCGCGCTTCTCGGCATTGATGTCCAGTGCCAGGGGCACAAGATCGCAATCACCGTTTTTGAGACCCGCCTCAATGCCCTGCCACGAATTATAGCTGCGAACATTCGTCTGCACTTTCAGGGTATTGCCAAGGGCGGCCAGATAGTCGGCGGTCATGCCTTCATGGCTGTTATTGCGCATAAATTCCAGCGGCATTCGATTAACGTTAACGCAACCAATCAGGCGGCGCTTGTTTTTCAGATAGCTGGTTTCGGCTGGAGTGAAGGCTGCAGTCGTGGTCAGGAACGATCTCGCGGTAACTTCGCTGCCGGTCCACTTCGCCATGATCTGAGTTGTTCGTTCCACCGGTATCGCATCGAGCGCTTTTTGCAGAATGTCGCGCAGTATGGGCCAGTCGTTGCGCACGGCCATATGCACGTTGTTGACTTCAAACGTGACAGGAAAGGCCGGACCCAGGCCGATGACGCCGTTGTTGGCCGTGTAGAACGCCATACTGGCGGTGTTCTCGATGATAGCGTCGGCATCGCCGACGAGGACGGCATCCATGGCGTCAATAATGCCCGGTACTTCTTTGATAAGAATCTCGGGATGATGTTTCTGCAGATATTCAATGTGGGCGTATCCGGCAGGAATGGCCATGGTCTTGCCGTACAGGTCGTCGAACGTCTTGATGTCTGAGCGAGAGTCTTTCGTAAAGACGTAGTGCCGTACCGTGATGTACGGCAGGGTCATATTGAATTCGCGACCTCTGTTGTCCGTCCAGTACATCATCGGAACCATGTCGAGTTCTCGTGACCTGACCTTGTTCATGAGCGTGGCCCATGAATAGCCTGTGACAACTTCGAACTCGATCCCGGTCAGTGAAGCAATTTCGTCAAGGTAGTCTTTGGCGGCCCCCTTGTAGACACCGTTTTCAACATAATCCATAGGAGGCCAGTCCATTTCGCCGCCGACAACAATCGTTGGATTGTTCTCAATGAAGTTCTGCTCTTCGTCGGTGAATTCGATTGCGGTGGCAACGGGCAGCGAGATCAGGCCACAGAGACACAATGAGCGAAAAATAGTACGTAATAACATGGCGTTCCATGTAGGTGGCGAAAATCGTCCGGGGCGAGCAACACGTACGCGCGGTTGCGGCGCTCTTTTAGGACCGTTTCTAAGTTAGCGGCAGCGCTGAAGAAAAGTGAAGTGCCATGTGGTGGGCATTAACCCTGAATTTGACGGGTGGTAATCGAATGGGGTTCATTCCGCCGAAAGCTTTGTCATAATCGAGGTTCGCGGTGCTTTGTGCCGATTGGCGAGGGTAGTGAGCTTGATGAAACCGCACGATTCGTTGCCGCCGGGCCAGTACGAAATCGATACGTTGCCGCGCTTTGGACTGACTAAATTCGTTAACCGTTTCCCGTCAAATATCGAAGAAATCGAGGTCGATATCGGTGGGGACGTAGAGCAGCGAGTTAGCGTGTCGAAAGAGTTTGCACAGCTTCCTCGCGTTACCCAGACATCAGATTTTCACTGCGTCACAACGTGGAGCAAGCGGGGCGTTTGCTGGGAAGGATATCGATTTTCAGATGTCTATGAGCGGCTGGTCGTGCCGATGGCAAAATGCAGGTCCGATGCGACGCTGGTCGTGTTTCAGGGGCAGGATGGCTATCGCGCCGGGCTACCGCTCGGCGATCTTCTGGCGCCAGACGTGCTGTTGGCCGATACGCTGGACGGGGCACCGCTGACCATAGCCAATGGCGCACCTTTAAGACTGGTGGCGCCTGCGCACTACGGCTACAAGAGCGCCAAGCATGTGTCGAGCATCTTTTTTCTGAACAAAGACAAGGATTACAGGCCGGCGGCGTTTCGGTTTATGGATCACCCCAGAGCACGCGTGCAGTATGAAGAACGGGGTTCCCTGTTTCCCGGCTGGCTCCTGCGTCGGCTATACCGACCGCTGGTGGGACCTGCCAGGCGCAAATTTAGTGAAGCGCTCGAACGGCATATGGCACAGCGCGATCAGGTGTAACGATCGACGGTGACATCTAGTCCAGCGGTTTGTCACAGTGCGGACATTTCTTGTGATGCGTGTGATGCATTTCGTGCATGATCGTGTCGAGTAGCTGAATCGACTCGTCGCTGTCGAGCCCAAGTTCCTTGCGAAGTTCTTCGAGCTTCCAGCGCTCGGTCTCGTCGATCTTTCCGTCTTTCAGAAGTTTGCGAACGAAGCGGTTGTATTTCTGTTTACGGTTCTGAATGTGTTCGGCAAAACCCGAGGCCATGATAGCGGCCGGCAGGGCAATCATGCCGATGCCCAGCAGGCTGATAATGCCACCAAAAACCTTGCCAAGCGTGGTGATCGGGACAACGTCGCCGTAACCTACCGTTGTCAGCGTCACAATGGCCCACCACATGGAGCTTGGCATATCTCCGAACGTGTCCGGCTGTAGCTCATTCTCGATCAGGTAGATACCGGCGGACGAGATGACCAGCATCATCATCAGCACCGTGAACGCCGCCAGCAGAGCGTCGGATTCTTTCTTGACGACATCCAGCAGTGCACCCATGGCAGGAGAGTAACGCGTGATCTTCAGCAGTCTCAGCAACCGGAGTACTCTGAGGAAGCGTAGGTCGATGGCCATGTAGAGGCTGAGATAAAACGGGAGTATGGCAATCAGATCTACCAGAGCTATAGGTCTGAGCATGTATTTGAGCCGACCCACAATCGGTGAATCGTCGATGGTGTCTTCAAGGTCGATGGAACTCCACACGCGTGCGATGTATTCGAACGTGAACACCGCCACCGAGAATAACTCGAAATACCAGAATGCCTGTCGATGTTCGGAGTAAATCGGGTCTACCGTTTCAAGAAAGATCGCGATAACGTTGAGTGAGATCAGAACGATCAGTAGCAAATTGACGGTGCGGCCCGGCCCGTCGAAACTGTGTTCCTGCTCAAGTATTTCGGCTAATCGTTTGCGTAAGGCCATTTCGGTCCCCGGTCCGTAGACCACTGTTCGTTTACCGTTGTCTGATAATCAGGTCAAAGCACAAATGGAATTAACCACCAGGTGCGCTTCTTGTACGCGGCCCATTCCGGGTAGCGAGACATGCTGGATTCCTTCATGACCATGTTAACCGCAAACAGCCCAAGCCAGACCCAGGTCAGTACAACAACAGGCAGCCAGTGCCACACCATCATGGCAAAGCTTCCATAGATCATGATTTCACCCAGATAGTTGGGGTGGCGTATGTGGCGGTGCATGCCGTCTGTGATCAGGCCTCTTTTGACTCTAAGCGTAAAAAACTTCTGCGCATCGGCGGCAATCATGATGACACAGCCAATAATGCACAGGCTGATACACAGGCAGTACCAGATAACGTCCGGAAGCGGGTAGTTGGCCTGAGACGTTCCCGAGATCAGTATCCACCCAAACACCCAGTACCATCCGAGCACGCCCAGAAATACGTTCATGCCGCCGGCAATGGTAATTTTCTTCTGCCAGTTTGGATCCGGAAACGCGGTGTCCTTGATAATCCAGACCAGGCCGTAGCTTCCCTGCATGGCGGCGTATATCCACGCGGCCGCCGTATAGTTTTCGTACCAGACAATCAGGCCAAGCAGAAACACAAAGGAACCGGCTTTCTGGAAATTGATAACCCAGGAAAACTTCCAGGGGCGCGGGCCTCCCAGAAAATCATGCACAAGGTGGTCGGTTACACGGCGCAGCGCGCTGGCCCAGCCGGGAGCGGGGCGGGAGGTTGGCGTATCGGGTGTTGTAGTGTTCATGGCTGGCCTGTCTCGTCTGTGATCGCTTTAGTATATCAGCGTCGCCGTACACAGGCTCTTGTGGGCTTCCGAAGTGATGGCGCGCCGCTTTAAGAGAGCCTGCTCATGGCATCATCTGGCGGATAATGGCATCACAGTCTGGCGTGTCCATGAATCGCGGCACGGCATAGGTCCCGTGTGCCTCTTTGAGCGCCGCACGCGCGATCGCCGGTATGTCGTTTGCCCTGAGAGCGTCCAGTTTTTGCGGTATGCCCATGCGGGCGTTCAGCGTTTTAACGTGATCAATAAACTTTTGCGCGAGAGCTGGTGGTGTGTCGCCCTCTTCATCGAGACCGCTGGCTTTGGCAAGCGTGGCCAGTCGTTCGATGCAAACAGGTTTCGAAAATTCCAGCACGTAAGGTATTACGATCGCGTTGGCCAGGCCGTGGGGCGTGTGATAGTAGGCGCCAAAGCCATGAGCAATGGCGTGAACATAGCCGACGCCCGTTTGCGTAAAGGCTACCGCAGCGTAGTAGGACGCCATCGCCATCTGTTGGCGTGCTTCAATGTTCTGGCCATCGTCGATGATGAGCGGCAGGTTTTTCATGATAAGACGCGTCGCGGCAAGTGCATAGAGATCGGAACTCGGCAGTGCGTTGAGTGAGAGATAGGATTCAACGGCGTGGGTTAACGCATCCATACTGGTGGCCGCAGATATGGATGCCGGGAGTCCGGTCATTAATGTGGCATCAAGCGCGGCAAGATCCGGCACCAGTTTTGGATCCACAATGGCGGCCTTGGTTTTACGCATAGGGTCCGACACTACCGCCGCTACCGTAACCTCGGAACCCGTGCCTGACGTTGTGGGTATCATGAACAAAGGCAGCGGCGCCCGGAAGACCCTGAAGAAACCTTCCATTTTTCGTATTGGTTTGTCGTTGGTCGCACGAGCTGCGATGACCTTGGCAGCATCCAGCGACGAACCACCGCCGAAGCCGAGCACAGCGCGGCACTGCCGGGCTTTAAGCATTTCCACGCCTTCTTCAATCTGATCGATCGTAGGATCAGGCTTAATACCGTCGAATACAAAGAACTCCACGCCAAGCTCAGTAAGTTTGTCTTGTATTCCCTGTGTCAGACCGATTTCTACCAGCATCGCGTCGGTCACAATCAGGACCCGGGTAATACCCATAAGTGCAACGGCCTCACACAGTTCCAGCGAAGAGCCTGGGCCACTAAAAAGCGTTGGTTTTGGAAAGGGCAGTATTTTGGCCGTAATTTTCAGCAGTCTGGTCTGAAAATTGTAGAGTGCGGTTTTAGCGCGAAACGGAATCATTAAAGCTGTCCTTTCGGGTCCTGGGACCTTGATTTCTGTGGTGGGCCGGTCGCTATTCAAATCAGGAGCAGTGCTCCGGATTATCGCGGTCCCGCACCTTAATTATGCGCCAATATCCATGAAAAAGAGCGTGAATCCTGATTTATTATCGATGGCGCGGGGCTGTGTCAGGCGCCGGTTCAGGCAGTGCAGTGTCACTGCGTTCGCTTTGATTGGATGGTGTCTCCACCGGTGTTAGCCTGACGTTTTGCCGGCCCGTACCGGGCGCCAGTACCCAGGGGATCACAATGGATAAGCTCAATCAGGTATTTTTTCTAACGGGGCGTGCACTGCTCGGTTTGTACTTCGTGGTGCCGGGAGTCATGAAGGTCCTCAATTTTGACGGAACCGCGCAATACATGGCGGCCCACGGCATGATTCTGGTGCCGGTTTTCCTGGCGCTGACCATCGTCATTCAGATTGCAGGCGGCGTGAGTCTGGCGGTCGGTTATCGTCAACAGGCGATTGCATTTGTACTGGCCGGTCTCGTTCTTGTGATTAATCTGGTGATGCACGATTTCTGGACGATGGAAGAAGGGTTGCAGCGCGCGCATGAAACGCAGAACTTCATCAAGAACCTGGCGATCATGGCCGGACTTCTGGTGCTGGCCGGACGCAAGGCTTCCGACCCGACCACCTGATCCGCAGAAAGGGGCGCAACGGTCTTCCATTGCTCTTTGTTTCTTGCGGGTGCCGGCTTCATTGATCGGCCCGCGCCTGCTCTTCTTTAGGTAGCGTGGGATTAAGCGATGAGGGGAATCGCTGTTAACGACCCCGGGGCTCTGTCAGCACCGAATGCCGGGCAATCAGCTATTGTTAAGACCGGATCTTGGACCTTTTTCAGCGATTATCACTGAGCCAGCGGAAAATCGGTTTATGTTTGTCATTGATTTCATTGACTACTTTCGGTGTCTGGTGGTGTCGTCAATTTATTTGCATCCGACGTGTAACGTTTTCAGGGGTGGTACGTCTTTACTACTATGATTAGGGAAAACGGACATGTCTCATGAGCATTCGCATCGCACTTTGGCTGATGATGTCGGTATTGGCCGCCCACGCGGCCGCTGACGGATTATTCACGCTCAGCAAGCGCGCCAATACTACGCTGGTCGGCGAAACGTTCGACGTCGTGCTGTTTGAGGAAGCGCCAACCGATACTGTCACCAGGACGGCGGGATACCGCTCGTTGCTTGGACTCACCCCCGATCAGGAGCGCATGCTGGCACTGCTGCTGAGCGACAGACTGCAGATCCTGATGGACCTGGATTTTTGCGAACAGGACATCTCCATTAACGTGTTTATCTGTTCAACAGCATCGACCGGCGAGACGAAGCGATGCACCATGACACCGCTGACCGTTCGTTTTGAACAAGGGAATCGACGTTGCAAGCTGTAACTGACGAGCAATTGATACAGTGGGTGGCCGAAGGCGATGCTTCGTGCCTGGCGACGCTGTTCGAGCGCCATCATCGGGCTGTTTATCAATTTTGTCTCCAAATGACTCGTAACCGCGCATTGAGTGAAGACCTGGTTCAGGACGTGTTTCTGAGGCTGCTCAAAAAGGCAAAGAGTTTCAGGCACGACGGCAGTTTCAAGGCATGGATGTTCCACATCGCGCGCAACGTGATGCTCGATCAATTGCGCAAGTCCGGCAGACAGAAAAACGGGCCGATCGATCAGCCGGGTGCCGAGCAGGAGCTTACCGACCACCGGTCGGCGGAACAGGCCGCCGCAGGCACGCAAAAAGTCCAGCAGGTTTTGCATGCGATGGCGCAGCTACCTGCCGCGGCTCAGGAAATTATCTGGCTGGGCCGATTCGAATTCGATAACTACGACGACCTCGGGCAGGCGCTGGCTTGCACGGCGGGAACCGCCCGGGTGCGCATGCACAGGGCCATGACTCTACTCAATTCAACGTACACCAGCATTAACGGAGTACCTATCGATGTCTGAAAAACACATATCAAAACTTCCCCTGGACAGCAACGATCAGCGCGAAAACGCGCTCTGGGATCTTCTCGAAAGCGTTCCACAGGACGAGCCGTCCGCGAAGCTGCGCCAGGGGTTTTATCGAAAGCTGGAGCAGGCCACAAAGCCCGGCCTGGTCACGCGACTGCGTGAGTTCCTCGGGTTTAGCGGAAACGCCGGCTGGGTTACCGCAGCTGTGTGTCTGATCGCCGGGGTGGCTACGGGCCAGCTCCTTGAAGAAACCGCTGATGATGCAAGCGGACATCTTGCGGCACTCGAGCAGAACGTCAATTTGCTTAATCGGACTTTGGTGCTCGACAGACTGAATAACGAAGAGCCTGGCAAACGACTGCGAGGGGTTATGGATGCAGCGTACCTTGCCGGTGATGACGCAGATATTGCTCGTCAGCTGCTGACCGTTGCAACCAGCGACCGCGTGAATTCGATACGCTCGGCCGCCGTTGAATCTCTGGGCTCAAATATTAATTCGCCGGCCATCGGGGAGCAGCTGATGGATACGTTGCAGCGCGCCGAATCGCCTCTGGTGCAGCTTGCACTGATTGACCTGGTGCTGCGAAACGGCAGTAACCAGCAACTTGATCGTCTGTTGACGCTGGCTAACAACGGCCAGCTGTATCCGGATCTTCAACGACACGTATTGACTTCACTCGGGAGAGACATGACATGAGAGCATCTCTATTTATTCTGGCGCTGTTCGCGCTTACCTGCGGTGCCGCGATTGGTGCGACATCGGTCAGCAAAAGTAATTCGTGGTCCAAAACCTATGCGGTGACCACGGATACGCCCACACTTGAAATCAGCAACGTGTGGGGTGGCGTTAAAGTTCGGCCCGGCAAGAGCGGTGAGATTGTCGTTTCGGTGTCGGAAGACAGGTCGGCACCCAACCAGAGGCTGTTCGACCGCTCGCTTGAAATTATTAAACTCAACGTTGAGTCGAGCAAGGCCGGACTGTCCATGAAAGTGGGTAATCCCGATGACCGTTGGCAGGGTATGAATTCCTGTGACGAATGCCGGGTGGAATATCAGTTTGAGGTGCAGGTGCCGGTTAATACTCTGATCGATGTAAGTACCGTGCTTGACGGCCTGGTCGATGTTAAGGGTATCAGGGGCGTTGTGAGTGCCAGTAACGTGAACGGGTCGGTCAGGGTGGATGATATCCACAACTGCGATTCGATCGAGAGTGTTAACGGCAAGATCGATGTGGGCTTTAAACGAGCGCCAAGCAGCGATTGCAGCGTTGAAACCATTAATGGTGATATCACCCTGAATCTGCCCGCCAATACCAATCTTGATGTCGCGGTCGACCTGTTCAACGGCGATATCCGATCCGATTTTTCCATCGAACCGTTTTCGATGCCGGCAACCATAGAACACAAAACGAAGGACGGGAGCAATCGCTACCGCATCAAACAGCTGTCTGGTGTGCGTATTGGTGCGAACGGTCCGGTCTATTCCATCGCCTCGATGAACGGCGATGTTCGCATTCAGAAAAATCAGTAATGGAGTTATTTATGAATATGTTTACACGAAAGTGGGTCATCAGCGTAGCGTTGATCGCACTGTCCTTACCTGCATTGGCGCAGCAAAAGCCGCAGGTCATTACCGTACCCATTTCAAATCCCGGTGAACCGGTTATTCTCGAGATTGGAATCATGTCGGCTCGTATCGAAGTCATTGGCGAGGACCGTGATGACGCGGCTTTCGAGGTATCCGTTGCCGACAGTCAACGCAGAATCATCACGCCTTCCGGCACTAAGATGGTCAGCGGTGGCGCGTTTTCTCTGGAGATTGAGGAAGACGATAACGAGATCTCTTTTGACGCCGACTGGCGAGCCGACAAGGTAACCGTAACCGCTCGAATTCCACGGCTGGCAAACCTGGAGCTCAGTACCGTTAACGATGGTGAAATTATCATCAGAAATATCGAGGGGAATCAAAAGCTGTCCAATGTGAATGGTCCGATCACAGCGACCAATATTTCGGGATCCGTCATTGCCGAAACCGTCAATGCCGACATCCGCATCAGTTTCGATCGCGTGGATGACGCGCGTGCGACGTCTCTCCAAACGATTAACGGAGACTTACACCTTGGGTTGCCGCCTAAAGCGGGTGTGCAGGTACAGCTTGATACCGCCCAGGGAAAAATCTATTCGGATTTCGAAGTTGACGTGGCCCAAAGTGAGCCTACCGTTCTGCGAGACAACGATGCGCGGGGCTCCGCGATCCGGATCGAAAGCGTTATCGTGGCAAGAATTAACGGCGGGGGTCCGACCATTCGCATGAAGGGGCTTAACGGCGACATTCACATTAAAAAGGCTGAGTGATTCTCCTCTGAGCGAGCGTCGTTCTGCGCCCTGGATGGCGGGAGGAACCAGGAATCAAAACCCCGACACCGACTGTATAAGTGCAGTCGGTGTCGGGTTAACGATTGATAGCCGACCTGGCTTACTGGTGATGGCGGCGCAGATATTCGTCCAGGGTGCGCACCCCCCAGCCTGAGTAACCTTTGGGTACCGTTGGCTGGTCTTTTTCGAGAAAGTCGACGCCGGCAATATCGAAATGCGCCCAGACCTGGTCTTCATTGACGAACGATCCGATAAACGCTGCACCGACGCTTGCGCCAGGGCTGCCGACGCCGCCGTTAATGATGTCCGCATACTTTGATTCGATCTGCTTGAAGTGGGAGTCGTCGAGCGGCAGGCGCCACACGCCTTCTCCCGCGGCCTTTGAGGCCATCGTCAGCTCTTCGATGATCTCGTCGTGGCGCCCAAAAACCCCGGCATATTCGTCTCCAAGAGCGCGGCCAACCGAGCCGGTCAGCGTGGCGACATCAATTAATACACCCGGTTCGTAGTTGACCTGGCCGTAATGAACGGCGTCCGAGAGTACCAGTCGGCCTTCGGCGTCCGTTGAACTTATTTCGACGGTGATGCCCGACATGGTCGTAAGCACATCGCCTGGGCGAGAAGCCGTACCCGAAGGCATGTTTTCCGCCAGCGCGGCAAGGGCAATAACGTTAATCGGGGCGCCGCGACGGGCGGCGGCCAGCACGGTGCCGGAGACCACGGCGGCGCCGCCAAGATCACCTTTCATCATCCACATCTTATCGTTTGACTTGATCGAAATGCCGCCGGTGTCGAAGGTAATCCCTTTGCCAGCCAGCACGACGCTGGGCTTATCGCCGCCGGCCATGTATTCAATGATCAGCAGTCGTGGAGGGCGAGCCGACCCTTTACCCACGCCCCAATGGGCGCCCATATTCAGTCGTTGCAAATCTTTTTCATCGAGTACTTTGATCCGAACGTTTTTGAGCCCTTTGAACTGCGCTTTCATGAGTTCAACAAAAGACTGCGGATAAATAATATTGGCAGGCTCAGAGCTCATGTCGCGGGCAAGGTATACGCTGTCTGCCAGATAGCTCAAATCGTTGGTAAACTGCGCCTCGGAACGATCGTTGCTTAGCACCTGAACAACGGGAAGCGTGGTTGCATCGATCTTCTTAGCCTGGTGTCGATCGAAGCGATAGCCGCGCAGCTTGTAACCAAAAGCCACTCGGGCAGCCGTGGCCCCAGCATCTACATTGCTATCGTTCCACAGGATTTGTACGGAGCCTCCGGCTGTATCACCCAAAAGCGCAGCGGCATGGCCGCCAAAATTTTCCGCGCCGACGCGGTCAACGCGATCAGGGCCCACGCCGATCAGGTCGACCCGCGAATAAGGCGCTACGCCGTACAAGGTGAGCGTGGTGCCGGCGGCGCCGATGAACTGTGCTTCTTCCGAGGCGACCGAAAGAGCGCCATTGGTGCGCTGGTCAATGGCTGCTGCAATACCGCTTAGCGACTCACCTTCGGCGACGGGTAACGCAATTCGACCGTCACCGGGAATCTCAAACGACCCGAATTCGAAACGTTGTTCCGCCATGGCCGTTGCAGTCAGGCATAAAGCAGTCACAAACATTAGTAGTGATTTCACAAAATACTCCCCGAGCGTGTGGACCTGTGGGTGCTAGCCGACACCATAGTATGTTGGCGTTGAGGGGCCTACGGGTAAACCCAGCAGAAACACCCAGATGAAAAAGAAACTGCTCCAGAGCAGCAGGAACGATACGGAATAGGGCAGCATCATCGCGATCAGTGTTCCTACTCCGGCTTTTGGTACGTACTTCGCGGCAAACGCCATGATCAATCCAAAATAGCTCATCATCGGCGTGATGATGTTTGTGCTCGAATCACCAATCCGATACGCGGCCTGAATCACTTCCGGAGAGTAGCCAATCAGCATGAGCATGGGCACAAAAATGGGCGCGGTAACGGCCCACTGCGCAGACGCGGAGCCGAGCATCAGATTAATAAACGCACATATCAGAATAAAAAAGAAAAACAGCATTGGACCGGTCATGCCAATGTCCTGCAGGAACGTGGCGCCCGTGACCGCCGTTACGGCGCCCAGATTGGTCCAGGCAAAGAACTTGACGAACTGGGCGGCAAAAAACACCAGTACGATGTACAGGCCCAGCGTGCTCATGGCGCCCGCCATGGCATCGATGACGTCGCGGTCAGAGCGCATAGAGCCTGTAACCCGGCCGTAGACCACGCCCGGTACCAGGAAAAACACGAAAATCAGCGCGACAATACCTTTGAGGAACGGCGACCCTTTGATCAGGCCGGTCTCAGGATTACGCAGCACCGCTCCTTCCGGAACGACCAGCATCGCGATACCGATAATCATCAAGAGTGCGGCAATACCGGCGTGTCGCAACGCTTTTGACTCGATCGGTGTCAGAGCATCGAGTCGATGTTCATCATCGGCGTCATCGAGGCCGGCCTCTGCCGGGTTGTAGGGCCCGAGCGCCGGTTCAACGATTTTGAGGCTGACCACGCTCGCCACCAGCGTAATCAGGAACGTGCTGCCAATCATGAAAAACCAGTTGGCGCTGGCGTCGACCACGTATTCAGGATCAATCAGCCGGGCCGCTTCTTCGGTGATGCCGGCCAGCAGCGGGTCAACGGTACCGAGCAGCAGGTTTGCACTGTAGCCACCCGATACGCCGGCAAACGCGGCGGCGAGACCGGCCAGCGGATGTCTCCCAAGTGACATGTACACGACGGCGGCCAGTGGTACGAGTACGACGTACCCCATTTCTGAGGCTGTGTTGGAAATGATGCCGGCGAACACAATGGCCACGGTGACAATCTTGGGGCTGGCGTTAAGAACGATGGAGCGGATGACCGCTGTCAGCAAACCGGAGCGCTCGGCCACGCCAACGCCGAGCAGCGCAACCAGTACGGTGCCGAGCGGCACAAAGCTCGTAAAATTAGTGACCAGGTTCAGTACGATCATGCGAAACCCGTCGGCGTTCAGCAGGCTGATGACTTCAATGAGGCCATTGTCCGCGCGGCCTTTGGCACCAATCGGGCGGGGGTCGGGAACCGAGACGTCCATCCAGCCAAGCAGGCCGCTGACCAACACCACGCCCAGGGCAAATAATGCAAACAGGGTTACCGGGTGGGGCAGCGCATTACCCAAAGCCTCGACGACTTTGAGAAAACGAATCATACGGTTGGACTGGACGGGTTGTTCGTCGTTCGCAGTGGGTTGCTCAGCCAATTTTTTTCTCCCGGTAAAATGGCACCCAGTATAAAGGAACCGGGTTAGTATCGTCATACGCCCGCTTTCCAGGGCGTAAACAGTAGTTCATGCGGTGTGAGTATGGCGTGCAGACGCCTGCCAAACCGGATTAATTGGACGTTTGACCCGGACCGTCGCTGGAATCGAAAACAGGTAAAACAGCGTCAGCAAGCCTGAATTCCGGATGCTGAAGAGAGTCGTCGCATCCGCGCCCAACGCTAAGGAAAACCGTCAGGCTCGCGAGATAAATTCCGCGGTTTCTGTGTTCACCTTGATGACTTCGCCCTGAGCAAGGTACTCCGGGATCTGGACTTCGATACCGCCGGCAAGCGTTGCAGGCTTATTGCGTTTCGTAACCGTGCCACCTTTCAAAGCCGCGGCGGTTTCGATGATCTCGAGGTCCACCGAAGCAGGCAGCTGGATGCCGACCGGGCTGCCGTCAATCAGCATGACAAATATGCCTTCCAATCCCTCGCTGAGGTAACCTACCTGGCCTTCAAGGTCATCCGCGTTTAACGAATACTGCGTGTAGTCCTCGTTGTCCATGAACACATAGTGATCGCCGTCGAAGTAGGAATACGCGGCCTGGCGTCGCAGAAAGTCAACGTCGTCCAGCTGGTCGTCTCCTTTGAACGTTTCGTCAAAGTTTTGTTTGGACTGCACGCACTGAAGCTTCGTCTTGTAAAGCGTGTTGCTGCCGCGGGAAGACGGACTGCGCTGTTCAACCTTGCGAACAACGCACACGCGGTCACGATAGCGTACTACCGCATTCTTTTTGAGTTCATTGGCTTTGGGCATGGCGATGTTCCGGAAAGTAGAAGGGCGTAGTCTAGCAGAATTGCGGCCGTTTCCAGGGTGGTCGAGCATTCAGCGAACGGTCTGAATCATGGAGGCGCCGGAACGGACGGGTTCCAGCCGGCTCTAGAACAGTTTGGCCAGTTCAGCCTCAGCTTCTTCTTCTGTGAGCAGTCCGGTATGCACGCTGGTCACGGTACCATCGGCGGCAACGAAGACGCTAATGGGGAGCACGAAATTCTCGGCGCCATAGCTGTCGGCCAGGGCATTTCCCTGTTCCACGGCCATAAGAATCGGAAATTCGACGTCGTATTCAGCCACAAACTGCCGGACCAGTTCCGTGTCGTCCGGATAGTCCATCGACAGGCCTATGACGACCAGACCCTGATCGGCGTACTTGCTGTAAGCGTCAACCAGTACCGGCATTTCATCGCGACAAGGCCCGCACCATGTGGCCCAGAAATTAACGATTTGAGGTTGGCCGCTCCACTCGCTCAATGTGAATACTTCGCCATCGGGTGACTTGAATTCGACCGCAGTCATGTCAGCCGATGCCGATGCCGACGGCGCGTCTGTCGCAGCATCCCTGTCAACGGGCGCGGGCTGGCTGACTCTGTACGCGAAATAGCCGGCGGCCAAGGACGCGGTTAGCAGCGCCGCAAAACCCAGCGATTGTTTGAGCTGTGACATAATTAAGTCGTTTCTCCGAGGTGTGGTAACAACCGCGACTAGTCCGCGACGGCGCGGGCGGCGTGTTCGGCAAATTTGACGGGATCCATGTATCCGACCACGCGGAAGTTTCGGCGCTCATTGCCCTGCTTGTCAAAAAACGCGATTGTCGGAGGACCGTAAATCCCAAAATACTTCAACAGTGCCTGATCATTGTCATCATTCTTGGTGACGTCGGCCTGAATGACCACCGTGTCACTGAGAATGTCGAGCACTTTGGCATCGCTGAAGGCCTCTTTTTCCATCTTGATGCATTCGATACACCAGTCGGCGTAAAAATCGAGCATGGTGTTTTTTCCGTTTGCCGCCGATTCGGCAACCACTTGCTGCATTTCTGCGACTGACGCCACTTTGCGAAATTCCAGATGTACTTCTTTTTCACCAAACGGCGTTCCGCGGGTCAGGTTGAATGGATCGTTGCCGCCCATGATGGCGCTGGCGCCCATTGCAATGCCATAGACCAGCGAGGCGACCGCAGCGGCGCGGAATACCAGTAGGTTGTTCTTTGCGAACAAGCCCAGCGCCCACGCCGTGCCAATGGCCAGCAGAGACCACATCGCCAGAATAGTGCGCGGGCTCAGGATCCGTGCGAGCAGCCAGATGGCGACGCCCAGCAGCATAATGCCGAAGAGCCGCTTGACCACTTCCATCCAGGCGCCGGCTCGCACCATCAGCTGTCCGGCCGTAGCGCCGTACACCAGTAGCGGAGCACCCATTCCCATCGACAGGGCAAACAGCGTAATACCACCGCGAACGGCGTCGCCGCTCTGGCCAATAAATATCAGTACGGCAACCAGCGGCGCGGCGACGCACGGTCCGACGATCAACGCCGACAGCGTGCCCATGATGGCGACACCCGTGTAACCTCCGCCGCTGCCAGCGGCATTCAGTCGGTTCTGAATCGCGACGGGCATTTGGAACTGCCAGACGTCAAACATGGCAAGGGCCAGTGCCACAAACACCAGGCTGAAGCCAATCAGCACATACGGATTCTGGAACATGGCCTGCACGTTCTGGCCGAGCATGGCTACGATGACGCCGGCAATGGTGTAGGTCAGGGCCATGGCCAGCACGTACACCAGCGACAGCATGAAGCTGCGACGACTTGACGTTTCGCCTTTTTGACCGGCGATGATGCCGGACAGAATGGGCACCATGGGCAGTACGCAAGGGGTGAATGCGAGCAGCAGTCCAAAACCAAAGAACGTCGCAATCACCAGAGGCAGCGAGCCCGATTTGATCAGCTGGGCGAGCTTGTCCTGCTCGGAGACCTGCAGGCTGCCACCGGCACCGGAAGAGGAGCTGGCCAGTCCCTGTGCCTCGGTAGAGGCGGCGTCCACGGCGACCAGTACGGTGCGCGACCCGGGTGGGTAGCAAATGCCAAATTCTTCGGCGCATCCCTGATATGTAGCGGTCAATTCAACGCTGCCGGCTTGCCGGCTGGCCCGCGATACCGGAATATAAATTTCCGTTGTGGTCTCAAAGGTTTGTACCTGACCAAAGTGTTCATCAACCTTGGCGACGCCCTCCGGCCAGTCAATGGCGCCAAGCTGAATCAGGTCGCTGTTGGCCGTGAGTCCGAGCTTGTCACGGTACAGATAGTACTGAGGTTCGATTTCCCAACGCACCAGGAGCGTGTAGTCGTCAGACATCATGGCGCTGAAGCGGAATGCCTGTTCGGGAGACAGCGGACCGCCATCAGACAGGCTGCTGTCGTCCGAGGCCAGCAAGTCCAGTAGCCCACCACCACCGCTCACATTTGACGCATCGGCCGCCCGGGCGGGCAGTGCAATCTCTGCGGTCCATCGCTGTGGCGGGTAGCACAGGCCCGCGTCGGCGCAGCCCTGGGAATTAATACGAAGTTCAAGTGTTTGGGCGGTCCCGGAGTAGGGAATCTCGACTCGGGCCGTACCGCGGTAGGTTTCCTGTTCGCCGAAGTATTCGTCGGTTTTAAGCTTGCCAACCGGCATTTTGGGCTCGCCGAGCGTAATGCCGTCGGTCAGGCTGGCAAAGCTCATGCGGGATCGGTAGAGGTAGTACTCCGGCGCGACCGACCAGATGACAAACACAGAGTCCGGTCCGGCCTCGGTGGTGTAAGTGAACGCTTCGTTGGCGCGCAGCAGATCCGGCTCTTCGGCGGAGGCGGTCACCATCGTGCTGCCCAGCAGCAAAACCGCCCCAAGCGCAGTCATACCGGTAAGGAAAGCGTTGATTAGCGAGCGTTTTATCCGGCCCGGCTGCCGGGCTGTTCGCTGCGCTATTAAATGTGTGTACATACGTTCCTCACGTCGAGTTGTCTGGTCTGGCAGTTGGCGGGTCCTGGCTGTAGGAGCTGCCGCAGTCCTCTAAGTTCACCGGCCAATCGACCCTGGTCGATCCGCAGGTGCAAGAATCGTTCAAAATATATGCGCCCGTAAACCTTGAAGTTCACAGATTGGTCCTCACATAGACGTCCAAACCGGGAAAGCGTCGCTCGACAGCGGTCATGCGTCGGTGAAGGGCCGCATCATACAGTGGACCCCGCACAGCCGCGAGATATTGCGCCGGTCTTTCGCTTCTTTGGCTTGACTTAAGTCTGGCCATGCATAGAATTAGCACTCCCTAACCGAGAGTGCTAATTCGGGCCTCAACAGGCTATCGCAACGGGAAGCGCTTTTTTTATTTTTTCTATATTTATCAAGGAGTTTGCAAAGATGAAACTTCGTCCACTTCACGACCGCGTGATTGTAAAGCGAATGGAAGAAGAGACGACCTCACCTGGTGGGATCGTAATTCCCGATTCAG
>CAWUKD010000065.1:0-18488 GCA_963922815.1 uncultured Gammaproteobacteria bacterium
CCAGTCCGGCTCTTCCTGCTGTTCCTGCATCGTGTTCTCATTGCCCGGTGCACGTTCATCATTGTCGTCGCAATAAAAGCCGGATGACATGGTCAGCAGATGGCCAAGGCTCATCGCACGCTTGCGACGACTGACGGCCTCCAGTGCTTCGTCCGACATCAGTGACGCGTACACTGGAGTACTCGTGCCTATGTCGACACCTGCGTTGCCGGCCGCTCCTACGAGCATGGATGCCATGCTTTTGCTGGCTGACCGGGTATCGTGCGGCAGATTTCGATGCGTGCCGTGAAAGTACTCTTCGAACACCAGCTTCCCGTGCCGGGCGATCAGCACGCTGTGTAAATAAAAATCGTCGACGGACGTTGCAACCGGTTCCACATGCGTTTTGATCATGTCGACCAGAGGCGCCAGGTCGATATCTGCCTGTTCGAGCGTGCCCACGTCCCAGCCGTCGTCAAATGCAACGGGCGCGGAATACGTGTACGCGGCAGGATTCGCGCCACGTGCATAGAAGTGACTGAGCGCGTCATCGTCTACGCGATGAAAATCATAGCTGCCGCCACGAAAGGGATTCAGAAACGCCGTAATGTAATCGCCTTCGCTGTGATAAATACCTTCGAACAGCGTCTGTTCATCTGTTCCCCTGAAGAACGGCCCCACGAACTGAAGTTGCCCCTCTCGCTGCTCAATGCGGCGAACGTTATAAAACACGCCCAGGTTTCGATCAGGGTTTCTGAGAAACGCCGTAGTTTCACCGCCTGATTCGTGCTCAATCGGCATGAAAAAGGTGTATTCGCTGCTACGGGGCCGGATCATACCGACCCATCGATCCTTGCCGGAAGCCGTAAAATGGACTGGCGAAGACATGGGCATGCCAATCTGGGCCGGTGGTGGCTGCGTCCAGTGACCACGAAGCGAGTCACCTTCCAGTCGTCCTTCAAATCGCCCTTTGTTTCCGGGAAACTCGGCTCGAATACCGTTCTCGCCAGCGGCCGGCGAAACCGTCACCGAATAGCCTGCGGCGTCCACGTGCCAATTACGACCGTCGCGTGTAACAACGAGCTCTCCATGAACTTCCGGGCCAAAATTCTTGTAAGCCATCCAGAGTCCGGACAGCTCTGCCTCGTCGGCGGAGACACAGGACATGGTGAACAGCAACGTGACAAGCGAACTGATGATCGTCATACGACAGGACGGTTTCATAATACTCCTGGGATTAATCGGCCCGGGCGAGCAGCCATTGGGTGATGGGCTCTATGCCACTGGTCAAATTTCGGCGTAGCGCCTCGCAGGCACCTGCACGATCGTTTTCACGCAGGCACGCGAGAATGGCCTCGTGTTCGTCAAAAGCATTCGATACAGATTCATTCTGCGACATATAGGCGTATTCGTATCTGCGTGTACGGCCCATAAACTGTCTGACCGTATCGAGCAAAATGAGGTTGCCGCACCCCGACAGAAGCAAAAGATGAAACTGATCGTCAAGATCGATGATCTCATCAACTGAGCAGTCACTGGATCCGCTACGTTCTCGTAATCGCGTATTCAGTTCCGTAAGCTCCTGCAGCAGCCCTGAATCCGGAGACCGGGAGATTCTCAGAGCCTCCGGATCAAGAAGCGCCCGCATGGCATACAGTGACTTGAACTCATCGACCGAAAACTCAACGACGAAAAAGCCTCGCCGGGGAATACTGACCAGCGCGCCTTCGGCGACCAGCGTCTGAAGCGCTTCACGAAGCGGCGTACGACTGACGCCCAGACTGGCGGACAGCTGCACCTCATTGATGCGCTGACCTTCCGGCAGGCGACCGTCGGAAATCATGTGGCGCAAGGTGTGCCCAAGGGACTCAGAGATGTTGGGGCGATCCGCACAAAATACTGAATACTGCATACAGTTTAGTTTTCCATATATGCTCCAGTTTTGCTAGCAGTTATTTTTACTATTTTATTCATATAACTACATACTTCTTTTAATGCTATTTCCAGTCTGCTGCTTACGACCAATGGTCCTGAATTAAACATAACTTCAGGCTATACAACGTTACTTTTTATCGGATTCATCAAGAAAACTGCACAATACAGAACCGCTTACACTGCCGTCATTAAAAATCTTCGTAAGGAGTTCGGTAAGACCAAAGCAAGAATGAGTCAGTCGCGATGATAGAGGATCGCCGCCATGCTCTGAGGTTGCAGCAGGATCTCATCGGAAGAGCGGGCTTCTACAACGTCACTGGAAAACGCACATCGCCACTTCGGAGATGCCCAGATACCGGGCAGCGTAAACACCTGGGAGTGGTCCGTACCATTGATCAGTACCGCTACGGCGTGCGGCTCATCGGCACCCTGAATGGTCTCGGCGGTATCTACCAGCAGCATCATAAACGACCTGTGGTGCCCCCAGAGTTCGTCAGACAGCGGTTCTCCGTTTTGCAGTAGCCACGTGATATCCGGCTCACCGTTTACGGTGAGCGTGTGCCCGTGGGGATAGATATCCGCCTTTAACAGCATGGTGTCATGCCTCAGGCTGATCAGCTGCCGCACGCTATCGGTAAACGACGGGTCGTCCTGCAGCCCGGACCAGTCCAGCCACCCTATCTCGTTATCCTGCGCATAGGCATTGTTATTGCCCTGCTGTGAATTGCCAAACTCGTCCCCTGCCAAAAGCATGGGCGTACCGCGCGAGAGTAAAACAGTCGCCAGAAGATTCAGGCGCTGGCGCCGTCGACTGTGTTGTATGGTCGGGTCATTCGTCGGGCCCTCCTCGCCAAAATTGCGGCTGTAGTTATGCTGGTGACCGTCGCGGTTATCCTCACCATTAGCGTGATTGTGGCGCTCTTCGTAGCTAACAAGATCCGCCAGGGTAAAACCGTCGTGACTCGTTATAAAGTTGACGCTGGCCGACGGCAGTCGGCCCTGCGGTTCAAATATGCTCGCAGAACCATGCATCCCATGGGCCAGCGCCGGCGCTTCCTTGTCGTCGCCACGCCAGAACTTGCGCACATGATCCCGATACCGATCGTTCCATTCCGACCAGCCGTTGGGAAAGTTCCCGAGCTGATAGCCACCCGGACCGATGTCCCAGGGTTCAGCGATCAGTTTCGTCTTTGCCAGCACCGGGTCGCTGTGAATCTTCCTGAACAGCGCATGACCGGTTTCGAAGCCCGATGCGGTACGACCAAGAATACTCGCCAGGTCGAAGCGAAAACCATCAACCCCCATCTCTTCAACCCAATACCGCATGCTGTCACAAATTAATCGCTGTACAAGAGGATGATCACTGTTGATCGTGTTACCGCAGCCTGTGTCATTGATATAGTGTGCCGGCGCATACGGAAGCGTTCGGTAGTAGGTCAGATTGTCGATGCCGCGAAAACTCAGCGTCGCTCCGCGATGATCACCCTCGGCGGTGTGGTTGTATACGACATCCAGCACAACCTCCATACCCGCGTCATGCACCGCGTTTGTCATGTGCCTGAATTCATCAATACCGTTCTGACCAAGATAGCGCGTATGGGGCGCAAAAAAGCCCAGACTGTTGTAGCCCCAGAAATTACGCAGCCCCTTCTCGACCAGAAAGTGCTCGTCGGCATACGCGTGACAAGGGAGCAGTTCGATCGACGTTACGCCCAGTGACCGGATGTACTGCAGAACTTCCTGAACAGCAAGCCCCGAGAACCGGCCTTTGTCGATGTCGGCAACAGCTTCGTGACGCATGGTATATCCGCCGACATTGAGCTCGTACAGAATCGTGTCTTCCCAGGTCACCACCGGTCGCTGAGACATCGCGATGCCGGAGTCACCCTGCACAATGGCCTTTGGCATGTACAACGCACTGTCGCGCGTATCCTGTTTTTGACCACCGCCCCGGGTCTGTTTGTATCCGTATACCGCTGTATTCCAGACCAGCGGTCCGCTGAGCTGTCGGGCGTAGGGATCGAGCAGAAGTTTGTGGGCGTTGAAGTAGTGTCCGCGGTCCGGCGCGTAGGCACCGTGCACACGATAGCCGTAGTGCTGGCCCGGCTGGCAGCCCAGCAAATAGCCGTGCCACACGCCATCGGCGCACTCCGGAAGATGCATTCGATGAGAGGCCGTGCCGTCCGCCTCAAACAGGCAGAGCTCAACGCTTTCGGCGTCGGCCGAATAAATGGCGAAATTTACGCCGGCGCCATCCCAATGGGCACCCAGCTGTTCGGACGAACCGGGAAGGATCATTGGTCCGTGGGCGTAATCGGATCCACGTGCCAGATATCCCTGTTGTAATCACGCATCGTGCGATCGGTTGAAAATCGTCCGGAAGCGGCCGTGTTCAGAATACTCTTCCGTGTCCATTCCTCAGAATTTTTGTAGGCTTCATTGACGCGTGATTGCGCATCGACAAAACTGCGAAAATCGGCCGCCGTCATCCAGGCATCGCGGGGATCGCGAATAGAGGCGATCACGTTATCAAGGACGTTGGGCTCAAACTGATTAAAGTGAGCGCTTTCCAGAAGCTGCATGACGCGTGAAAAATCTTCATCGGCACTGATAATGGCATCGGGGTTGTATGTCGGGCGGAGTTCCGCCACTTGATCCACATCAAGGCCAAACAGAAAGAAATGCTCTTCGCCAACGGCCTCTCTGATTTCCACATTGGCACCGTCCAGCGTCCCAATGGTCAGTGCGCCGTTCATCATGAATTTCATATTGCCTGTACCGGACGCCTCTTTCCCAGCCGTGGACACCTGCTCCGACAGCTCGGCAGCGGGGCAGATCACTTCCATAGCGGAAACGTTATAGTCAGGCACAAACACCAGGCGCAATCGGCCCCGGGTCAGCGGGTTCTTGTTAATCACGTTCGCGACGTTGTTAATACATTTGATGATCTGCTTGGCCATTTCGTAGCCGGGCGCTGCTTTTCCGCCAATGATAATGGCGCGAGGAACCAGATCATCACCGTCGCCCCGAACTATACGGTCGTACAGATGAATAGCGTGCAGCACGTTTAACAGCTGGCGCTTGTACTCATGGATACGCTTCACCTGAACATCAAACAACATGCCGGTGTCTATGGCCACATCGCAACGTTCCTCGATCAGGCTAACCAGACGGGCTTTGTTAAGCTCTTTGACTTCTCTCCACTGCGCCTGAAACTCACTGTCCGTCGCGTAGGGTCGCAACTGCGTAAGCTGGTCAAGATCGGTAATCCAGTCGGAGCCGATGCGACTGCTGATCAGATCCGCCAGTCCAGGGTTGCACGCGGCCAGCCATCGGCGCTGCGTTACTCCGTTGGTCTTGTTGTTGAATCGTTCCGGCCACATTTCAAAGAAATCCTTGAACAGACCCTGTTGCAGCAGTTCGGAATGGAGCGCGGCCACGCCGTTGATAGAATAGCTACCTACGATGGCCAGGTACGCCATGCGCACCATAGGCTCGTGGCCTTCCTGAATTAGTGACATGCGCGCAATACGCTCATGATCTCCGGGCCAGCGTCGGCCAATTTCTGAAATCAGGCGTGCATTAATTTCGTAGATAATGTCGAGCAAACGTGGCAGCAGGCGACCGAACAGCGCAACCGACCAAAGCTCCAGCGCCTCTGGCAGCAGCGTGTGATTGGTATAGGCCATTGTTTCGGCGGTGACCGACCAGGCGTCATCCCAACTCATGTGGTAGTCGTCGAGCAAAAGACGCATGAGTTCGGCGACTGCGACCGCCGGATGGGTATCGTTTAATTGAAAACAGTTTTTCTCTGCAAATCGTGACAGGTCATTGCCGTGCCGCTCGCGCCAGTCGCGAAGCGTGTCCTGCAAGCTGGCGGAGACCAGAAAGTACTGCTGGCGCAGACGCAGTTCGCGACCCATCTCTGTAGTCGCGTTCGGGTACAGCACCATCGTGATGTTCTCGGCCGCATTCTTGGTAGCTACGGCTTCTGCGTAGCCGCCCGAGTTGAATTCCTCGAGATCAAATTCATCGGTTCCCGAAGCCGCCCACAGTCGAAGCGTGTTAACCACGTCATTGCCACACCCGGGAACAGGAATGTCATGTGGAATGGCCAGCACATCGTGTGTCTGAACCCAGCGCTGACGAATCTCACCGTCGTTATCCCGATAGGTTTCCGTTCGACCACCAAACTTCACCACCTGGGCAAAATCCAGTCGTTCAATTTCCCATGGAAAGCCTTCTCGCAGCCACAGGTCCGGTTCTTCAACCTGATACCCGTTCTCCAGCTGCTGATGGAACATGCCGTACTGGTAGCGAATACCGTATCCGGTCACGGGCAGGCTCAGCGTAGCGCAGCTATCTAAAAAACAGGCAGCCAGTCTTCCCAGTCCACCGTTACCCAGACCCGCGTCATGCTCCCGCTCGTAGACATCCTCAAGCTCCATGCCAAGACGCGACAGCGCCTCTTTGGCCGCTTCGGTCAAATCCAGGTTCAGAAGCGCGTTGCGCAGCAGGCGCCCCATCAGAAATTCGAGTGAAAGATAACCTACACGACGACTGTCTGCCTTTTTCTTGGCGAGCATCGTGTTGTTCCACCGCTCCATGAGTCGATCACGCACGGCCTGGGCAACTGCCTGATAGACAAACGGTGATTCACTACGCAACGTGTGTCGACCGAGTGTGCGACAAAAATAGTGCGTAACGTCGGAAAGAAACGCGTCAGCATTCATTTCCAGCGGCGGCGTATGCAGCAACCGGGCTTCTGAATCGTTCGCAGGTAAATTGTTGTCAGTGGCGGCCATAAAAGTATCCGTTGTAACCGTGTTGCGTCAGGATGATGGAATCAACATAAGCATTGATAGCGGAGGCAACGACAGCGAAATGGACGCATCGAAGCCATGGCTTTCAATCTGGTCGGATTCTAGCAGTTCTACTGGTTGAATACCGCTGCCACCATAAGAAGTGTGATCCGTGTTCAACAACGTCCTGTACGCACCGGAATGAGGCACGCCCAGCCTGTATTCATGGCGCACGACGGGAGTAAAGTTACAAACGCAAACAACTATATCGCCACTTCGCGCGCGCCTGATCCACGCAAGAACACTGGCATCCCGATGCTGCCAGTCAATCCACTGAAAACCGTTATGTTCAAAGTCGACTTCGTGCAGCGCCGGAGTGTCAGTGTAGGCGTGGTTCAGGTCACGAACCAGGCGGGATATGCCTTGATGTGGTGCAAAATCAAGCAAGTGCCAGTCGAGTGATTTCTCGTGATTCCACTCATCGTATTGCGCAAACTCACTGCCCATGAACAGCAGCTTCTTACCCGGGTGGCCAAACATAAAGCCAAAGTAGGCGCGCAAATTGGCAAACCTCTGCCACTCATCTCCCGGCATGCGCCCCAGCAGCGATCTCTTGCCATGGACAACTTCGTCGTGTGACAAGGGCAGCAGGAAGTTTTCATTGAACGCATAAACCAGACCGAACGTCAGCAGATCGTGATGGTAGCGACGATTGATCGGGTCTTCTTTTACATAGCGAAGCGTGTCGTTCATCCAGCCCATGTTCCACTTGTAGGTGAATCCGAGCCCGCCGCTATAGGTGGGATGCGACACGCCCGGCCATGAGGTCGATTCTTCGGCAAACGTAACCACACCCTGCGCATGAACCAGCTCGTTAAGCTGTTGCAGAAACTGTACGGCCTCCAGGTTTTCGTTACCGCCTTTCTCATTTGGCAACCATTCGCCCTGCTCTCTTGAGTAATCCAGATAGAGCATCGAGGCCACGGCGTCGACGCGTAGTCCGTCTATATGGAACTCGTCAATCCAGTACAGCGCATTGGCAATGAGATAGTTAATGACCTCTTTGCGACCGTAGTTAAAAATCAGGGTGCCCCAGTCGCGGTGCTCTCCCTTGCGGGGATCGGCGTGTTCGTAAAGCGCCGTGCCATCAAACTTCGCAAGACCGTGATCGTCTTTTGGAAAGTGCGCTGGTACCCAGTCAACGATGACGCCCAGTCCCGCCTGGTGACAGGCGTTAACAAAAAAACGAAAGTCGTCAGGGTCACCGAAACGCTGCGTCGGGGCATACATTCCGATGGGCTGATACCCCCACGAACCGTCAAACGGATGTTCTGTTACGGGCAGCAGCTCGATATGGGTAAATCCCATATCGGCGACATAGCTGACCAGCTGCTCGGCGTGCTCCCGATAGGTCAGCGCCCGTTCAGTGCTACCGCGAACGCGACGCCAGGAGCCCAGGTGAACTTCATAAATACTGATGGGTCGATCAAGATCCGGGGTATCCGGTCGCTGGCTGATCCAGTCCTGATCACTCCACTCGAACTGACTTGAGTACACTCGGGCCGCGTTTCCAGGCGGACCTTCAAAATGGTGCGCCAGAGGGTCGCTTTTCAGCGGTAACAGCTGTCCGTTGCCGTCCAGCAGCTCGAACTTGTAATACGCTCCGTGACCCACACCAGGAACAAATATGTCCCAGATGCCGTTACTCAGATGCAAACGCATCGGATGCCGCCGGCCGTCCCAGCTGTTGAAATCACCAATGACACTGACTCGTCTGGCATTGGGTGCCCACACGGAAAAGTGCGTGCCATCCACACCCTGGTGAGTCATGACATGCGCGCCGAGCCTGTCGTACAAACGGTGATGTGACCCCTCGCCCAGAAGATGTAAATCAAGCTCCCCCAAAGGCGACGTAAATCGATACGCGTCATCAACGGTTACTGGCGACGAGCCATCATGTGGTGAAATGCGCAAACGGTAATCGCTGCAATCCCCGGTCAGCTCTGCCTCAAACAGACCGGCATCGTGAATCCGGTGCATGTCCGCCAGTGCGGTGCCATCCGCCGTGACCACCTCGACCCCGGATGCAGACGGCTGAAAAGACCGAATGACCGTTTGGCCCGCCAGCGTGTGTGGCCCCAGCACGGCGAAGGGGTCGCCATGACGACCCTCGGCGACCTCGATAAACTGGGCTTTCATTTTAGGCGTTGTGGTCGGCATAAAGCACCTGCTCATACTGTTTGGCCGAGGAATCCCAGCTGAATCGTTCGGAGCGCGCGGCGTCACACACACCCTTCCAGGCGGCTTCATCCGAAGCTCGTAGCGAGAGCGCATCGCGAACCGCATCAACAAAATTTTCTGCCTGAACCACGGGCGTGCTGCCGTCAAAGGCGAATCCGTTTTGTCCGTGCCTGATTGTATCTTTCAAACCGCCAACGCTATGCACCACGCACGGCTGCCCTTCACGCATGGCAAACATCTGACTGATGCCACAGGGTTCGAACGTGCTCGGCATGAGAAACAGATCTCCGGCCGCATACAGCATGTCGGGCAGTTTATTTACATACCCGTCAAGAAACACAAAATTGCTGCGTTGATTGGCTATTCGAGTCAGTGAGCTGCACAGGTCTGGATCACCGTTACCCAGCATGACAAACAGCTCGCCCGGTGAGAGCGTATCCAGTATGGCCTCCAGGGCCGTGGCCGACTGCCTGGTTGGGTGCAGGAACAGGCCCATCTTCTGCGGTGTCAGACGCCCTATACTAACCAGCAGCGTTTTTGGCTTTCGCGTCAGACGCGTTTTGATCTTGCTGAGCGCCAGAAAATGACTTGAGCGCACGTGCTCGGTCAGGCTGATCCAGTATTCGATCGAGGCTTTCATCGTTTCCCGCAGCGTTTTCCAGCTGGGTTTCTTGCCACGTTTTTTCACTCTGGAATAATCGCAGCCATTGAGAATTCCCGTAAGCCGGTCTTCGCGTGCCGCCTGCTGCAAGTCGAGTTCCAGCCCCTCACCTCCGTGGAAACCCTGCGCCGGGTCATCCGCTTCAAGTATTTCCAGCGCATAGGTAGGTGATACCGTGTTGACATGATCAGCCAGCCGAATGGCGAGTGCCATGGGGTTGACGCAATCGTGATAGCGCGGATCAACAATCTTGTCGTGGTGATAACTCAGCCCGGGAAACCAGGACTCGAAAGACGACGCGTTGCCAGTGAGAGGACGTATACCCTGCAGCGCAAGATTATGGATGGTGTACACCGTACGGATCGACTGCAGCTCTTCATAGAGCGGATCGAACGCACGCAGCGCGAGAAACATTGCCGCGTGCCAGTCGTGCAAATGAATCACATCCGGCGTGAGGATACCCTCTTTGACGCAGGCTGCAGCTGCGGCACAGAAAAAGGCAAATTTGGTGGCATCGGTTGAAAACGGTTCAGCCGCCGGGTCATCACAATAAACGTTGCCCGGGCCCTGCGGCGAGAACCTTGCGTGCTCCAGCACCAGATGCGAGATTCCCGGCTGTTCGCCTGGAATACGAGACAGGTCTACGGAGAGGGTCTCTCCTCCAAACGGTACGTCTACATGCGCTACGGCTTCAGCGGCAGGCAAGTCGGAAAACATTCCGTACGACGGCGTCAAAACAGTGACAGACCAGTTACGCGCGGTTAAGGCGACCGGTAAATCGCGTATTACATCGCCAATTCCGCCAACCTTACCCCCGGGTAGCGCGCCGTTTTCGGCAGCCAGCATTAATATATTTCGTGTGATGATACGAATACTTCCCATTGGAATACGCACCGGATCTGCAACGCAAGCAGGCGGCGCATCAAAAATATACGGTCAGGTGTTACCGGGTGAAGTGTAGATCCTGCCCCAGCATATCCGAGGTTACCAACGTAATTCCCCCCTTGCTGACGCGAAAGCCACGCGCGCGATCCGCGTCGTGATCCTCACCAATGACGCTGCCCTCTTCAATTATGGTGCCACGATCGATGATGGCTCGCTTTATGCGGCAGTTGCGGCCGATCTGAACATCCGGAAGAATGACCGACTCCTCCACTGTGGTGTAAGACAATACCCTGCAGTTGGAAAAAAGCAGTGATTTTCTGATGGTAGACCCGGAAATAATGCAGCCACCGGAAACCAGAGAATCTACCGCCTTGCCAACGCGCTCAGGACCATCGAAAACGAACTTGGCCGGCGGCAGCTGCGCCTGATAGGTAAATATTGGCCAGACTTTATCGTACATATTCAGTTCGGGAGAAACGGACACCAGCTCCATGTTTGCCTCCCAAAACGCATCGAGCGTACCCACGTCTCGCCAGTACGCCTGCGCACCGGTTTTTACATCCCTGAACGGATAGGCATGAATGCGATACTTTTCAATGATCGAAGGAATAATATTTCGGCCAAAATCGTGCTGCGTATCCGACGAGTCAGCGTCCTTGATCACCTGCTCGTAAAGAAACTCGGTGTTGAACACGTAATTGCCCATTGAGGCCATGCAAAGGTCGGGTTTCCCGGGTATCGGGGCAGGATTCTCGGGCTTTTCCTCGAATCCAACAACGCGTCCGTCTGAATCCACTTCCATCACACCCAGCGCCCCGGCGGCTTCCTGAATGGGAACCTCGAGACAGCATACGGTCATGTCCGCTTCAAAATTCTTGTGCGCCACCAGCATGGGACCATAGTCCATCTTGTAAACATGATCGCCCGCCAGCACCAGAACGTGTTCGGGACTGTGTGTGCGGATGATGTCAAGATTCTGATAAATGGCATCCGCAGTGCCGCGGTACCATTCACCGCCCACTCGCTGCGACGCGGGAAGAATTTCAACGAACTCTTTATTCTCGAACTGGGACTTGGCCCAACCATTGACCAGGTGCCTGATAAGTGAATGAGCCTTATATTGGGTCAGAACACCCATGCGCCGGATTCCGGAGTTGACACAGTTCGACAGCGCGAAGTCAATAATGCGAAATTTGCCCCCGAAGTACAGCGAAGGTTTGGCTCTCCAGTCCGTGAGTTCGTGGAGTCGTGAGCCCTGACCCCCGGCGAGAATCAGCGCGAGCGTGTCACGGGTCAGCAGACTGACATTTCGCGCGTTGTCCTGGGCGCGCGCTTCATCGCCATCCTGAGCCGTGTACATACCTGAATCTTCGACCATTGTGTTGTTCTCCTTAGAAGGTGACCCCTGACCGTTCGAACTCAGGATAAACTGCAGAGTGTTGGTGATTGTCCCAGCTTATGACGATTTTCAGTTATGTCAATAGCCAGGAGCTCTCCCTCAATTGCCCTCAGGTTCGCTGGCCGATCCGGCCCGGCCCGAAGCCGCAATCCACTCTCGTAAATTCGTTGCAAATTTACCGCAGCGCAAGGTGTCGAGGTCAGGCAGGCGCCAGCACCAGTTTTTGTCCGTTGTGCCCGGAGTATTCATTCGTGAATCTGAGTCAAGACCGAGAAGGTCCTGCACCGGAATCATGCAGAGTCTCGCGCTGGACGCGAGCGCAAACCTGATCATATCCAGATGAATGGACTCGGCCTTGCCGCCAATGTTGGCCAGTACGATCGCCTTCCTGCGAGCCAGTTCGTCACCAGAGGCGCCCTCAGCCAGGCCGTTTCTGAACCAGCCTACCGTCGTGTCGTTGTCATGGGTGCCCGTATAGCATACGGAGTTATGAATTATCGAGTCTGGATTGAAGTGCTCATCGTCCACCATAAACTGCAGCACTTTCATGCCGGGAAAATTCCATCGGGAAAGGAACGCTCTGACTTCGTCCGTGATTATCCCCAGATCCTCCGCGATAAGCGGAAGCTCACCTAACTCATTTTTCAATACCCGAAACAGGTCATCGGCTGGCCCTTGCCGCCATTTACCGTCCCGCGCCGTTTCCGCATCAGACGGAACCGCCCAATAGGACTCAAAGCCGCGAAAGTGATCGAGCCGAATCATGTCTACCTGACGAAACGCCGTTCGAATACGATCAACCCACCAGGTGTAACCGTCGCGGGCATGATACTGCCAATCGTAAACAGGATTGCCCCAGAGCTGACCGTCGGCACTAAAATAATCCGGAGGGACACCGGCAACGCAGGTTGGATTGCCTTCGCTGTCAATTTCCAATAGCTCCGGACCAACCCAGGCATCGGCGCTGTCCAGTGCGATATAGATCGGCACATCCCCCATCAGGGAAATTCTGTTTTCGCGTGCAACCTGACGCAGTTCGAGCCACTGGCTGTGGAACCAGAACTGCTGGACTTTATAATTGTGAATCGCGGCCGCGGCTGATTCGTCAAGGGATCGCAACGCGTTGCTGTCACGACGAACGTATTGTGGCGCCCACCGGGGCCAGGCCTTTTCGTCATGCATCAGCTTTAACACGCGAAACTGCGCGTACGAATGAAGCCAGCTTGAATCGTGCTGCGCTACGAATTGCTCAAAGGACTGGCGTTGAGACGTCGACGCACGTTCCGAAAAACGCCCGGCCGCCGTGTCCAGAAGCCTGGTTTTCAGCGGGATCAGTGCGGCATAGTGGGTTTGGTCTTTTGGTAACGCGGACAACTCTCGGGTTTCCTGCTCATCGACGAACCCGTCTCTGATCAGCGAATCAATGCCTATCAGCATTTCGCTTCCGGCAAAAATTGACAGCGGCTGATACGGGGAATTGCCATACCCTACGGGACCCAACGGGAGAAACTGCCACACTCGCAGATCCATCGCGCTCATCATCTGAATGAACTCATGCGCTACAAGCCCGATATCGCCAATGCCGAATGGGCTGGGCAAACTGCTGATATGTAGCCAGGCACCAGCTTGCCGGTCGACAGGAAGACTCACAGCGATATCTGCCGGCCCGGACAACTGGTCAATGACGCCTGACCTTTGTTTGTCTCGGGCTGACTCGATAACCATATCACCGCTAGCCCCTCCGTCGACTGAAAACGCGTGGTGCACGCAGGCCAAACCGGGGAACCGGTCATAGTGATCAATCGCTCATGAGGAACAGAGTCGTAGCCAGTAATTGTCATTTACGGAGCATCTTCCGAGTGCTTAGTGAAACCAGGAGTCCCGGGCAGTCCCGTTGTAGTACAACGCTGGCAGGAATCTTCGCGAAGACTGTTTTCTAACAAGAAACGTCCCCATTAGCAATCGACTGGTCTACCCTTTAATGGTGACAGGAAGCGATTCCCCGATATGCCGCCTCAGGGCCTGTGAATCTCCGCCACCGATTACCTGCAAGTGCGAATAGGTAATAGTCCTTATGGGATTCCCGGCCGGCTGCCCCTATGGTAAACATTGGACTGATACCGGGTGTTTTTGACATGAGTTTCCTTGGCGACGAAAAAGAGCGGGTACTGAAAAAGATTCATGAGCTTAACGAGCGGATTGAGGCTTCCCGCGAGTCTTTGAGCAAAGAGCTCTCCAATTCACTGGCCGAAGCCGATCGTGATTTCGGCTACTTTCGCCAAAACCAGCCTCATGATGAACAAGAGCTGGCGAACATTTCCGAGCGTATGCAGCTGAGGGCCGCACGTTTCGAATCAGAGCACCCAAAGCTCAGCGCTGTGTTCAGGGAGGTATCCGAGCTATTAAGAGGTATGGGCGTTTAGATCTGACGCTACTACGCGGGCATCTGTCTCGCATTTGCGTCCCGTGTTAACAGACGAAATGACGCAACGAGCCTCATGCCATACAGAATCAGGGCTGACCGTGCATTTCAGAAGGCTCCAGATGCACCGTAACGTCCTGCACACTGTATTTCTCGTGTAACAGCAGCTCAATTTCATCGGCGATATGGTGGCCGTCAATCGTGCTCAGCGCGGAATCTACCGTAACAACAATATCGACGGCCCGAACGCTGCCTTTCCAGCGCGAACGCACGCGTCTGACCGAATGCACTCCTTCTATGGCAGCAACGCATTGCGACACGCTTTCTGCATCCACCGAGCGCTCGTCCGTAAGCGCCGGAATTACCCGCCTGTAGAGTCCAATGGCCAGGTACAACACCACAACGGCCACGCCTGCGGCACACAATTGATCCACCCAGACATGTCCGAGCGCTGATAGCTGCCACCCTGCGATTACGACCAGGGTAATTAACACATCAGATAACGTATGACTCGCATCGGCGTACAGGATATCCGAATCCAGACGCTTCGCCTGCCGCCGCTGCCAGACCGTTATTCCGATGTTGATGACAAGTACGGCGACCATGCCGGCAATGGCCAATGGATGTGTGTCAACATCACTCGGCTCTCGTCGAATCATGTGGAGCAGTAATTCGATCGCCATAACGGCCAGAAGGGTCGCCAGAAAAAAGACCGCCAATGACTCGAATTTTCGATGCCCGTAGGGGTGCTCTGAATCCGGAGGAGCAGCACTGGCCCTGGTGACAAACCAGGCAAGTACGTTGTTGGAAACGTCCGTCACGGAGTGAACCGCATCGGCCAGAATGGCTAAAGAGCCCGTCCACAGACCAACAGCAAGTTTGATTACAAGCACGAAAACATTGGCAAGGCCTTCGATAACGAGCGCTCGCCTGACAAGATAGTCACGCTCCTTGTTTTCGTATTCGCGAAATTGAGTCATAAGCCGTTTACTCAGGCGCGGCAAGACTTGCCGGAATAATCGTCAGGCCGACCTGCTCTGGGCACAGGGCGTGCAATAAACGGTCTGCGGATAGGCTCTGAGGCGACCTTCCACAATTTCATCACCGCATTCTTCGCAGATTCCATACTGTCCGTTGTCCAGACGATCAAGCGCATGCCTGACCGCCTGAATTTGCTCATGAGCATCGTCCGATAGCGCATTGAGCACCTCCGAATTCTCAAGCTGCACGGCGCGCTCTTTACTGTCGGAATTCAGTCCGCTCCGTACATCTTTGCGAATGGCCGTTTCCCTGCCTTGCAGCACGGCCAGCGAGTCACTCAGCGTACGTCGAAAGAAGTCCACATCAAGCCTGGATTGTGCGTTACCGGCGTTAGCCTGGTCGCGGTCACTTGTAGTCATGGTATGTCCTGTTGTCAGTATTGCCGGGCGGCATGCCTGAGCTCGCCATGCGGCACCCGTGCCCTGAGTAGTGAAGCGGCGCCTCTCCTCCTCGACAAGCATGCGCTGTCTGCCTGCGATCAGACATTGGTTATTTCCGCAATCTTATTCGGTTTTACGCAGTTATACGACACATGGCTGCGGTCAGCACTCGACAAATGCGATATGTACGCATGGTTCTTGGTCAAAAAGTTGCCTAGCGTGGGGTAAGGAAGCTTGAGCAAACCCTGATTACAGGAGACGCAATATGAAAACAGCACTAGCGAGTCTGGCCCTGGCTTTTGGATTACTGGGATGTGCACCCGGACCGCAATCCGCCACGGGTTTTCGATTGCCGGACGGTAACGCCACTCAGGGGAAAGAAGTCTATAACTACATAGGTTGCCAGACCTGTCACAGTCTGGCTTCCGAGGCGGCCCATCAGGACGTGCAAGATCGCATGATTCTTGGCGGCGAGATAACGCGGGTCAAAACGTATGGTGACCTCGTAACTTCGATCATCAATCCGTCCCACAAAATTGCGGCGACCGTACCAGAGTCGATGAAATCGGAGTCCGGTACGTCGCTGATGGAACAGGCGAATCTTAATGACCGTATTACGGTCTCCGAACTCATTGATCTGGTCGCATTCCTTCAGGACCAGTACGAAGTAGTGCCCCCGGACGTTCAACCTTACCTTTACTATTACAAGTAGCTGCGGCTGAGACGCAATACCAAGAACGATTCGGATCATACATAGACTCAGGCGCGACCTGACGTCTGGCCAGACGGTGGCCTGTCCGCATTCATGGCCCGGCCGTGTTCCGGGGCGAACCGGATGCGCCCCGGTAAAGCACTGGACAGATCGCATCGTTTGCCCATAGGGTTACGCCTCTGAGCTCTTTTTCCGGATCCTTTATGAATTCAACGCACGTCGACGTACTCATAGTTGGCGCAGGTATTTCCGGAGTAGGCGCCGCGTATCATCTGCAGAAACACTGCCCTTCCAGGACCTATGCAGTGATAGAAGCCCGCGAGGCCGTGGGTGGGACCTGGGATCTGTTTCGCTACCCCGGGATTCGTTCGGATTCCGATATGTATACCTTTGGCTATAAATTCAAACCCTGGGTTTCCTCAAAAGCCATATCACCGGGTGAATTCATTCGTCGATACATACGTGATGCCGCCGAAGAAAACGGTATTTATCAACGCATAGAGTTTTCCAGCCGAGCCCGGCGTACAAACTGGGACAGTCGAACGGCCACCTGGACGACTCAGATCGAAGATGCCAAGACCGGGGACATTCGAGAAATTGTGAGTCGTTTCTTCTTTTGCTGCAGCGGCTACTATAGCTACGCACAGGGCTACCTGCCCGAGTTCACAGGGAGCGATACGTTTAGCGGCCAGATTATTCATCCACAGCACTGGCCTGAAGACACCGACTACGCGCAAAAAAACGTTGTTGTGATTGGCAGCGGCGCCACGGCAGTCACGCTTGTACCGACGCTGGCCACGTCTGCCAAACACGTCACCATGTTGCAACGTTCGCCCACCTACATTGTGGCTCGACCCGGAATGGATAAAATCGCCTCTTTCCTGCAGTCACTGCTTCCTTCAGGAATTGCCTACGCCCTCATCCGCTGGAAAAACATATTGGGCGGGATGTTCCTGTACTGGTTTTCCAGAACCTTTCCTGCCCGCGTGAAGAAAGCCATCGTCGACGATGCCAGAAAGGCGTTGGGACCTGAATTTGATGTGGAAACGCATTTCACGCCAGCCTATGATCCATGGGACCAGCGCATCTGCCTGGTTCCCGACGGTGATTTTTTCGAGGCCATCAGGGCGGGTACGGTAAGCATCGTTACAGACCAGATTCAGCAGTTCACGCCTCGCGGTATCTCGCTGCGATCCGGCGAACACCTTGATGCCGACATTATCGTGACCGCCACCGGACTTAATATCGAAGTATTCGGCGGTATGACAATTTCCGTGAACGGCACCACAATCAATCCGGCCAGCACTCACTGCTACAAGGGAATGATGCTGAGCGGACTCCCCAACATGGCGTTTTCCATTGGCTATACCAACGCATCCTGGACGTTAAAGTCTGATCTGGTTGGTGAATACGTGTGCCGCCTGATTAATCATATGGATAAGCACGGTTACGATTACTGCGTTCCTGAAACCCCTCCGGAAGGCATCGAGGAAGTGCCGCTGATGGACTTCACCTCGGGATACGTTGTTCGATCACAGGACAAGATGCCGACCCAGGGTACGAAAAGCCCGTGGAAGCTTTATCAGAATTATATTTTCGACAGAATCACCCTCGGCCTGGGGACAGTAACCGACAGCAGCATGTCCTTTGTGCGCATTCCGACCGACCAGCCCGGTTGCCAATCCGACTCACAGGCCTAGGCCGGCAGCCTGCGCGCGACAAACAGCTGAGGCGCCTTATCCGGAGCCTGCCTGGAGACGAAGTGCTCCCAGCCTAACGTAGGGGACTGATTGATTTGTGACAGTTTGCGCACCAGATCAAGTTCGTCTGACCCACCCGGATGCCCGGTGTACACCATAACAGTCAGGATCCCGCCGGGCTTAAGCTCACCCAGCGCCGCCTTCAGCGCGACCTCTGTCGTTGAACTGACCGTCTTGACCGCATGGTTTGCTCCCGGGAGGTAGCCAAGATTAAACATGATCCCTGCTACCTTGCGACGATGTCCGGCAGCCAGCGCGTTTGCAATCCCTG
>CAWUKD010000066.1:0-17930 GCA_963922815.1 uncultured Gammaproteobacteria bacterium
CCGTGGGCGCCGTGTAGAAAATACTGACCTTATGCTTGTCGACAACCTCCCAAAAACGGCTGTAGTCGGGATAGTTGGGCACGCCCTCAAACATCAGCGTTGTAGCTCGATTGGCGAGCGGCCCGTAGACGATGTAGCTGTGGCCGGTTACCCAGCCCACATCGGCCGTGCACCAATACACGTCATCAGGCTGGTAGTCGAACACATATTCATGAGTCATCGACGCGTAGACCAGATAACCACCCGACGTATGCAAAACCCCTTTGGGCTTGCCGGTCGAGCCAGACGTGTACAGGATAAAGAGCGGATCTTCCGCGTTCATGGGCTCGGGCGGGCAGTCGACCGACGCCGCTTCCAGAGCTGAGTGATACCAGACGTCACGATGCGCATTCCACTCAATGTCAGCACCCGTGCGTTTTACAACGATGACCTTTTTGACCTCGCCATCCGGCAGCTTCGAGACAGCGGCATCGGTGTTGGCTTTGAGTGGAATCGCCTTGCTGCCGCGTACGCCTTCATCCGCGGTAATCACAAACTGTGACTGACAGTCGGCAATGCGTCCGGCTAACGCGTCAGGAGAGAATCCGCCGAAGACGACAGAATGAACGGCACCGATTCTGGCGCAGGCCAGCATAGCCATGGCCGCTTCCGGGATCATTGGCATGTAAATGGTGACGACGTCTCCCTTGCTGACGCCCAGACCTTTCAGAACATTACCGAATCGTGATACCTGCTCGTGCAATTCGGCGTAGGTGATATGACGACTGTCTTTTGGATCATCGCCCTCGAAAATAATTGCCGTGCGGTCAAAGTGTTCGGGCAGGTGCCTGTCGACGCAGTTGGCACACACGTTAAGAACACCATCTTCATACCATCGTATCGACACATTGCCAGGCTCGAACGACGTGTTTTTGATTTGCGAATAAGGCTTGATCCACTCAAGTCGCTTACCGTGATCGGCCCAGAACTGCACGGGGTTTTCGATCGACTCACGGTACAGGTGTTCGTACGCGGAATTATCCAGCGTGGCACTTTCCAGTACATGTGGATGCACAGGATAGACTTTCGTTTCACTCATTATTCGTTTCCCAACAGTTTAAAGACCTGAATTGCAGTCTAGCCAGACAATCCCGGCGCAATATTCAGGTCGGCATCAGTACGTTCTTTAACCATCTCAACCGTAACATCCGGCGCCAACTCAACCACCGTCACACCGTTGTCGTCAAAATCAAATACCCCGAGATCCGAGTACAAGCGGTCAATAACGCCTTTTCCGGTTAAAGGAAGAGAGCATTCGGGCAGCAGCTTGGAAGCACCATCACGCGTGCAGTGATCCATAATCACAACCACTCGCTTGACGCCTGCAACCAGGTCCATGGCGCCGCCCATGCCTTTTACCATCTTTCCTGGAATCATCCAGTTGGCGAGATCGCCATTTTGTGCGACCTGCATAGCGCCGAGAATGGACAGATCAATGTGCCCACCGCGAATCATTCCGAAGCTGTCGGCACTGGAAAAATAACTGGTGTGCGGCAATTCCGTAATCGTCTGCTTGCCCGCGTTAATAAGATCGGCATCAACGTCCTCATCGTAAGGAAACGGCCCCATGCCCAGCATGCCGTTTTCGCTCTCGAGCGTCACTTCTACGCCTTCGGGTATGTAGTTAGCCACGAGAGTGGGTATGCCAATGCCAAGATTGACGTAGTAGCCATCCTTGAGTTCCTGACTCGCGCGCTCGGCGATTTCCTGACGTGTCCAAGGCATGACTAACCCTCCCCTTTTGTGCGCGTAGTACGTTGCTCGATGCGTTTCTCGAACGCGTTGCCCTGAATAATCCGGTCAACGTAAATCCCCGGCGTGTGAACCTGATCGGGGTCAATCTCGCCAACCTCAACCAAATGCTCTACTTCGACCACGGTAATCTTGCCGGCGGTGGCCATGACCGGATTAAAGTTGCGTGCGGTCTTGCGAAACACCAGGTTGCCTTCGGCATCTCCCTTGTACGCCTTGATCAAAGACAGATCAGCGACCAGGCCCGTTTCGAGAATATAGGTTTCGCCGTCGAAGTCCTTGTGCTCTTTGCCCTCGGCGATCAGCGTACCAACGCCGGTCCTGGTATAGAACCCGGGGATTCCCGCACCACCTGCCCTGCACCGTTCAGCCAGCGTACCCTGCGGATTGAACTCAAGCTGCAGATCTCCGGCGAGATACTGCTGCTCGAACAGCTTGTTTTCGCCCACGTACGATGAAATCATCTTGCTGATTTGCCGAGTCTGCAGCAGCAGTCCCAGCCCAAAATCGTCAACGCCTGCGTTATTGCTGATCACCGTAATGTCCTTCACACCGGAGTCTCGCAGGGCGACGATCAGGTGCTCGGGAATGCCGCACAGGCCGAAACCACCCGACATGACGGTCATCCCGTCACTGAGTATTCCATCCAGCGCCTCTGACGCCGAGGCATATACTTTCTTCATAAATTTACTTCCGACACTGATGTTAAATGAGGTTCCGTTCCAGACCGGGCCGGAACACATGTGAACAAGTGATGGTCTTTATTCGCGAAATGACGGATCCAGCCGATCGAGTTTGCGCAGCAGTCCCGGCCACGCAAGCTGCCCACCAAGACCTTTCGTAACCTGCTGTGCCTGCTGCTTCATGCCCGCCTGAATGCGCGCGTCGACTTCTATCAGCTTCGATCCGCCCGACTGCGCCTTGATCTGGATAGCACACGCTTTTTCCAGAATAAAAATTTGCAGGAACGCATCGGCGATGGTTGGACCCGCGGTCAATAGTCCGTGGTTGCGCAAGATCAGAAACGCCGCGTCGCCCATATCGGCAACCAGCCTGGGTTTCTCATCATCCAGAAGAGCAACGCCCTCGTAGTCGTGATACGACATGGACACAAACGGGAACAGTGCGGTCTGATTGAGCGGCAGCAGCCCCTGCTCCTGCACCGATACAGCAATGCCGTTTTCAGTGTGGGTATGAATGATGCAGCCGACGTCGTGACGCGCTTCATGAATGGCGCTGTGGATGACAAATCCCGCCGGATTAATCGGGTGAGGTGACTCAAGAACCTTATTGCCTTCAAGGTCAACCTTGACCAGAGAGCTTGCCGTGATTTCTTCAAACATAAACCCGTAGGGATTGATCAGGAAATGCTCTTCGGGGCCGGGTACGGCCGCCGAAATGTGAGTAAATACCAGGTCATCCCAACCGTGCAGGGCAACGAGTCGGTAGCACGCTGCCAGATTGACGCGGGTTTCCCATTCCTCCGCGGAAACCTGCTGTTTAACGGAAGGTTCGCTTGCTGCACTCATAAATTCATTCCTGACAAGGTTTCAATACGTGAACGCCGACGCAACCCCGTCTCCGGTCCGGACACGACATCGCCTGTTAACACACCTGTCACGTCATCGACAGTGAAGCAGGCCCTGAATAAACTCAGTGCATGACCTGCGACCTGTTGTGATTATTAACCAGTCGGTTCAACCAATCGGTTAAGCCGGTCAGGCTAATCACTCAGTTCGATGACGCTAATGTCTGGTACGCGCTCCAGATCCTGCGGCGTGATCTTCATTGCTCAAGCCGGTCCCGGAGCGCGTTCTTCTGTACCTTTCCCATGGTATTCCTGGGCAGAGTTTCAATCAAATGAAACGCTTTGGGACGCTTGAAATTGGCCATATGACGACGCACCCATTCCCTCAGAACGCCAGGCAAATCGTCTACCGAGCCGTCAGAGACGATAAATGCTTCGACCCGCTCCCCGAAGTCCGGGTCAGGCTTGCCCACAACGGCGGATTCCCGCACCCCCTGAACGGTATTCAAAAGGCGCTCAATCTCCGCAGGATAGACGTTCAATCCTCCGGTGATGATCAGATCCTTCTGACGACCAGCAAGCGTTAATCGACCCTCATGATCCAATCGCCCGAGATCGCCCGTTCGGAAAAAGCCGTCTTCGGTAAACTCCTGGCGGGTTTTCCCGGGCTGTCGCCAGTAGCCGGTAAACACGCCGGGCCCTTTGACCTGGACCGAGCCTGCTTCATCGTGCGCAAGAGGATGATCGTCGGCATCGGCGATTCTCACGATCGTATCATCTACCGCAAATCCCACTGTGCCCGCAACACGTTCGGCGTTCAGTGGATTACTCGCAATGATATTGGTTTCGGACATGCCGTAGCGCTCGAGAATCCGATGGCCAGTGCGCGATTCGAACTGCTCAAACGTCTGATTTGACAGGGGCGCAGATCCACTGACAAACAGCCTGACAGACTGGCACGCACTCCGCCCGAAACGCGAGTCCGATAACATTCGGGTGTAGTACGTCGGCACGCCCATCATGACCGTGCACTTCGGCAACTCTGTCATCACCAGGTCCACATCAAACGCCGGCAGGAACCGAATCACGGCGCCGCTCAGCATGGCGGTATGCAATGCAATGAATAACCCGTGCACGTGAAAGACCGGCAGACAGTGTAACAACACGTCATCCGCCGAAAATCCCCACAGGGTGTTAAGGGTCGTGGCATTGGCGAGCAGGTTGGACCGGGACAGCACAGCGCCTTTGGAGCGACCTGTGGTTCCGGACGTATAGATAATGCTGGCATCGAGACTTTCTGACCCATACCCGAGCGCAAGGAATCGCTCGAAGTCCGCCTGACCCGAGCTACTGCCGGGGTCCGCGTCGGCGAACGCATTATCCGCCACATTCGGCTGCATTCTAATTACGCGGCATGATTTTCCGCCGGGCTCAACCGCCTCGGCGTCGAGCACCAAAACGGCAGGCTCCGCATCCTGAATGAAATAGTCGAATTCGTCAGACGTATAGGCTGTGTTCAGTGGGACGAACACAAATCCGGAGCGCAGACACGCCAGATACAGAGCGATAACCCGAGGCGATTTTGGCACCTGAACAAGCACGCGATCGCCGACTTCAAGCCCGTAGCCACGCAGCACCGCACTCAGGCGGGCGGCCAGTCGTTCGAGGCGACTCAACGACCAGTGATCACCTTCCGGCGTCACCAGCACGTCATCATCCGCGGACCGGTAACGCCGGGTCAATTCATCATAAAGGTGCATATGGATGCCAGCTTATCAAAAGCATGGCATCAATTTCGACCTCGTTAAAACCTGAACTGTGCGCCCAGAAACAGGACATCCGCTTCGCTGTCATCCAGCTCATAGCGCTGCCACTCGCCGGTGATCGCAAAGTGATCAGAGACATCGGCTTCAAGACCCAGACCGTAAAACACATCGTCGCCATCAAACTTGTCGCGAAACCCGGGAGTAACCACCCGGGATTCCCAGGCCAGCACCCCACCGCGCGCGGTGGCCGCCAAACGATGGGTTAACGGAAGCCTGAAGACGGCCGATAAGGCGAGGCCCTCTACTTCACCGCTGATGCCGATGTTATTGAACCCGGTGTTTCCCGTAAATTCGCCCAGGTTTACATAGCTTGCCTCGACGGCGATATCGTTGCCGAACTCGTAGCCCAGCCCCAGCCGAAACGCGGTCGCGTCGTCATCAATCGGAAAGTCTATCGACTCTTCCAGATCGGTGTTGCCAACAGCGGCGCTCACATAAATCGACTCATCGGCGTAAACCAGTGCTGTCATCAGCATCAGTGCCAGCAGAGCAAATCCAAAAGTTACGATTCTTGCAGGTGTCGTCACGTCGTTCCCCTTCATTGTTTGGCGGGTGGTCACCCGGAATAACCACGTTATGAGGAGATGATTGCACTGCCAGCCTGAACACAGACTGAACCTGCCTCTCTGGAACGGGTTTAAGCCGCTTCGCTCCGCACACTTACCCGGAACTCGCCGCGCTAAAAACTATCGAATCACTATCAGGCTTGCGGATCAGACCGCTATGATGGACCAATTGCGGCCATGACAGCCCTAATAACCGGGACTCAAAAATGCTCAGATCGATCGCGTGCGCACTCATTTTCCTGGCCATATCATCGGCAGGCGCAGCCGTGAATACCGACGCCCTGCATGGCCTTGGGGACACCCGTTACCACAACGTCAAAGCGGACAAGATCGGCCGTGACTACCATATCTATGTGATGTTGCCGAACGGATACAAAGAGTCTGCCGACCGTGAATACCCAACGGTCTACCTGCTGGACGGCGGAGCGCTGTTCCCACTGATCTCGGCCTATTATCGATACCTGAATTTTGCCGAAGAGGTGCCGGACTTGATGATCGTGGGTATTTCCTACGGCAGCGATACTCATAAGGGTGGAAATTACCGCAGCACCGACTATACGGCCGAATCGTCAGAGAGAGACTACTGGGGAGGCGCCGGGGCGTTTCAGTCGTTTCTCGGCAAAGAACTGATGCCTTTCATTGAATCCACCTATCGCTCGGATGCTTCTCGCCGAGTCATTTTCGGACAATCGTTAGGGGGACAGTTTGTGCTGTACACGGCGCTGACCGAGCCTGACTTGTTCTGGGGGCACATCGCCAGCAATCCGGCGCTGCACCGAAACCTGCCGTTCTTTCTCAAATCGCACGCCGGCTCCGGGGACAGGCCCACACACCTGTTCGTCGCGAGCGGTACCGATGACGACCCGCGGTTCCGCGAGCCTGCTCTTGAGTGGATCAGACACTGGTCCGACAGCACTGACAAACCATGGCGACTTAAAACCACCGATCTGCAGACGCACAGCCACATGTCCGCACCACCCGCTTCATTTCGTCAGGGTATGCGATGGCTATTTGCCAGAGAATAGTGACCGACTTGTGGTACACGACGGGAGGAACCGTCGCGCCGGCTGAACGCAATCAGTTTGCCGCCAGCGCCTTGTAAACAGCCACCAGTGCGGTCGACCGCGCGGTCGTTGCCTGAGCAAACTGACTGGCACTGTCATACTGCGTGCGCTGTGCATCCAGAACTTCCAGATAATTGGAAGCTCCGTTGTCAAAGCGCAGCTGGGCAAGCCGGGTTGCCTTGACGCTTTCGGACAGCGCTTCGCCAAGAGCGCGCTCCGTTGCCGTCGTTGCCCGATACCGGCTCAAGGCGTTCTCCATGTCTTCCAGAGCACGAAGCAGCGCGCCCTCGAAATTGGCAATCGCCAGCCGTTCGTTGGCCTCCGCTGCCTTGATGTATTGCCGTACTCTCCCAATATCCAGGAAGCGCCACTGCAGTGACGGACCAAACGTCCAGCGCCGTGCACCGGATTTGCCCAGATCATCGAGGCTCGTGCCGCTGTATCCGAAACTGCCGAGAATATTGAGCTTCGGGTACAGCTCGGCGGCCTCGACGCCAATGCTTGCGGTGGCCACTGCAAGCGCTCTTTCCGCGGCTTGAATATCGGGTCGCCGCTGCAGCCACTCCTCAGGCGTTCCCAACCGGATGCTGTCGGGAAACGCCAGAGCCGGAGAATCGGAAGGCGTCGTTTTCAGCAAGGTATTTACGTTTTCGGCGGTGTCGGCGGTCAGTACCGCAAGACGTTGGCGGCTGGCGGAAACCTGGGCTTCTACATCGGGCAACGCCGCCTCCAGCGTTCGTTGCAATGCCCGGGCACGCGCAACATCAAACGCCGTGCCGCGTCCGGCGTCCAATGACTTTTGCAAAATCTCCACTGCCCGCACCTGTGCGTCCACTCCCTGCCTCTGTACTTTGAGCTGCGTTTCAGCCCCGCGCAATGCGAAGTAGCTGTGGGCAATTTCACCGATTACAGTACGCTGCATGTCTCTTAACAGGGCTTCATTGGCCTGAACCGTTCTGACAATCTGCTGATTCTGTCGCTTCAGGCTGCCAAACAAATCGATTTCCCAAACGCTGTCGAACTCCAGCCGATAGACTTCCGATACGCCGAGTCCTTCGAAAGCAAACGGGTCTTCGCCACTCTGTCGGCTTCGCTCCGACGATGTCGATGCGTTCACGGTGGGGAACAGGCTGTAGACACTCAAACCACTCAGGGCACGCGATTCTTCGAGCCTTGCCAGAGACGCGCGTATGTCGGTATTGGCTCCCAGCCCGCGTTCGATCAGTTTGGTTAACGTTTGATCTTCGAATGCCTGCCAAAACCTGGTCTGTGGAGTTTCCTGATTAAACAGAGCCGGGTCGGCCTCGCTGAACGACTCGGGCGCCTCCACAGACGGAGTCTCATAGTCCGGTCCGGCCGTTATGCAGGCAGACAATGTGAAGGTCAGTAGAATGAGCAGACAGCAGCGATTCATATCAACCCTCTGCTCCGGCCGTGCGTCGTTCGCGGCGCATCGCAAGCTTGCGAATCGCGACATAGAACACGGGCGTGAAAAACAGCCCGAAGAACGTCACGCCGAGCATGCCGAAGAACACAGTAACACCCATTACGTGACGAACCTCGGACCCGGCTCCGCTGGCAAAGACCAGAGGCAGAACCCCCGCGATAAACGCAAAGCTGGTCATCAGAATCGGCCGCAAGCGCAGTCGGCAGGCTTCAACGGCCGCATCGAACGTTGTGCGTCCCTGCTTTTCAAGATCACGAGCAAACTCAACGATCAGGATGGCGTTCTTGCACGCCAGGCCCATTAACACGACCAATCCGATTTGCGTAAAAATGTTGTTGTCCAGAAAGGTCGGCGGAATCGACATGGGCGGCGGCGGAATCCAGCCTTGCTGAATGCTGAACCCAAACCATGCTCCGCGTGCGGCGTTAAGTAGCCAGATGCCGCCAATGGACGACAGCAGGCACAGCGGCACAATAAGAATGACGGCAAAGGGCAAAGACCAGCTTTCGTAAAGCGCGGCCAGTACCAGAAACACCAGCAATACGGCCAGCGGAAACACCACCAGCGATGCATTTCCCTGCGTGACCTGCTGGTACGTCAGGTTTGTCCATTCAAGGGACACACCCAGAGGTAACGCTCCCGAGGCGATCTTCTCGGCCGCCCTGACCGCTTCGATCGACGTCAACTGTCCGGGAATAATACCAGCCGACAAGTCGGCCGCCGGGTAGCCGTTGTAGCGGACAACCGGATCCGGGCCGAACCCCTGCTCAATATCAACCACGCTGGCCACCGGAACCATGCGGCCCTCGCCGTTGCGCACCTTGAGTCGTCCGATGTCCTCGATTTCATCCCGGAAGCTCGCGTCGGCCTGCGCGTAAACGCTGTACACGCGACCGAACATATTGAAGTCGTTAATATAGGCCGACCCGAGATACACCTGCATTGTGTTGTAAAGGTCAGTCAGAACGATGCCCTGCTCTTTGGCCTTTGTACGATCAACGACGGCACTCAGCACCGGTACGTTCGGCTGATACGAACTCAGTACCGAGAACCCGTCGATGCCCGGGGTTTCGCGAAGCGCACCGCTAAACTGGTTGACCGCATCGTTCAGTGCGCCGAATCCCAGGCCGCCCCGATCCTGCAGGTACATTTCGATTCCCGAAGAATTACCCAGGCCAATCAAAGGCGGTGGCATCAACGCAAAGGCGAGGCCCTCCTTGATCGATCCAAATTCACCGGACAGCTGTCCCGCCAGTTCCACGGCAGTGGCGTCCCGGTCGACGGCCGGATCAATGCCGATGAACATCGTGCCAATATTCGGCGTATTCACAAAATGGACGGCATTCAGACCGGGAAACGTGACCGCGCTGGTAACGCCAGGCACATCGAGAGCGAGACGTCCCATCTCGCGCATGGCGTCCTCCGTTCGATCAATGGATGCTCCTTCGGGCAATAACATGACCCCGAACAGGTACTGCTTGTCCTGCTCGGGAATAAACCCGCCGGGCACCGATCTGAAGCCTATGAACGCCAGTGCGATCAACAGAGCATACAGCACGTAAAATCGTCGGCTGCGATGGATTACGCCGGAGATACCGCTCGAATAGCGCTCACTGCGCCGCGAGAACATTCGGTTGAACCATCGAAAAAACCACCCGAACAGAGCGTCGATAATACGGCTCAGGCGATCTTTCGGAGCGCCTTTTGGACGTAACAGAATGGCGGACAACGCAGGTGACAGCGTTAGCGAATTAACGGCGGAAATCAATACGGACACCGCAATGGTCACCGCGAATTGCCGGTAGAACTGGCCTGTAACGCCATCAATAAATGACAGGGGCACAAACACCGCGGCGAGCACCAGCGAGATGGCCACAATCGGCCCGGACACTTCCGACATGGCCTTGTGGGCCGCATCGAGCGGCTTGTCGCCGTCCTCGATATGCCTTTCTACGTTTTCGACCACCACGATCGCATCGTCCACCACGATCCCGATGGCTAACACCAGACCAAACAGCGTCAGTACGTTTATCGAAAACCCGAGCAGCCATAAAACGGCAAAGGTACCCACGATAGAAACCGGTACGGCCAGCAGTGGAATGATCGAAGCACGCCAGGTCTGCAGGAAGATCACCACGACAATAACAACGAGCAGCACGGCTTCAAGCAGCGTGGCGACTACCGAGGCAATCGACTCCCGCACAAACACCGTCGGATCGTAAACCACCTGCCACTCAAGCCCCTCGGGGAACGATTTGGCCAGCTCTTCCATCTTCGTTCGAACATTGTCCGACAGCGCAATCGAGTTCGCTCCCGGCGTCTGGAAAATAACGATGGCGGCCGCGGTTTCATTGTCGAGCAGTGAGCGCAAGGCGTACGCGTTCGACCCCAGTTCAATGCGGGCCACATCGCGCAGACGGGTCAGCGCGGCGTCATCCCCGGTCTTGATGACAATGTCGCCAAACTCTTCAGGCGTCGACAAGCGGCCCTCGGTGTTAATCGACAGCTGGACTTCGGACGGCCCTGGCGTGGGCGGGCCTCCGATAATTCCGGCCGATACCTGGACGTTTTGCTCGCGCACCGCGGCCACAATGTCACCGGCCGTCAGATCCCTCGACGCGGCCTTTTCAGGATCGATCCAGATCCGCATGGCGTAGTCGCCCGTACCAAAAATCAGCGCCTGACCCACACCGGAGATGCGCGCGAGCTCGTCCTTGATTCTTAGATCGGCGTAGTTGGTCAGGTACAGCCCGTCGTAACGGTCCTCATCCCCGGACAGGTGCACGACCATGGTCAGGTTTGGAGAGGCCACCGCGGTCGTAACCCCAAGCGCCCGGACGGTTTCCGGTAATCGCGGCAGCGCCTGTGCGACACGATTCTGCACCTTGATGGCAGCAAGATCCGTATCGGTGCCGCCGGCAAAGGTGACCGTGAGCGACATGACGCCGTCGGAGCTCGACGCCGACTTCATGTAAATCATGTTTTCGACGCCGTTCATCGCTTCTTCAAGCGGCGCGGCGACGGTCTCGGAAATGGTTTTGGGATCGGCTCCCGGAAAATTGGCCGTGACCTGAATTGTGGGAGGTACCACTTCCGGATATTCGCTGATCGGCAGATTCGGAATCGCGAGCAGACCTGCTACAAAGATCATGATCGACAGCACGGCTGCAAGGATCGGACGATCGACAAATATGCGGGATAAATCCATCAGGGTTGCGCCGGGGCACTCGCCGCATCGGAAGCTAGCGGGTTGTCCATCGAAACCGTCACCGGATCAAGCGGCGCTCCGGGAAAAAAGATCTTGCGTACACCATTGACGACGACCTGATCTCCGTCGCTGAGTCCCGAATTGACCACCCTTAAGCCATCAATCTCGCGCCCCAGCGTGACATCCCGACGTTCGGCACTGTTGTTGGCACCGAGCACATATACGTACTTGCGATCCTGATCGGTCAGTACCGCCATATCGGTAATCAGCAGCGCTTCATATTCATTACTGCCGAGCAATCGGATCCGCGCAAACAGACCGGGAGTGAAAAGACCGTCGGGATTCGGCAAAACCGCCCGTCCCCGAATCGTACCCGTAGCCGGATCCAGCGTGTTATCCACAAAGTTCATTTCCCCGAGATGCGGATACCCTTCTTCGTTGACCAGACCGACCTGAACCGGATTGTTGAACTCGCGAGAGCTTGGCCGGTCGCCGTCACGCGCCTGCTTCTGATACTTCAGATAAATGTTTTCATCGCCTTCGAACACCACATGAACCGGATCGATCGATACCAGAGTGGCCAGTAGCGTGGTGCCCGGTGCGACCAGGTTGCCGGGCTTGACCAGCGCTTCTCCGATGCGTCCGGTGATCGGTGCCCGAATGGTGGCAAATTCAAGATTGAGCCTGGCCTGCGCAAGATCGGCCTCGAACGAAGCAATTTGCGAACTGACCTGCACGACTTCGCTTTGGCGCTGCTCAAATTCTTCCGTTGAGATCGCCTTGACCTCCAACAAGTTGCGGGAACGCTCCTGCTCCTGCCCGGCGAGCTTGAGCCGCGTTGTGGCGCCCTTCAGATTGGCCCTCGCACGATCAACCGCGGCCTGATACTCGCGCTCGTCGATGGAAAACAGCACGTCACCTTCATTGACGACAGCGCCTTCCCTAAAATGAACTTCCTGAAGATACCCCGCTACCCGAGGCTGGATTTCTACACGATGAACGGCCTCAATTCGCCCGTTAAACTGGTCCCAATCGGTAACTACGCGCCGCATCACCGGTGCAACGCTGACGCTGGCAGGCGGCGGCCCCTGGTTGGCACCAGGCCCCTGTTGTTCGTTGCTATCACCGCAGCTGGTAACTAGCGCAAAGCAAACCGCGATAGCGGCCCGCCTGAATGCATGATTCATAGTAAGCACTCTGAAGATAAAAGCCGGGCGCTGCCCGACAGAGGCGCGCCCTCAGAAGCGATAGTATGAGCCGATTCTCCGCCGTGATCCAGTGACCGCCGAATTTCGGCAATTTGCGCAAATGACGCATCCGTGAGCGAATTGGAACTTCCCTCGACTAAGGCTTATCTCACAACGGCATTAAACGAAATACCCGATTGAACAGACCACGATTGCCAGCCTTGTTGAGAAAATGTGTTTCCTGTAAACGCTTGGAAAAAGACGGCCCGCAGGTATACTTTGATCTGATCTGACCATTCGGGACAAACTGTGAAAATCATCGCATTCGCCGCCAGCAACAGTCGACATTCCATTAACGGCAAGCTGGTACGCTACGCCTGCTCCCTGATAGAAGATGCCGAGATTGAAATTGTCGACATTAATGACTTTGAAATGCCGATATACAGCATCGACGTTGAAGAGGCGTCGGGCATACCGGAGGCCGCCGTCCGGTTTCTGTCCAAACTGGCCAGCGCCGATGCCCTGCTCGTTTCTTTCGCCGAGCACAACGGCCTTTACACGGCGGCATACAAGAGTTTGTTCGACTGGGCGTCGCGCGCCGACCGGTACGTGTATCAGCACAAGCCCATGGTCATCATGGCCACCTCTCCGGGCGGTCGTGGCGGCAGCAACGTACTGGGCATCGCGGCTGCGGCTATTCCCCGGTTTGGCGGAACCGTTCTGGCCACCGTATCGATCCCGAAGTTTTATGAAAATTTTAACGTCGATAAAAACGAGCTGACCAATCCTGATCAAATCGACATGATGAAAACGGCACTCGCGACTTTATCGGTCTCCGGAGAACCTGACGAAAACCCCAACGACGGTTAAGTCACTCACAGCAGGCGTCTATTCCTTTAACAATCTACGGAAACACTGGAATTGGATCAGCCGCTGTCTTGCACGGGCGCTGTACATCACTCACTAATCTGCAAAACGCTCGCGGCCCGACACATTCTCGATGTGTTAGCGGCTGTGCTCCGAAATAGACTGGTGACGGCGAAGCACACGCTTGGCCTGCACGAGATGCGGCAAGTCGAGCATCATGCCGTTCAGGCCAATCGCTCCGGCATCCGGGTTAGCCGCAAACGCTGCCACGATTTCCTGCGCACGATCGACGTCAGCCGGCGACGGAGTGAATGCCGCGTTAATGGTATCGACCTGATTGGGGTGAATCGCCAGCATACCGTCAAACCCGTCCCGGGCAGCGTTCGTTGCATACTGCTTCAGACCTTCCGTATTCTTGTAGTCGGTGTACACCGTATCCAGGGCCGAGACGTTCGCACTGGCGGCTGCAATCCGGCATTGCGTTCTCGCGTATTCATAGATCGGTAGCCAATTGCCATCGGCGTCACGATTCTCCGATGCTCCCAGGGCAGCCGATAAATCTTCTGCGCCCCAGGACATGCCTTCAAACCTGGGCAGAACCGTATTGTAGGATGACAGCTGCTGAAGCGCCTCGGGCACTTCGGTAACCATGGCAAGGATGCGGGACCGTCGGTGTTCATCGGAAAGCTCAAGATTGTCGAGCAAACGATCCAGGTCCGACACGTCCTGCGCAGAGCGAGCTTTGGGCAACAGATAACCGGTAGGCATGAGTGGCGCGATAATTTCGAGGTCTTCTTCGAGTAACCCACTCTGCCAGGCGTTAATCCTGACCCACAATCTGCGGCGCAAGTTCTCATCGGCTGAATCGATCAGGCTGGCAACCATATCCCTGGCAGCGGCTTTTCGAGAGGGAACCACCGCATCTTCTAGGTCGAGCATCAGTATGTCGGCGGTCAGGCTCGCGCACTTTGCGAGCATTTTTTCGTTGCCACCAGGTACAAACAGCACGGAACGCATTAGCATGAGGCTCTCCCGAAAGTCGAAACGCGGCCGGCAAAGTTGTCAGGCGCGGACCGGAAAGAGTTTACAGGGTCACACAAAAAGAACAAAGCGCGCCGCGGCAGGAATTGCCGTGGGCGCGCTCGTATTGGTTCAAATCAGGCCGGGAAGAAATCGATCGGTTTGGTCGTCGTGACTTCGTCAACATCCTGCGCACCAAAATCAAACATCTTGACCCGGCGCAGCAGGTTCTTTTCGAAGTCCGTAGAACCGAGCTCGCTGGAGACCACCGAGACGGCCACGACTTTGCCCGATGGGGCGATCGTCAGCTCAAGTACCAGCTTACCCTGCAGAGTAGGGTCTTTTCGCAGCGCGCGTCGGTACAGTGCGTAGATCGCTGCCTTGTTCTTGTCGAAAATCGTTTCGATTTCTTCCTGACTGCGCTGTCCCGCATACTGCGAGCCGCTGCTGCCCGCACTGGCCAGGGCCGTTTTGGCACCAGGATGAACCGGTGCTGCCACCGCCGTAGTGGTGCGACCGGCAAGACCCCCGCCTCCGGTGCTTCGACTAATATTGGAAGTATTGACTCCGGCACTTCGTTTGCTGCTTCGACTGGTAATCAGTGCGCGCTCAGTTCGATCGCTGTTGGAAACAGACGCCGATAAATTACTGCCCGTGGTATTGGCAACCGCGCTGTTTTGCCTCAGATCGGCAAGGTCATCCGCAACGGCCATCAATCCTACTGTTTTGGCCTTCTCTCGCGCCTTCTCTACCACTTCTTCACGCGACGGCTCAGGAGGAACTACGGGTTCGATGACCGGCTCCGGTGGCGGCGTAATAACCTTCGCCACTCGTGGCGGTGGTTTCACCTCAGGGATCGGCTCCGGCTTTGGTTCTGGCTTGGGCTTCGCGACTTCCTGCTTTTCAACCTCAGGCTCCGGCGGAGGCGGTGGCGGTGGCAGCGCCTTTTTCTCAATAACCAGTTTCGCCAATCGCGGAGGAATGTCGGTAGCTGCATTTCGTTCAATGTCGCTTACCGGCAGGAACGGAATAATGACGGACATCACAAACAGCGTGCCCATGACGCCCAGCGAGATCTTGCGCAGGCGCGTGTACTCTTCGGTCTCACGAGTCCAGGGCAGATCAAACCGTCGATAGTTTGGGTCGCTCATCGAAAAATAGTTGGCGGTCGCAGCGCTCATGCACGCTCTCCCCGGACACGTCGAACCCCGGTTAAACCATAGTTCGTCTGGTCCCGCCTACAGCGACTGGCAACGGCCGCCAGCGCTGCCGACACGAATACAAATAACATCACGAATCGGCTCCACGCTGGAGAACGGCAAGAGACAGTCGGCCATAGTCCGCGTCTGTACACGTCGCCATGACTTTCTTCAGAATGCTGTACGGAATTGACTTGTCGCCCATTATCGTAACTTCACGCATCGCCCGGTCATCTTCCCCGGCGTTTGCGATCAGCTTGTCAACCTGACTTTGAAGCATGGCTTTGAGCTCGGGAATCACGGAAGCATCGCTGGCGTTAACGTCAGCCAGTGACACTGTCGCCTCACCCTGCACCAGAATGTCGGTGCTGGTGATCATGACCACTACGTTTTCCCGCGGCTTTTGCTCCGCAATAGACTCCGGTATCTGAACAGCTTTGTTGGCCTGCAGCGTTTCAACATCCGAAGAATTAACCAGAAGGAAAAACACCAGAATGGTAAAAATGTCCATGAGCGAGACGAGGTTCAGGCTCGGCATCTTTCCTTTCTTGTGTTTACGATCCATGCGCTGGGCGCGACGTGACATAGACATGCTACAGAGCTCCCGTTAACGTGCTGGCCACTGGTGCCTGCAGCGGTGCCGCTACGGCATCGCCGATAGAGATATCCGGAAACAGCTCGGCGGGTGCCATTGAAATACCCGGCGATGAATACACGCGCACGGTATCCATGACCTGCACCAGAGTGTTGTACTCAATGTCCGGCTCCAGGAGGATAGTGGCCGCCGTAATATCCGGGTAGTTGGCTTTGACCTGCTTGAGATAGTCACTCAACCCTTTCAGGTCATACTCATCGCCGTCCCCGGACTTGGGTAAAACTTTAAGCAAACCCGTCTTGGTGTCAGCCACTTCGACGCCGTTCTGCCGGAGCACAACCTCCAACTGAAGCGCCGGCGTATCCGTATCGGCCGTCCCGTCTCCCGGCGCAGGCAGGCTGAGCTCGAGAATGGTCAGGCGCGAAAACACCGCCGTAATCAACAGGAACGGCACCAGAATCACCATCAGATTCATGAAAGCCGTGATATTGAGTTCAGCAACATCCGAATTGTGGCGACGACGCCAGCGACGTGAGTTCATTAGGCAGCGCTCTGTGATCCACGTGGTTCGGCCACGCTGTTCAGAAACTTGACCGACACCATTTCAAGGCTGTCGACCAGCTCGGTCGTTTTAGTGGTCAGAACCGAATGCATCAGCAGCAGCGGTATGGCCGCCATCAGTCCGAAAGCCGTGGTGTTCATTGCCACTGAAATACTGGCAGACAACAGATCGGCTTTTTCAGCGGGGTTGGCTGCAGCTACTGCCGTAAACGCCCGAATCAGACCGATAATTGTGCCCAGCAGACCCAGAAGCGTGGCGATGTTGGCAAACGTGGCAAGATAGTGCGTACGTTTCTCCAGTCTCGGCATAACTTCCATCAGGCTTTCTTCCATGGCTTTTTCAATGTCATCGCGACGTCGCGCGGTTTCAATCCGTGCAAAGCCGTAAGACAGGATTGTCGCAATGGCAGATTTGGACTGGCGCGTGATGTTGGCCGCTTCTTTGAAGCCGCCTTTTTTCAGCAGCGGTGCCAGTTTTTTCCAGATCATGCGATTGCGGGTTTTGCTTGCCGACAGGTAAAACCAGCGCTCGATGGCAATGGCCAGGCCAATACCAAGCACCAGCATGATGGGATACATAAATAATCCCCCATCCTGGAAAAATCGGACTATTGTGTTATACGTGTCCACGTTACTCTCCTCGTAAGTATGTGCGCGTTCGTGGTTAGTTTGATGTGTCGCCACTGCCGGAAGCGGCAGAAGCGTCTTTCAATTTGGTGTAATAGCTCAGCTGTCGCCGAAACACGTCGGGGTCGACCGGCGTTAGTGCCTCTTCAACCAGACTGGCGAGCGGCCGCTCACCCGGACCCATCGCTTCGGATGTTTTCCAGGGCACGATGACCAAAACCTTCGGCAGCTCTCGACTGCCGGTAACCGACGTCGTCTTAAGCTGAATACTGGGCCCTGCATTATTGGCCTCAAGTCGTGACGTCGTTTCTGTTGGCAACACCGATTCATCGGTCTCACTATCCTGGGCCGAGACCAGTGGCGCGGCAGACAATGCTGTCATCACAAGCATGACCGCCGGGACGTGCGCAAGAACGTTACTCACCGATGACTCCGGCCGATGCA
>CAWUKD010000067.1:0-17868 GCA_963922815.1 uncultured Gammaproteobacteria bacterium
GCCAAGAGCGACTTTTGCTAGCTGAGCGACGATGCCCGACAACTCCGACTCTGGCGTTTCATTACCGGCATACACCAGGCCAGTTACCAGCAACATGGCGATCAACGCAAACCCGAAGCGAACGATTTTCGATGGGTGTTCCATAGCCTTTATCCTCAAACGCCCGGGAGTTGGGAATGCTCTGTTACAGCGGGCGTTGAGGTTAAGATCTCATACCGTCGCTGAATCCTGACTGAACGGATTCACCGGACATGACGGATCAGGAATACCACCATTGAGCGGCACTGCCGCGAGACTCGCGGACACTGCGTTAGCGCGGGTCGTCTACGCGTTTAGTTCGGACACCCAGGCTTCAAGCTGCTGTCGCGTGGGAACCGCGTCTATGCGCGACTCTTTTTCATTAAGATTCTGCAACTTGTGAGCAACTGACTCCGGATTTCTGGACGCGAGATCACCGGTGGAGTTAATCCCGGCAAACACCAGAAACTCAGCCGTAGCCGGATCCATGCCCTCCAGGCTCAGAAAATCAGCCATACGCGCCCACTTGTTCACCACAAAATCTTCCAGCTGCAGTTTATCGGCAAGGCTTTCCCGGTCCTTTTTGGATTTGGTCGCATCGCGCAACTGATCAACGCTCTTAATGCCGTTCGCGCCGAGTGTCTTTACCTGCCTGGCCGTGATGCCGACCAGATCCCTGATCTGGTATCCGGACAGTTCAGCCGCATGGTCGCCGTCGACATCGCCTGCCACTGCCTCATCGTCGGCAGCCAGTACCTCGCTATCGTCGGGTACTTCCACCATGGCGGATTTTCGGGCGGCCCTGGCACGCTCGAGTGAGCGACCAATGCGCACACCGATCATAATTCCCAGCAGGGCCGCAAGAGCCAGCCACATAAACGGGTGTTCGGCCAGATATTGAGTCTGAAATTCTGAGAGAGTCATACGGGTCGCTCGTTCTGGAAAGTCGAGAGTGTACAACCAACCTTCGTTCAGGTCACATAGGCACAACTTTGTGACCGTTCAACGCGATGGAAAACAGCATCCGGTCAATCGGTTAACGCCGTGCCGGTGCACAACCCGGTCTAGCGATAAGTGAATTCAATTCCCAGAGACGGGAGCACGCGCGCCTCCTCTTCCAACCCGGCACGGGTTAACGGGTGATCATTCAGCCAGCCGGTGGGCAGCTCAAGATGCAGGTCGGATTCATCGGCCGTGGCGGTAAAAGGGGGTAGCTCGCGCGCGCGACGCCCGCGTATCAGCACCGCGGCAAGTCGAAAAATCGCCAGCAGCCTGGGTAGATGCACGGTCCACTGCGACTGGTCCGCCAGCACCGGCAGCGGCGGTATGCTGCGACGATGCCCCTCGACCAGCCACGCAACGCGCTGCTGCACTTCGCGAGAAAACCCCGGCAAATCGGCGTTTCGGATGACATAGGCACCGTGTCGATGATAGTGCGAGTGAGCGATGCCAAGACCTATCTCATGCAGTCGCGAACTCCAGTGCAGCAGCCGCTTTGATTTTCCGCGCGGCAGCTCCCACGCGTTGCGCACCTGCTTGAGCAACATGGACGACACTTCGTCCAGACGACGCGACTGCACTTTATCGACGTCGTATTTCCGTGCAAGAAGCTTGACGCTGCGCTCTCGGGCATCTTCACCGGACCAATGGCCGATCGTGTCGTACAGCAACCCTTCACGCAGCGCGTAATCGGCCACGGTCATCGACTGGATGTCGAGCGTTTTGAATATGCGATCGAGCACCACCAGCCCGCCCGCAAACACGGGGCGCCGCTTTTCCTGGAGACCCGGGTCCGCAAACTCATCGATATGATCAAGACTCCGCACCTCGTCAACCAGCTCCTTCAGCGCTTTGCGTTTGATGCTGGTTGAAGAATCATTGCGGCTGTGTAACAGGCGGCCAACGGTACGAATGGTACCCGAACTGCCGTACACCTCTCGCCAGCCCATGTGCTTCAGCGGCTGACGAATCGGGCTAATCTCAAGTTCGACGGCCAGTCGCGCAGCTTTCCAGGCGGCCGGCGTAATGCGCCCGCCCGGGAAAAACTGCTTGCTGATACCTACACACCCCATGAACAGGCTGTTCAGGCGAAGCGGTTCGAATTTGCGTCCAATAATAAATTCGGTGCTGCCGCCACCGATATCAATGACCAGCCGCCGCTTTGAGGACGGTGGTATGGAATGGGCGACTCCCAGATAGACCAGCCGGGCTTCTTCGAGCCCCGACACAATCTCAATCGGATGACCCAGCGCAGCCTGGGCTTTTGCAAAGAAGTCGCCGCTGTTGCGGGCGCGACGCAGCGTGTTGGTTCCGGCCACCGCCACATCATTGGGGTGAAACGAATCAAGTCGCTCTCCGAAACGGGCGAGGCAATCCAGAGCGCGTTGTTGCACGTCGGGATCGAGGTTCAGGTCGTCGTCCAGACCGTCCGCGAGACGTACCATCTCCCTCAGTCGGTCCAGCATGGTCAGGTGCCCGTCTTCGTAGCGGGCAATGACCATGTGAAAACTATTGGAACCCAGATCAACGGCCGCGAGAACGCGCGGTCCGGAGTTTTCTTCAAATGGGGCAGCAGCCATTCGCCGCGGTCAGATGGGCTGCCGGTTCGACGGCACGCAAGTGTTATCGCTTAAGCGGAAAACGATGATCCGCATCCACAGGTGGTAGTGGCATTTGGGTTTCGAATAATGAACTGGGCGCCGCGAATATCTTCCTGATAATCGATTTCAGCTCCCATCAGATACTGAATGCTCATGGGATCGACCAGCAGGGTAACGCCATCGTTCTCGACCCTGGCATCGCCGTCCTCTTCGGTCTCATCAAACGTAAAGCCGTATTGAAAACCAGAGCACCCGCCACCAGTAATGTAGACGCGCAGTTTCAGCGCCGGATTGGCTTCCTCGGCAATCAGTTCACCGACTTTGGCAGCGGCAGCGTCGGTGAACACCAATGGGTTTGGTGCGCCGACCGGAGCGGCCTGACTTGTCTGTTGTTCCATATTCTGGGTCTCGTTTACTTGGCTAATGGGTTAAATCGCATTATTCATTATACGCGGCAGTCTCAGCACGCAACAATCATCCAGACAGTCAACTGCGGAGGTGGTTCCCCCCACCTGTGACGAACCCCGCTCTCATTGGGCGCGCAGGCAAGCCGTCCGTGGGATAGCCCGATCAAATTGACGACGAACACCTGTCACGGTGCGCCAGTCCCTGAACGCCAGAGCCTCAGCCAGGGCAGAGTCTGGTCGACCCGAAATACGCAATCGTCAGGCAGACTTGCTGCCAGGAACCTGTACCAGTTCTTCGTCCGGAAGCTTCACTTTCGTCGGATTCACCAGTGCCGGCTGTCCAACAGGCTCGTGGATCAGTTTACCATTGATTTCGGCACCGATCGCCATCTCGATAAGATTATAGAAGACGTTGCCAATCACGCGGGCATTGGCGCCTAACTCAACGCGCTCTCTGGCCGAAACGTCGCCTTTCACGGTGCCGTCGAGAATCACCTGAGGGACGCTAACCGCACCTTCGACAACGCCGTTCTCGCTGATGCGGAGCACCGAGTTCGACTCAAGCTCGGCCTGAATGTTGCCCTTGATGTAACCGTCAATATGCAATCCGCCGCGAAACTCCATATCGCCGTTGACGCGCGTACTCGACCCGATAAACGTATCGATGTTTGCCGTCGGCTTGGGCGGCTTGCGAGTTGTGTGAATGTCTTTCTTCTTGCCAAACATACCGTTCTCCTAAGAGCTTTTGACCGACCAGTCAAAGCTTTGTTTGATGATGTCCGCGACGCGACCTTTGGGACTGACTTCTACGTTCACGCGCTGTGGCACGAAACCAGCTGGAAGCACCAGCTGTCGTTCGAAGTTTTGAAAGTAGCGAAACGAAAAACCAAGAGTGTCCTCGGTGTCGTCACCGCTGATCAAGTCAGCGATGTTGTAGCTGGTTTGTGTACCGTTGCGAGCACCTTCGACCGACATGGTGACGGTGCCGCTGATGCGACGGTCGTGCTTGGCCTCTGCCTGCACCAGCACCAGGCGCATTCGAAACTCACTGTCGGTACCAGCCGGAGTCAAACGAAATTCCTGAATGCGCAGTCCTCGCTTGGCGTCTTCAGGCGCAATGATGCTTCGATAAAAAGCCAGCTCCTGTTTCTGCTTCTGTACGTCGGCCTGCAAATCACCCAGCATGGACTCTACGTTTTCGTGCGCTTCGTCGTCGATTTTCTTGGCGGTTTCCAACAGCGCAATTTGTTCACGTAGCCTGGCATTGGAATCGCCTAGCTCCTGTAGCTGGCGATTCAATTCCGCTTCGGTGGTTTTGGCCTCGCGGCCGTCATAACCTCCACGGTATCGTCCGTACTCGTACATAAGGAACGCACTGCCAATCGCCAGCACAATTGCCACGGCCCATATCACGCCGAGGCGCATGGGCTGGTGCTGTTTGACAACGAGCTTGGGTTTGGCCATCAATCCGGGTTCTTTATGTATAGCGGGTCGACCATGGTACTGAACTTAACCCCTAAAATAAAAGCCAAACCCACGCCCATTCTGGCAAAATGGGACGTACGCCACAGTTTTAGCCACTCTGCTCACCCGATTCCCGCCTGGCGCGGCCAAAGGACTACACATGCTCTGGATCAAGGCTTTTCACATTGTGTTCGTCGTCAGTTGGTTCGCCGGGCTCCTCTATCTGCCCAGACTCTATGTCTACCACGCCAATACCGATGATCAGGCGGGACACGACCGTTTTGTCATCATGGAACGTAAGCTATTCATTCTTATGACGATTGCGGCAGTTTTGGCCAGCGCCCTGGGTATCTGGCTGCTCATACTGGTTCCGGCATGGATGACTTCCGGCTGGATGCACGTCAAATTGACGCTCTGGCTGCTGCTGGTGGCCTACCACGCCTATTGCCTTAGGCTTAACGGACAGTTCGCCCGGCGCGCCAATCGGCGCAGCCACATTTGGTTTCGCTGGTTCAACGAGGCGCCGGCGCTACTGCTTATCGGCATTGTCATTCTGGTGGTGGTGAAACCGTTCTAGATCGGGAAATCCGCCGTCAAGCGCGGAATGGAACTCCGCTCGCGTGATGCGAGCCCGCGTCAGACCATGTCACTGTTGTTTGGCGGTTGACGACCGGTAGCGGCTTCATCGTCGACCGACCGGAACCGGTCAAGCTCACGCAGTGCGCGTTTGTAGATGTTTCGTTTGAAGTAAATCACATGGTTGATGGGGTACCAGTAATCAACCCAGCGCCATCGATCAAATTCGGGTTGATCAAACTGGTCAAAACTAAAGGCGCTCTCCGGCACCGACAGCTTTAGCAGGAACCACAGTTGTTTCTGGCCTACGCACTCGACTTCGGTATTGCGACGTCTGTACCGCTCGGGCAGTTTGTACCTCAACCATCGCCGCGTAATCCCGAGAAGCTCAACCTGACCGCGCTCAAGACCGACTTCTTCCTGAAGTTCGCGATACATGGCGTCCATCGGTGTCTCGCCCGGATTGACCCCGCCTTGTGGAAATTGCCATCCGGACTGACCGGATCGACGCCCCCAGAAAACGCGCCCGTCGTCCCCACAAATAATCATGCCGACATTGGCGCGAAAGCCGTCTTTATCAATGCCGTGAGTGACTTCAGAATTGGGAATGGACATGTCGGTATGCGTGGCCGAATTTGGAATTGCTTTTGAGCTTCTCTGTTTACGCGAACGCTGTCAACCGGTTACCTCACAGAGTGGCCACATGCCGGGCTGCCATACACACTGCCGAGCCATTCTGCCAGTTTTCAGTTTGCGAAGCGGCGTGTTCCTGGCGCGTGGATAATGGCTCTTCTGCCGTCGCCGACCTCTTCACCCCGAAGTCCCGCTCAGGCCGGAAAGGCTGCTGTAAATGGCGCATCGTATGCAATCGTCACGGTGGCGCCGCGTTCAATAGACGTCGATGGCGTCGCCATCACTTTGACTTCCGTCTCGTCGCCAAGCACTACAGTGCACAGCGTATTTGATCCGTGGAACCAGACGTCTTTAATGACAGCACGAACCCCTTTCTGATGCCCGGTGCTTGCCGCGTGCACGCCGCCCGTAGATTGCTCGTAAGCTTCACCTTTAGAGATTATGTTATCGGTCGAAACGATCTTAACCTGTTCCGGCCGGATCAGAACGGACACGTTCTGGCCCGTTGTCAGAGCCTCCTGCCCCGACACGGCAATGGCGCCCATGGCCGTAACGGCCCGCTCTTCAGCGTCCATCACTCCGGCTATCAATGCGCAGTCACCCAGCGCTCGCGCGACGTCCGGTGAGGCCGGACGCGTATACAAACCAGACGGTGTATCCCACTGCACAACGCGCCCCTTACGCATGACACCCACCCGGTCGGCAGCCTGCAATGCTTCCCGGGCATCGTGAGTCACCCACAGAGCCGTGGTATGACTGGCGCGCAGGATGGCACTGACTTCCTGCACGAGCCGGTATCTCAGCTCACGATCAAGACTGGCAAACGGCTCGTCCAGTAACAATAACCTTGGATTCGGCGCCAGGGCACGCGCGAGCGCCGCGCGCTGCTGCTGACCACCCGACAACTGATGAGGAAAACGATCTGCGTGCGCCTGCAAGCCCACCAGATCAAGCACCTCATCAACGCGCTGCGACGCCTCCACTGATGACAGGTAGTGAAGCCCGAACGCGGTATTTCCAGCGACGCTCAAATGGGGAAACAGCGCATGGTCCTGAAAAACCATGCCAACACCACGGGCGTGGGGAGCCACGTGCGTACCGTCGGCCGCCACGACTTCGTCATTCAGGTGGATAGAACCAGCGTCAATCGAATCGAATCCTGCGATACACCGAAGCAGCGTCGTTTTACCACAGCCGCTCGCCCCGAGAAGACAACCGACGCGGCCCTCTTCCAGCGTGACGTTCACACCGGCAAGCACCGGGTGATCGGCCAGCGCGCGTGACACGTTTTCAATGCGCAGTTGCATGATTCATCTTCCTGGTTAACAACAGGACCGGAATAAAACCGACGAGCACAATCAACAGAGCGGCGGGCGCCGCCTCTACCCACTGGGCTTCTGCCGTCCGCTCAAACACTCTTACGGCCAGCGTGTCCCAGCCGAATGGCCGGGTCATCAATGTAATCGGCATTTCTTTAAGAATATCCACGAAGACCAGAAGCATGGCGGCCAGCAAGCTCGGACGCAACAGCGGCATGAGCACATGTCTCAACAGGCCCAGCCCGTCACGACCCATCTGGCGACCTGCATCGTCCAGGGTTGTTGGCACCCTCAGCAGTCCGTTTTCAAGCGATCCCAGTGCAACCGCGCTGAAGCGAACAAAATACGCCAGCATCGTAACAGCCAGCCCCGCACCAAATACTTTTTGCACAATCTCGGACGGGCCCGTCATCGCCGTGATTCCATGCCCCATTCCGGTCACGGCCACAAACACACCCACGGCCAGAAGAGTCCCTGGCAGTGCGTATCCAAGCCCGGCTATGCGTACGGCAAGTCGGGTCATGCGATTCGCATAGCATCTCTGGGCGAACACCAGCAGAAGCGATACGCCGGTGACGATCAGCGCGCCAGCGACACCCAGCACGAGACTGCTGCGCACCAAGGACCAATAGGCGTTCGTCCACTCGCCGGCGCCGGCACCGAATGCCCACACCGCAAGTTGCGCCAGCGGCACAACAAAGCCGGCCAGCACAATCAGTGAAAGACTCGCAACCGCCAGTAATGCCCGCCCCTTCGACAGATGGAAACGGGTGGGCGGCCCCCACGCCTGCGCCGTCCGCTTTCGACGCAGCGCGAAATAACGCTCAACGGCGACAATAACGGCCACCAGCATTAACAGCATGCTGGCGAGTTTCAAGGCGCCCTGCAGAGAAAACATGCCAAACCAGGTTTTGTAGATTGCCGTTGTAAAGGTGTCGTAGTTAAACACCGCAACGGTACCAAAGTCGGCCAGCGTTTCCATCGCAACCAGCAGCGCGCCGGCCGCGATCCACGGCATGGACAGTGGCAGTACGGCTTTGCGAAAGGCCTGTACTGGCGGTATCTGGCAGCTCGACGCCACCTCAAAAGCCTTGCGACCCTGACTGGCAAAACCGGTGCGCGCCAGCATGTAGACATATGGGAACAAGGCCAGGGTTAATACAAAACTCACGCCGAGAAACGCGTAGTCGGATGTTCCGGACATTGTGATGGCGAACTCTTCGCGCAGCCAGGTTTTGACCGGGCCGGTGTAGTCAAACAATCCCAGGTAAATAAACGCAAGTACATAACCGGGAAAAGACAGCGGCAATAGCAACAGCACCTGCATGATCCGGCGCCCCGGAAACTCGCAGAACTCCACGAGTGCGGCGCAGAAAGTGCCAAGTACGGTGGCAAAGAACACCACAACCGCAACCAGCAGCACGGTATTGGGCACAACGCGAGGCAGCACATGCTGAGCCAGGTGCTCGGAGTCCTGAACCGAACCGCCGAAGAGACCGCTCAACACAATGGCAAGAACAGCTACAGTCGGCAATGCCAGACAGACTGACAGCAACGACCAGCGTCGCGCACCGGACCTGTGTGATACAGCACTCACGCCTGCGCTTTTACTACTCATCCGTCTGAAACGTTCCTGACGTATGGAGCGCCTGCCGGGTGACACCCGCCCCGGTCACTGGAAGACGCGATCGACCATTCTCCGGGCCATAGCGAGGCACGTGAAGCCGATTCGTGTTTGCAGAACACTGCAATTGTACCGGGTGTCTGTGGTAACCGGTCGCGTCAACAGGATGCACGATCAGCGCGCCCTGATGCAGCTAGTTATAACCGGCCCTGTCCATCAGTCTGACCGCTGCCGTTTGCAGCTCCCCGGCGCGGCTCACGTTGATCAGCTGAGGCTTAAACGTTCCCCACTGCTCAACCAGGCTGGCCACCCGGGTCGTGGACAAAAGCGGGTATTCAATATTAACTTCGGCAAACTGCTGCTGTGCATTGCCGGTAGCCAGCCACTCCATAAGCTTTGTGGCGGCCTCCACGCGCTGACTGTTCGCGGTAATGCCGATGCCCGATACATTGACGTGAACGCCATCGGTGTCCTGATTGGCAAAAAACAGCTTCACCGGGTACTCGGGGTCTTTATCGATCAGTCGGCCAAGATAGTAGGTATTGACTATGCCAACGTCGCATTGCCCCGCCGCAATCGCTTCAATCAGTTTGGTGTCACTGCTAAACACGGGAGCCGCCAGGTTTTCTACCCAGCCTCGTACGATCGCTTCGGTCGCCTCTTCCCCTTTGGTAGCGATCATCATCGCAACCAGCGACTGGTTATACACCTTCTTTGACGTACGCAAACACAGACGCCCATTCCATTCGTTGTCGGCCAGCGCCGCATAGGTGCTCAGCGCGGCCGGGTCAACGCGGTCGGGGTGATACACCATGGTTCGAGCCCGTACCGACAGCGCGTGCCAGAAATGCTCGGGATCACGCAGGTGGGCTGGCACGGCTTCGTCGAGCACTGCGGTTTGCACCGGTTGCAGCAGCCCTTCCTGTTTGGCGAACCACAGGTTGCCGGCATCCACGGTGAGAAAAAGATCCGCCGGACTCGAGGTGCCTTCGGCTTTGAGGCGCTGGATCAGCGGGCCTTCCTTGTCGGTGATGAACTCAATCTGTGTGCCGGTTTCAGCGGTGTACGCTTCAAAAACGGGCTTGATCAGCTGCTCATTACGAGACGAATAGACCACCAGCTTATCGGCGCCGTCCCCCGATGAGGGTGCACAGCCCGTGATGGCCATGGCCGAGAGCGACATTAACAACAGGAGAAAAGCCCCGGACGGCAGTCCGCGACGGAAGAGTGACAGCATTGAATTCATGACGACCCTGATCTTAAGTGGCTGAAGTTCTGGCCATTGCCAGTTGTTGGGAATGATTCTCACTAGCATTCTCTTACAATTTGCCCCGCATTGCTACCTGGGTTTATCGAGGTCGCATTGACAGCCTGTCGACTGGCTTGCAGGCTTTCAAAACCTTAAGCCGCTGTATTTCATAACAAAACGCTCGTTACATTTGTTTGCATTTGCCCTGCAGGTTGCCCTAAACTCGACTTTCGGTGCGGACGGGTTCCTCAGGAAACCGCGCCATCTCAAAAACCGTTCAACGCCTGGTTTACGGGGGGCATGCGTTGAGCCGTGCCTTCGTATGTGTCGCTTCCCGGTCGTCCAAATAAAAACAGGTAATACGATGGCTTCGATTTATGTCGGCAACCTGCCGTACTCTATGTCAGAAAGTGACCTCAAAGAACTGTTTTCCGAGTACGGAGAAGTTCGGTCTGTAAAACTCATCATGGATCACGAAACCGGTCGCCCCCGAGGGTACGGGTTTGTGGAAATGGAAAAATCCGAGGCGCGCGCCGCGATCAATGTCATTAACGGCAATGAAGTAGGCGGTCGAACGCTACGCGTGAACGAGGCTCATCAAAGACCGCCCGGTTCACGACCCTGACCTGTGCGTCAAAGCGCAAGCCTGCCTCGTATCAGGCGAGACACCAGCTAGTCCGGAGCCAGGCACACCCGGTTGCGACCGGCATCCTTGGCGGCGTACATGGCCTGGTCGGCTTTGTTGATGGCAACGCGAACCTGATTGGCGTAGCCCTCGTGCTGCTTGGTCGGTTGAGCCGTACTCGCCCCGATCGAAATACTCATTGTCAGCGCTGTGTGATCGTTGATTCGAACGGGACGGCCGCACACGGCTTCACGCATTCGCTCCGCGAGCGGCAGGGCATCGCTCAGGGATGTGCGCGGCAGCACGACCACGAACTCTTCCCCGCCCCAGCGGGCCGCAACGTCGCTTAGTCGAATTTCCTTTTGCACCCGACGGGCCACTTCGCGAAGGACCGCGTCGCCGGCTTCATGACCGTGCTCGTCGTTAACCCGTTTGAAGTGATCAATATCAAACAGCAGGAACGACAGCGACTCTCCCCCCCGGGCCGCCAGGGCAAACTCTTCCGGCAGTCGTGCTTCCAGATAACGACGGTTGTGCCAACCGGTCAGTACGTCGGTCAGACCGGTCCAGATCAGCTTGCTGCGATTGATGTTGTTTTCAAGGCAAAAAGCGGCAATGACCGCAAGATGCGCCAGAAAATCGGTGGCGTGGTAGCGTGTAAATCGCTGTGCATCGCTACTGCCAAAATTCAGGCTGCCGATAATCTTTCCACGGCGACGCAAAGGCAGTATCGCCACGCTCCGGGGAGGCCGCTCACCCTCGAACAGCATTGCATGCCGATCAGCGACAAACGGGCCGAGCAGGGGGCCTTTGATTCTTGAATAGATCGGCGAGACATCGTCGAGTCGATCACAAAATGTGACTCCCTGCGGCAACGGCTCCGAGGGCTTGTTGATTAACAACAGGTGCCGGACTTCGTGGTCGGGATCCCACAAGACGACACCCACACTGTCCAGACCGTACGATCGCGACAGACCGGCGACAAGGTTGTCGAACAGATCTTCCAGAGAAGCGCTCTCCAGCAAACGCAATTCGCGCGCCTGGGCGCGGCGCAGGATCGTTTCGTTCTTCCCTGCTTCCGCCACGAGCGTCGCCATGCGTTTTCGAATTGCAGTCCGTTCTGAATCCACCCTGGCTCCGCAGCAATGAAACGAGATAATTATATTACCCTAATTATGCAAAACGGGCCTGAATTTCAACGCGTTACCCGTACAGTCAATGTGTGAAAACGCCAACTTGATCACCACCCTGAATGCTCAATTCGAGCAATATCAGGGAATGACTGAGGCACTCCCAAATACCACCGGCGTTGACGATCGAAGACGCGATAGATCCAGAGCCACCAAGCCTGCTTCTGTCACGTCCATCTTTGACCGCCGCAAGGGTGCAAAGTCAGACACGGACACGAACATTTACATGCGCAAATCGATGGTTGTACTCGCCTGTCCTGCGAGAGCGCGCGACATGGCGGGCGCGCTGTCAATGAAACGCTATTCATCCAGTACCGCGGGCACCTACGAGAACTTGAAAGCGGACTGCCCGAAGCTGGACGTCGTTGTCATGGAACTGGTTTTCGCGGACATCGACGGCATCGAAATTATCCGGTTCCTCGGCAATCAGCTTGCCCAGCCCGAGCTTATTTTCGTCAGTGATCTGGACCCGCGCATTGTCTCTGCAGCCAAGAGACTGGCCGAATCCAAAGGGCTCAGAGTCAGAGCCGTGCTGCCACTGAAAGCTTCCGTTGACGAGGTAGGAGAGGCTATCTCCCGCGGCGCACCTGCCCAACCCGCCGTCAATGTGTCACCCATGATTATTTCCGACACGTCGCACCTTCGACGCGGCATGGCCAACGATGAATTTGTGGTGCACTACCAACCCAAAATCGACGTGGACACGCTTGAACTGGTTAGCCTCGAGGCGCTGGTACGCTGGCGTCACCCGGACTACGGCCTGCTGGGACCGTATTCGTTTATTCCGCTCGCCGAACAAACCGGCCTGATTTCGCCCCTGACCGAGATCATTGTCGACAAAGCCTTCAGTCATGCGTGTGCCTGGCGTGAATCAGGTATCCCGCACAACGTCGCCATTAATATTTCAGGCGCATCGCTGGCCGATCTGTCGCTCCCCGATCAGCTCGCGGCCACGGCCAACAAATACGAACTGTCTCCCGACGGCATCGTGATTGAGATAACAGAAAGCTGGGTGGTAAAGAACCCTATAGACGCGCTGGATATCCTGACGCGACTGCGCATGAAGGGTTTCAATCTGTCCATTGATGATTTTGGTACCGGCTATTCGTCAATGCTGAAGCTGAAACAAATTCCGTTCAGCGAGCTCAAGCTTGACCAGTCCATCATTCGAGGAGCGGCAACCGACAAAGAATCACGCGTCATTGTTGAGACCAGCATTGAACTTGGTCATCGTCTTGGATTACACCTCGTGGCTGAAGGTGTTGAACGACAGGACGACTGGGACCTGATTTCAGACCTGGGCTGCAACGAAGGTCAGGGGTTCTTTATTGCCCGCCCCATGAGTGCCAACGACCTGCCCGACTGGCACGACCGGTGGAAACTGAGTCTGGGCATCTGAACGGGTATGGTCACCCGCACGGGATGCAAGGCGTCACCCTACGGTACCGGACAAACTCCGGACCCCGGGATGGTCGCAGCCAAAGTGGTGCCCAAACGTCATGCTAAATAGCAGGAACGAAGTGCAAAACCCGCGGCTGCTGATCGTCGACGATGATCTGGACCTGTCTGCGCTGATGCAATCAGTTGCTGCGGACATGGACTTCGACGCCGTGGTCTGCAGCGACCCCTCGCAGATTAAAGACACGTATCGCAGCGACCTCAACACCATCATTCTGGACATCATGATGCCCGGCGTAGATGGTATCGAGATTTTGCGATTCCTGGCCACGCAGCAGTGCCGGGCGGGTATCGTGATCGTCAGCGCCGGAGACATCAAGCTGCTACGCGCCGCTGAAAAACTGGCTCGCGATCGGGAACTGAATCTGGTCGGCAGCCTGCAAAAACCTTTCGTACCTGAAAACCTGACCGCCATGCTCACCAAATCCAGGCTGTCGAGCGCAGGTCGACGCCTGCATCGGCATCCGCTGGAAAACTCCGACCACAAAATTCCTGCAGAAGACGAACTCGTCATCGTATTTCAACCCAAGATCAACATGGAGACCCTGGACTTTTCCAGCGTTGAAGCACTGGTCCGCTGGCGGCATCCTGACAAGGGCCTGCTGGCACCGCGATTTTTTATTCCGGCGGCGGAAGCCAGCGGGCAGATTGACGCGTTGACCGACATGATATTTCACAAGACGCTGGCCCAGTGCTATCAGTGGATGAAAGACGGATTGACCATCGACATTTCGATCAACGTATCCGCGCGTACGCTGAGCGATGTGACGCTGCCCGACCGCCTGGCCGACATGCTCATGTGCTACCGGGTTGATCCGGCTCGCATCGTTCTGGAAATCACCGAAACCTGGCTGAGCGAGGACCCGGTCAACTGCCTGGATTCGCTGACCCGGCTGTCACTCAAAGGCTTCCGATTGTCGATCGACGATTTTGGCACGGGGTATTCATCGATCACCCAGCTCTCGCGCATTCCCTTCAGTGAACTCAAGATTGACCGGTCGTTCATCAAGCACGCCCCGTTGAATTCGCAAGCGCGCAGAATCCTTGAGTCGAGCGTCGAGCTCGGCCACCACCTTGATATGAATGTTGTGGCTGAAGGCGTCGAAACACAGGAACAGTGGGATCTGGTGCAACAGGCGCGCTGCGACGAGTGCCAGGGTTTTTTCATCGCCCGACCGTTGCCAGCGGGCAGCACCCCGGCCTGGCTGCAACGCTGGCACAGTCTGCGCAGCAGCCTCCTTTCAAGCGCCTCTGGCAGCACTGACAGCGTCGTATCCAGCCCCGGCACCGTCAAAATGTGAACCCGAGCGTTGCGGAGGCCGCCGTTTGGGCTAGAATGAGCCATCGTTGCCACCCGGACCCGCCTGGTGTGGCAAGCCAAATTCACCGTCAGGAGACTTCGATGGCCGATAACAAAGCTCGCCGCAGCACCGACCGGGGCACAGGCCAAACCACAATCATTGGCGAAGGTGTTTGCATTACCGGCACCATCTCAGGCAGCGGCAGTTTCGTTGTTTGCGGCACCGTGGAAAGTGACTGCGATCTCGATGGACCGGTAACGCTTGCCAAAGAAGGCGTGTGGAAAGGAACCATACGAGCGTCCGAAGTCATTATTGCCGGACAGGTTGAAGGCGATGTGCGCACAGACGGCATGATTGAAGTAGCCTCTACCGCGTATGTTCGCGGCAGCCTGATCGGCAGAAAAATTGCCGTCGACGAAGGCGCCGTGATCGAAGGTGAAATGCAGATGGTGGCCAACCCTGAAGTGGTTGACATCAAAAAAGAAAAGGTCAAAGAAAAGGCCTGACACCCGGCCTCCCTTTCGGAAGGGAATCAACGGCCGCATCCGTAGGCACGATTAGTCGGCAGGCGAGTCGGCGACCCGGCCGCGTGTTCCGAACCGGCGACCCCAATTGGACCCATCCGGTCAGTCACACAACGCTCCACCGAACGGTCCGTCTGCGGCCTCGCCGACCAGCACGGTCTTATTCCTGTTTATCACGGCGAAGCTGTTTCAATCACCGAAACAACGTCCTATCATTGCGCCAGCTATAACAGGACGACGACTCGATGGCCCACGGCACGATAGATTCAGCATTTACTCCACCAGCGATCATTCGACACGCACACGCACAATCGGTATTTGCGAGTCTAAAAGTGCGACTGCCGTTTGTGAAGCGACGCGCCAGTTCGATGCTTGCTGAATCCAGGCACGTCGTTCTGGAAGGCGACGACGGCGTTCGACTCAGCGGATTTCATACGCCGGCCGCAGGCAACCCCAATGCGCCGCTTGCCGTACTGATTCACGGCTGGGAAGGCAGCGCCGTCTCCCAGTACATCCTGTCGTGCGCTGCCAATCTGTGGAGCAACGGCTATGCGGTTTTTCGGCTTCAGCTTCGCGACCACGGGGAGAGCCATCATCTGAACCCGGAAGTCTTTCACTCATGCCGGCTTGAAGAAACGGCCGAAGCGGTTCGGCAAATCGGGCTGCGTTACCAGCCCAAGGAGCTGTTCCTGGGAGGATTCAGTCTTGGCGGAAATTTCAGTCTGCGCATAGCCGCCAGGGCACCGTCCATTGGCCTTGATCTGAAAAGCGTATGCGCGGTTTCACCGGTCATCGACCCGTCCCCCACACTGGCGCACATGGAAGCGGGCCCCGCAGTTTATCGGGCTTACTTCATGAAAAAATGGCGTCGATCGCTATTGAAAAAGCATGCGTTCTTCCCCGATGCGATTGACATATCGGTGCTTGATCGTCATCGCAGCCTGATGGAGCTAACCAAAGTACTGGTCGAAACGATCGGGGGCTTTGACACCGTAGATGACTATTTTGACGGCTACAGCGTTCGCGACAATCGTCTCAGCACGCTGGAGTCGCCGACGATTATTCTGTCTGCGATTGACGACCCTATTGTTCCTGACGAACCGCTTTCAAAGTTACCGCCACAGCCCAACCTCCGCGTCGAGCGGCGTGACCACGGCGGGCATTGCGGCTTCCTGCACAACCTGCATCAGGAAAGCTACGCCGACCATTTCATGCGTGACTGGTTTGATCGACACCGATCGGACTAACCTGCCGCCCGCGACAACCTATCATCGCTCGCAATAGTTTCCATTGACAAAAGTGCGTTATTTCGCGCCTGCCAGGCCGCGCAGGCGTGCTAGTCTTTTTGCGTTACCCGTAATCTCAGGAGCGCCCGCATCATGTATACCCTCTATGACTACCTGCCTTCCGGCAACGGCTACAAAGTCCGGCTAACGCTTTGTCAGCTCAAACAGGCGTTTCGCTATGTCGATATGGACATTATGAAAGGCGCTACGCGTACCGATGCGTTTCTGAAAAAAAACCCCAACGGCCGGATCCCCACCCTGGAATACGCACCGGGTGAATTCCTGTTTGAGTCCAATGCCATCATGTACTACCTGGCGGAAGGCACGGCCCTGCTGCCCGATTCACGACTGCACCGGGCACAAGTGCTGCAATGGCTGTTCTTTGAACAGTACAGCCATGAACCGTTTATCGCGGTATCGCGCTTTATCATGATGCATGGCGAGCCCAATGAGGCATCAAAAGCGCGACTCGAAAGTAAGCGTGCCGGTGGGCTTGCCGCACTTAACATCATGAATGACCATTTGTCCAACAACGACTTTTTCGTTGACAACACGTACTCGATTGCGGACATCGGTTTATACGCCTATACCCACGTCGCCGACGAAGGCGGTTTTGATCTCGACGAATTCCCTGCCGTCACCCGCTGGCTCAATCGCATTGCCGCACTGCCAGATTATTGCCGGATTACCGACACGTTCTAGCTTCGATCACGCTACAGTGAGCCAAACAGGGTAGACTTGAGTTGTTGATAATCCGGCGGTCACACGGGAACTGACACCGGCGTCTGGTGCGGGAACCCGCGCCGGGATTCAGGATCACATAGTCTATGAGAGCGACTTCTTTTTTCGCTGCAATTATTCTGTTCGTGTCGGGAGTCGGCACCGGGTGGATGCTTGCCCAACTGCCCCGAACCGACGATCCGGAGGGCGTGACTGCGTCAGCGTCAACAGAACTCGACCCCGTGGTCGTTGAAGATGCCGCTGACGACGCCAACACGGTTTGGCTCACCGTCGAATATGACGGTGGCTCAACGCTCGTACCAGCCGCCCGGCTAAATGGAACCGGCCTGATGATCGCTGCCCTGTACAGCCTCTATCCGGCCAATTCGGTCCACTACCTGAATGCCGACGGCAATCAGGTGTTTCCTGGCATTGCCGCCTTTGATCACGTGCACAACCTGGTCGCTCTGGTTGACGACCACGCCTCCGGGTTCCCGGTCAGCGGTGACGACGGCAGCCTGTATATCGGCAAAGACATCGTGCTTGATCTTCCTGATCGTGCGGTAGTCGGACAGGTAGAGTCAGCGCTGCTCACAGCACCAAACGGCCGTCACTACTTTGACGTCACGTTTGCCAGTACGGGCGTCAATCGCGGCGGTCCGCTGCTGGACGCAGTGTCCGGCGAACTCATTGGTTTTGTAACTACGGTGCGCGGATCTTTACCGGAGTGGATGCATCTGGCCGGAAACGGCTACAGCGCCATTGACGCATCGTCCATCCGGAGCTTTCTTCGCACGCCTTTTAATCGTCCTCAGAGCGCCCGGGATTTCAGCGCCCGATTTGCACAAACGGCCGGTGGACTGCGCTACTCGAT